>JAJFFE010000163.1 GCA_021776775.1 Planctomycetota bacterium | reverse complement strand
CCGCTTCGAGCAGCACCCGTGCACACAACTCTGAAGCCTCGCCCCGTCCTGCCCGTTCCCGTCGCGTCGGTCACACACCTTGGCGAAGCGCATTTGGGCCGATGCGACGGGAACGGGCAGGACGGGGTGAGGCGCCCCCCGATCCATGTTTGGGCCCCGAGCGGCCGAGAGCATTCCTCTTCGTTCTCTCTCACCTCTTCACCCTTTCACAATCCCGAAACCAACTTCAGCCAAGTCGCCGCTTCCGGGCTGGGTCACGGGGCCGTCGCGACGGGACGGTCAGGGCGAGAACGCCTCTTCCCATCTCTTCAGGTCCCGCAGAGGACCAACTCACCGGAACCTCGGCGTGCGGCCACTTCACTAGGGCGAATGGCTCGGATGTCCGCCGAGCGCTCAGACGTCGGGGCTAAGAGTACCGGTCCCAGAGTCGCTCGAACTCCTCGCCGAAGTACCGGACCAGATCGCGATCTCCGGTTAACACAATGTTCTCGGAGTTGTCGCGCGCAGCGCTGCGGGTCCAGTTGTAGCTTCCGTTGATCACTACCCGCCGATCGAAGACCGCGAACTTGTGGTGCATGTGGCCGGTGCGATCGTACGCCACCGGAACACCCGCTCGCTCCAGTCGAGCCGCGTCGGACCCGAGGTCGCCCGCCTTGTCGTCATCGGTCACCACTCGCACTGCGACGCCTCGCTTGGCCGCGGCGATGATCTCTCGGGTGATCGTGTCGTCGGTGATAGTGAAGACGCACACCTCGATGTGACTCCGCGCGCTCTTGAGTTGCGTGCGAATCTGATCACCGCACGCGTCGCCGGGGCTGAAGAGCGCCCGGGACGAGGCACGGCCACCGTCCGCAGAGTCGTCGACGTCGTCGAGCGCCTTGACCACCTCGTACAACCAGTCGGCCGACTCCCGCGCCTCGCTGCGTTCGAACTCCTCGCTGGCGATCTCGAACGCGTGGTGCCGGAGCTGCGCGCGGTCTGAACGCGAGAGCTGGACATCGACGAGCACACTCTTGAGAGCGCCACGTTCTCCGCGTGAAAGTCGGCGGTCGTCGAAGGTCGCCCGCAGCACGTCGATCATCTCGTTCAGGCTCATCGCGTCTCCGCACGTTGTTCTCTATTTGGATGCTGCAGCCGGTCTGGTTTCTACAGTTGGAACGACTCGGCTCGCCACTCTTGCACATCCGATCTCGGGATTCCCGGTCGTCCGGTCGCGGGTACGGCCGAAACTCACCCCGGAAAGTGAGCCGATCGCGGATGGCGAGTTGTCGCGGCCGGGCAGGTTGCGCTATAACTCCGCATTCCGACACTGATAAGAACGCGACTCCGCCTACCCGGCGATTCGTGTGACAACTCCGCTCGCTCCGACACAGCTTGCTCCAACACGAGGTGATCCGCCATGGGCTCTATCATCCACGAACTGACGCTTCTCCAAGAGAAGGAAGGGTGGCTGCGCGAGGACTCCCTCCGTGAGCTTTCCCGCCGACTCGGGGTTCCGCTGCACCGGATCGAGAGCGTCTCGACGTTCTACACCCACTTCCGCCGGGACGAGCCCAAGCCGGTTCAGGTCCACAGTTGTCGAGATCTCTCCTGCATGCTCGGCGGCGGCGAGTCCGCTTGCGCCAAGATCAAGGCGAAACTCGCCGGTCGCGATGACGTCGAGTTTCACGAAGTGTCGTGCATCGGGCGCTGTGAGATGGCCCCGGCCGGCTTCGTCAACCACGACTTCATGGACTTCGCCGATACGAACGCCGTCGTCGCCGCGGTCGAGCACGCCGCGAGCGGAGCGAAGCACGCCCCGCAAGAAGTGACGACGCAATCGTGGGACGCCGACGTGTACGCGACGGCCGACGAACACTACTCGACGTTTCGACGCGCCGTTGCAGGCGAGTTGCAAGCCGACAAGATCATCGCCGATCTCGAGGCGTCCGGACTGCGCGGAATGGGAGGCGCCGGCTTCCCGACCGGTCTCAAGTGGAAGTTGGTCGCGGCGGAGAAAGCAACGCCCAAGTACGTCATCTGCAACGCCGACGAAAGCGAGCCCGGTACGTTCAAGGATCGAGCAATCCTGAGCGACCTCCCGCACCTCGTCATAGAAGGAATGATGCTCGCCGCGCACACCGTGCAGGCGAACCACGCATGGGTGTTCATTCGTCACGAGTACGAACCCGAGCGACGCGCCATCGAACGCGCCATCAAGGACGCCTACGCCAGGGGTGCGCTCGGCAAGAACGTCTTTGGCAGCGGCTTCGATCTCGAGATGGAAATCTTCGTCTCCCCGGGTGGCTACATCCTCGGCGAAGAGACCGCTCTGATCGAGTGCATGGAAGACAAGCGTGGCGAACCGCGCAACAAACCGCCGTTCCCGGGCAACCAAGGGTTGTGGAACAAGCCAACGTTGATGAACAACGTCGAGACGTTCGCTCACGCCACCGGCATCCTAAATCGAGGCGTCGACTGGTGGAACGCGCTCGGCGCCGAAGGGTTCGCCGGGCACAAGTTCATCAGCGTCAGCGGAGACGTCGCCAACCCGGGTGTTCAGCTGATCCCCGTGGGTACGACGCTGCGCGGCCTGCTCGAACGGTGCGGCGGCATGAAAGACGGCAAGGCGCTAGCCGCAGTCGCACCGGGAGGCGCGTCGAGTAACTTCCTTCCGCCCGACAAGCTCGACACCCCGATGGACTTCAAGCCGCTCGCCGACGTCGGCTCGATGCTGGGCTCCGGCGCGACCGTCTACGTGGCTGAGGGTCACAACTTGTTGGAAGTCGGCGTCAATGTGGCGCGCTTCTTCCGCAACGAGTCGTGTGGTAAGTGCGTCCCGTGCCGCGTCGGAAGCGAAAAGGCCGTAGCCATGCTCGAAGGCAAGCAAGCACTGCCGGCCGGGTGCGATACACTGTTGACGGAACTCAACGAAACGATGGTGCAGACCAGCATCTGCGGACTCGGCCAAGTCGCGCTCGGCCCGCTGATGTCCATCGTCGAGAACTTCCCGGACAGTGTTCCTCGAGAGTAGCACGCGAGACGATGAAGCCATGACGCCCGGCCGCCCGCAACCCGAAGACCCGCGCATGCGAGGCTTTCGATCTCGGGCCGATGTATCCGAAGTCCTCGAGTATCTCGAACAACGCATCGCCGCTCTACCCGCGGAACCGTGCGCCGTGAAGCACGCGTTGGGCCGCGTCCTCGCGCAGTCGCTGACCTCCCCGATCTCCGTCCCCTCGTTCGATCGATCCGCGATGGATGGGTACGCGGTGGTCGCCGAAGATACGTTTGGTACGACAGAGTATAGCCCCGCCACACTCACCGTAGTCGGGCGATCCCTGCCCGGCCGCGCGTTCACCGGCACCGTGTTGCGCGGCCAAGCGGTGCGCATTATGACCGGCGCACCGTTGCCGGCGGGAGCCGACGCCGTGCTGGAAGTCGAGCGCACTCGCTCCACGGACGACGACTCCATCGCGGCCGTCGGTCCGGTCACCCCGGGTAAGCACGTGGGACTCGTCGGTGAGGATGTCTCACGAGGGACAGCGTTGTTCACGGCCGGACACCGACTTCGCGCTCAAGACTTGGGGCTGCTCGCCGCAACAACGATTGCGGAAGTGAACGTCTACCGCCGTCCCACCGTCACGATCATTGCGACGGGCCACGAACTGGTGCCGCCCGGCGGAACGCTGAAAGAACATCAAATCGTCGACTCGAACACGCCCATGCTCGCCGCCCTCATCGCGCGGGACGACGGCGTCCTGTCGAGCTCCGGCATCGTCGACGACGATCGAGATTCGATTCGACACGCCATCATGCAACCCGCCGACGTCGTTATTGTGACCGGCGGATCGTCCGTGGGCGAAGAAGACTACGCCCCCGAGATCGTTCGCGAGATCGGCAAGATCGCGTTTCACGGAATAGCCATGCGACCGTCGAGCCCCACGGGAATCGGCTTCGTCGACAACCGCCCGGTGTTCTTGCTACCCGGCAACCCGGTCAGCGCCCTGTGCGCCTACGAGTTCTTCGCCGGCCCTACCCTCCGCGCGCTCTCCGGCCGATCGCGCGCGTGGCCGCACCGACGAGCGTTACTACCGTTGGCCAAGAAGATCACGTCGACCGCCGGTCGCGTCGACTACGTACGAGTCGCGATCGACGGCACGAGTGACGCACCGTCCGTGTTGCCCTTGATGGTGAGCGGCGCCTCGATCCTATCGTCAACGACCCGAGCCGATGGCGTCGTGATCGTGCCGCGGGACGACGAAGGGGTGCCAGCCGGCACCTTGGTGGAGGTGTTCTTCTATGAGTGAGCGACGAGAGTTCCTCGAAGTGATCGACGCCGACGAGGCGCACCGCCGCTTCCGTGACGCGTTGAACCTGACGCCCGTCGGTAGCGAAACGGTACCGCTCGCCGACGCCAGCGGTCGAATCCTCGCGAACGACCTGCTCGCCCCCGTCGACGTCCCCGGCTTCGACCGTTCCAACGTCGACGGTTTCGCCATCCAAGCAGCCGACTCCTTCGGGGCGAGCGAGTCGACCCCGAAACCGCTGAGCTTGATCGGCGGCGTCATCGAACCGGGGGTCGCGCCCGAACAAGAAGTCACACCGGGCCATGCGATCGAAATCGCCACCGGCGGCATGGTCCCGCGCGGCGCCGACGCCATCATCATGATCGAGCACGTCGCGGTCACCGGCTCCGGCAAAGAACAAGGTGCGATCGAAGCACAACGAGCGATCGCCCCGGGCAACGCCGTCAGCTTCGCCGGTAGCGACATCGCCCGCGGCGAAGTGGTCGTGCGCGAAGGCACGCCATTGACCGCGCGCGAAACAGGCACCATTGCCGCGCTCGGTTTCGACCGGATCGAAGTCTACCGCCGGCCACGCATCGCGGTGTTGTCGACCGGGAACGAGATCATCGCCCCCGGTCAGCCGATGCAACCGGGGCTCGTGTTCGACTCGAACTTGCGCATCGTCTCCGACACGTTGCGTGAAATCGGCTGCGAGCCGATCGATCTCGGGGTCGTCGGTGACAACCCCGACGAGCTGCGCAAGCGTGTCACTGAAGGGCTCGAGTTCGACGGGTTGATCCTCTCGGGCGGTACGTCCAAAGGCGGCGGCGATTTCAGTGCACGCATCGTCGAGGAACTCGCCACGGTGGTTTGTCACGGCGTCGCCGTGCGACCCGGCAAGCCGCTCTGCCTTGCCCACCACGAAGGCAAGCCGGTTGCCGTACTGCCGGGCTTTCCCACCAGCGCCGTCTTCACGTTTCACGAGTTCGTGATTCCGATCCTGACCACGCTGACCGGCGCACCGCAGAAAACACACGGCGAAGTGACCGCCCGCATGCCGATGCGGATCGAGTTCGACTCCGGCCGCGCCGAGTTCCTGCTAGTCACCCTGCTCGAAAGCGACGCGGGGTGGGTCGCGTACCCGATGGGCAAAGGGTCCGGCAGCATCACCTCGTTCTCACGGGCCGACGGCTTCGTGACGTTCGGCCGGCACGAAGAGTTCGTCGAAAAGAACGCTGAAGTCCAGGTGCGGCTCCTCGGCCGCGACATCCGACCGGCCGACCTCGTCGTCATCGGTAGTCACTGCGTCGGCCTCGATCGATTGCTGTCGCAGCTACGCACCGAGGGGTTCACATCCAAGACCATCACCGTCGGTAGCCAAGGCGGATTCCTCGCCGCCGAGCGCGGCGAGTGCGACATCGCTGGCGTGCACTTGTGCGACCAAGACGGCAACTACAACTCGCCGTTCGTCAAGGGCGCTGTCGACTTGGAACGCGGCTACGGTCGCCAACAGGGAGTGATCTACCGACGAGGCGAAGCGCGGCCCGATCCGAAGACGGCGATGATGATCAACCGCAACCGGGGGTCGGGCACGCGAGTGTTGATCGATGAACTGCTCAGTGAGTCGCTGGAAGAAGACGAACGTCCGCGCGGCTACCACTACGAAGCGAAGAGCCACAACGCCGTCGCCGCCGCGATCGCTCAGGGTCGTGCCGATTGGGGAGTCGCTATCGAAAGTGTCGCCGAGCTCTACGACCTCGCCTTCGAACCGCTGCGCGAAGAACAGTACGACTTCCTGGTGACCCGCTCGCGGCAACACCGCCCCGCCGTGCAAGCGTTCTTGGGGATCCTGCGCGAGAACGGCGGACGGTTTCCGGCCTGACTCTGCGCCCGGAACGACGGTCTGAGACCTCCGAAACAGGCAGTGACATTCGGACCGTCACCTCATTTCGATCGACCGCTCCGGTACGTCGAGAAATCGGTATCCTGGATCGCTTCGAAACGAGGAATCCATGAAGACCACAATCACCCAGCCACTGTTGTTACTCGCAGCCATTCTCTCCGTGGCTGCCCCTGTGCACGCGAATGACATCAAGGTACCCGGTTCGAAGTTCAACGGACGCAAGCCCGAGGCGGGTACGGCGGTCGTGCTGAAGAAGTGGGCCGTCGACGGTAACGCGACCTGGGTCTTCTCCGACGACGACTTCTCGATCGAACTCCCCGCTAACGCATCGCTATCCACCACCGTCGAAGTACCGACACTCACCGCGCGCAAGGGGCGACCGGCGATCAAGAACCCGCAGTCGTGGTGCGGGATCGCCTCGGTCGAAGTGGTGCGCGCTGCCAGCAATGGAGTCGTAACCGTGACTCTGACGCCGCCGTCGGGCGCGGTGCACTCGACAAGCAAAGCGGTCGGTCCCGGTATGTCGCAAGTGTGGGTCGGCGTCCCCGCGAAGGCGATGGTCGCCGGCGAGTGGAAGGTCTCGATTCGAGCCACCGGTGAAGGTTCCGTCGTCGTCGACGACTTCCGCTGGGTCCGCTTACCCACCGATCCCAAGGGCATGGTGTTCGCCAAGCCGAACGGCTTTCACGGTCCGGATCGACTGGAGTCGGGCGCCTTGGGTTTTTCGGCGTACACCGAGCACCAGACCATTCCCCTGCCGGTTCAATCGGTTCGGGCTGGCGGTCCCGCCGCCCAAGCGGGACTGGTCCCCGGCGACGTCATCATCGCCGTCGACGGCGTCGACCTCCCGGTCAACAGCTGCGGCCCGGGACACGACTGGTTTCGCTTCAGTCATGAGAGCGTGCTCGGGCGAGCGGGCGAGCGGGCGCTGTCGCACGAAGCACCCGTCGTTCGGTTGACGGTGATGCGCGGCGCGGCCGCGGTCGAGTTGTCACTCCCGCTCGTCCGGCGCGCTCCACTCCCGGACAACTTCCCCTTCGACGACACCGTGACGCCGAAACTGTACGACGATCTCATCGACTTCGTTCGACGCACGCGCAAGCCGAACGGTCGCTGGGCCAACGGCGGCAACGAGTGGATTCAAACGTCGTTCGCCGGCTTGGCGCTGCTCGGCCGTCGCGACCCCCAAGACCGCGCCGCGATCAAAGAGATCGCCGACTGGTTCCTGAAACGGTTCGATGAACCGAACCGCTTCGGCAACCTCGGCTACTGGTCCGCGGGGTACTCCGGCATCTTCTTGATGGAGTACGCGCTCGCGACCGGAGACGCGCGCGTTCTGCCGTGGGCGGAGCGTTCGCTGCGTTGGGTCGAACGTGGCACGCACACTTCGAAGTGGGGCACGGCCGCACTCGGCCACGGGCCGAACGGGCTACCGTATGGTCAAAAGGCACTCATGGCCCCGGCCACGCACGTCATTGTCTTCGAAGCGTTGGCCGATCGCGTCGGCGTGAAGAGCGGCGTGTGGAAGAAGATATTCCCCTACATGCGCGACTCGTGGTCCAACCCCGCCGACGGCGGTCACGGAGCCATGGGCTACAACCAGTCGTATCGAGACAAAGGCGAGTTCTGGTCGCGCACGGGGCTGTTCGCTTTGGCGGCGCATCTCCGAGGTGTCGAGCCCGGCATGCAAAGCGCCATGGCGAAGATCATGCGAGAACGCCACGCGTGGATGCGCAACAGCCACGCGTACGGCTACCCCGGCGACGTCTGGGGATTGATCGGTTTGTCCCAGATCGATGCCAACGCGTTTGGCCACGTCATGCGCGAGTGGCATTGGGCATTCGGGGGGGCGTGGCAGCCGGGTTACGGACTACGCCACACTACGGCCCACATGGGATCGCCGTACATGGGCGGCGAAGGGCTGATCAATCCGGCCCTCGCGGCGTTGTTGAGCGTACGGCACGGCGGTCTCGCCATCACGGGAGCGAAGGATCGATCGTGGCTTGACATCTCCGATCTTCCGACGGAGCCTTCGGCCGTTCAAGTCCACCGCGAAAGCGACGGGCGCGTCTCACTCACCTCGGTCGTACCCGGCACCGCGATTCACTTCACGCTCGACGAAACGCCACCCACGCAACGATCCCCCCGGTACACGCGGCCGATCGCGATTCACGACGGTGGCTCGATCTCCGCACGCACGATCTCGACCGACGGCAAGCGCGGCCCGGTCGCCGTGTTCCACCTCGAACTTGCCAAGGTCGGCTGGCAAATCGACGAGCCAAACCCGGTCGGTCAACCCGCCGCACACCGCCGCGCGCAGGGAGCTATCGATTCGATCCCTCGTAGTCCGTGGCGCACCGACCGGGGGCACGAACACGCCACGTTCCCGTTTACGCTGGTGATCGACTTGGGTTCGGTGCAGACGTTCTCGGGGTTGTTCCTGGCTCACAGCACCGCACAGGTCGTCGACGTTACCGCGGCCAAGACCACCGAAAAACTCGACACGGCTGCGGTCGTCGCTACCGGGGAGTTCAAGAAGAAGATCCCGCAACGCATACGCTTCGACAAGTTGGTGACCGCACGCTACGTCAAACTGACGGTGCGATCCGGACTCGACAACGGCAAGCACTTGAGCATCGGCGAAGTCGATCTGTTGTGGCCGACGGTGACCTTCGCGGAAGTAGCCGACCGGCGCGTCGCTCTCGCCTGCGACTACCCGGGGTTGACGATTCGCGTTTCCGAGAATGAACAACCGCCGACCGTCGAGTCGCCGGTGTACCGCGACCCGATGGAAGTTCCGGGACGCTGGCTGCAAGCGCGCCTGTTCGACAGCGACAACAACCCGGTCGGTCCCGTCCGCCCGAAACGGTTCAAGTAGCGAGTCGTGAGCGACCGTATATCGACAGGGGATGTCCGATGGATGAAAACGATGTCGGAGGTCGCTTGGTCTCGAGCGTCCCCGATAAACCGCTCACACTTTACCTCTTGCGGCGCGCGGCGCAGAAGTTGGCTTCCTTGGCATCGTGTTGGCTAACGGCCTCGCAGTCCGTTCTCCAACCCGAAGTGGAAAGAACCCAGCCATGCTCACTCGCCTAGCCATCTTCGCACTTTTCGGAATCTCCGCCTGCTGCACTGGACAAGCCTCGGCCGATCCTGCGGCCAAGCCCTCGGCACGCGTAGGAACCTACGACTCGCGAGCGATTGCCATCGCCTTCTCTGGGTCCAAATTTTTCTCTGCCGAACAAGCCCCAATCGTCGAAGAGTACAACGACGCCAAAGCGCGCGGCGATCAACAACGAGTCTCCGAAATCGAGACCTCGATGAAAGAGCAGCAGGCGAAGATGCACCGACAAGGATTCGGAACCGCGTCGGTCGACGATCTCCTCGCTCACGTTCAAGATCGCATCGCGGCTATCGAAGACGAGCACAGCGTGGTCGCAGTCGTTTCGAAGTGGGACGAATCCACGCTCTCGAAGTATTCGGATCACGAACGAATCGATCTGACCGGTGCGCTCGTCGCCCTTTACGATCCGGGCGCCGAGCAGCTCGGGTGGATCAAAGATCTCGAGGGCAAAGACCCAATCGCTCACGACGAACTACGCGACGATAACCGCTAACACCCATCGCGAAGTGCAAAGAGACCAGTCTGGGCCCAGTGAGCGCCGTGTCGCATTCTCATCCCCGGCCGGGATTACATAGCCTTGGCCGGACCCTCCCGACCACCTGAACATTCCCGGAGATCTCACGATCGAACTGAAAGGCCCGTGGCCGCCACAAACGTGACGACCACGGGCCAAGATTTTCGACGAGGAAGAACGAGCGGTACTTACGGGCAAGCGCTCGATACGCAGCTGAGCGAGCCGACCGTGGGGTCCGCCCCGCAGCTGTCGAACGGAGCGGGAAGCGGGGCCGTCCCCGGCACGAACAGCCGAGACAAGCTAGCGACGACGTCCGACACTTCGACACTGCCGTCGTCGTTCGCGTCGCAAGCGTTCGAACAGCTCAACTCGCTCGCTCCCGAGAACAAGAAACTGAGTAGCGACAGCGGGTCGGAGATATCGAACGCGGCGTCAGCGTTACAGTCGCCACGCATGAACGGAGTCGTCAGGACCACCGTCGTACCAAGTCCGCTGAGCTGGTTTTCGATCAACTCGAGCATGACGCACGGATCGTGATCGTCGTAATGGAAGCCGTTGATCACGGTTCGTCCCGAGCTGCCAACCACGGTCGCCGCCGAGCCACTCGGACCCGCCGTGAAACCGGCCAACGCGTCAGCACTAGCGGTCGGAGTGAGAACCACCGAGCCGAACGGGTGAGTCGCCGAGCCGATCGGAGCGATCACCGACGGAATCGAGTGCGGCGAGTTGAACATGTTCGCACCGGGCTCCCAGACGTAGGCCGGCGCCGCCGGTGTCGACAGAGTCGCAGCGAGCAGTCCCAACGCCTCCACCAGGCCTTCACCGTCGGCCGAAGTGATCTCCGAGCACGTCACGTGCAGCTCACCTCCGCTGACAATGTGAGCGACGAGGTGATCGAACAGGTTTGGAGTCATGGCGAAGTCGGGTGCGTCGACGACGATTCGCTGCCAATCGTTGGTGTCGAGTTCGAACTCGGCTTCGAGCGCGGTCGAAACCGCAGTGGCGGCGCTACCCCGTCGCTCGATCGCGCGGCGAGCGAGCTCCCGCTCTCCGCCGTTGATCACGAGAGTTCGAAAGATCGAACGCTTGGTCAGATAGGTGATCTGGTTCTCGGCAAAGTCTGTCGCTTGAGTCGGGTTGTAGTCGTCGAACAGAACACTGTTCACGATCGAGAGGCCGTTGTTGGCAATGATCACGCGGCCCTGGCCGACGCTAGCGTACGCCGTGGCCCCAGAAACCATGCGTGCCCCGGAGGCCACCGTCAGTCGGTCGCCGTTGTCGAACGCGCTGTCGGTGGCGACCGGCATAGACGTGATCATGTTCGGAACACTCCACAGCGGGTTACCGGGGAACCAGTTGTAGAGCTGGTCCGGCTCGATTCGATCGATCGCGGTCCCAATACCAAACGTCTCACGAAGCGTCGCGGCGGCGGCGCCACCCAGGCTGCCGTCGAGATCGAAGTAGCTGAGCATGACGGGAACGTCGAGTCCGATGACCGTGTCGAGTGCATTGGCGACGCCCGGCGTGATCAAGTTGAACGCAGCCTCGACCGCGACGACGTCCCACTGCCCCAAGTAGACCTGGGAAAGGAAGTCCGCTTCGTTGGTAACAACGACGGTGGTGAAACCGAGATTCTCGGCGGCGTGCCAGAAGGTGTTCTGAAGCGTGCCGAAGTCAGCGACGAGTGCGCGTCGCGGCTTCATGATTCGCAGCGCGTTGGCGAAGATCTCCGCCCACTGACCGCTACCCGGCTCCGTTCCGTACTGCGGCACGCCGTTCTGATAGACCACACGCATGTCCGGACGGTACGCGTGAGCGACGCGGCCATCCTCGTAACGACCGTCGATACGTCCACCGCCGAACGCCGTCAGGTCGTTGCGGTAGTACGTCGAGAAGTCGGACACACAGTCGTAGAGCCCCGTGCGCGTCGCCACGGTCCCGTCGTAGCTCGTGTAGCCGACCATACCGGGCCCGGACGAGAGCACCGGCGAATAGCCCGACGACATGATTCGACCCGCAAGGTGGTTCACGCAGCCGAAGCCGAGCATGACTCGACCGGAACGCTCGTCGACGAAGTCGGCCAACACGTCGCCGAGCGCCGAGGCGTTGGCAATGGGACCGTCGGGCAGAACGTAGACCAAATCGGCGGCGTCGAGTTCATCGAGCGTCGGCAGCGATCCACCGATCGAGCGGTGGGTGAACGACCCACCCGTCACACTCTCGACCTCCTGTTGTAGCGCGCTATCAGCCGCACCGCCGGTAAGGAAAATGATGTCCTGGGCCAGAACCGGGGAGACAGAGACCAGCAAAAGCGTAAGCACCGTGGTGGTGAGGATCGATGTCGAGAAACGCATGACGAACTTCCAATCGGTTGAATTCCTGAGTTAGCGCCAGGCACACGCCCGGGCTCACTAGCAGAAACACGAACCGCGGTCGGACTCCGCAGCGCGATCTCGATTTTTCTTGAGACTCGGTTCGGGGCAGGCGAACAGTGGCGCACACCGTGGTCGAGCCACTTCGGGAACTCCGAACCGGTGAGGCAGCTACGTCTGCTGGTACTCGGTCGCGCCGATTCCGCACTCTCTGCAGAAGAACGCGTAGTAGACGCCCTCCGAGAACTCGGCTAGTTCTTCGTTAGAGACTTGCCCGACGAACATCATGGTGCTGTTGCAGCCCGGACATTTGGGGTGAGCCTCATCTTGGATCCACGACGGGAGTCCGCCGACCTGTGACAACGTCACGTCAGTCATCCAGTCGATCGCAGTGTGCGGCGGGCGGGATTGAGCAGCAGCGCCGAGGTATCGCGTCGGCATGCGCCCCCAGTTAGCCGCGTCGTCCGGGAGATAGTCCGGTTTGACGTTGTGCTTGGACCACCGCGCACTGCCTTCAGTAGTGCTATCGCAGAACACCGTTCCGTAGCCACTGCAAACGTGACACGTCGTGATCGTGACCCGCGGATGTCGCATACCCCATGAACTGAATTCGGAAACAGCCATGTCGATCGCCAGCAAGTCGATCAACGGCTGCTCGCACCAGGGGCAGCGGTCGCCACGGTCGGTAACGACCACCACTTCCGAGCTATCGGCCCGGTCCGGAACCAGCGCGAAGCACGGTTGCACAGTCAGCTCGCGACGGGCGCCGTCGGATGACAGCTCCCAGCCCGCCGCCTTCGCATAGTCATGAGGCTCGACGTGTAGTTCAGCCGCCCACTGCGGAGGAGTTCGTCGCCATGCGTTGAACTGGCTCACCACCACCGGATCACCGATCCAAGCCAACGCGAGTAGCGCATGATTGCGACGCAGATCCGGGCCATCCAGCGCCCGAATCAAACGGTCGCGCACGGACGCCGCCGCGCCCCTGAAGATGTACGGTGGCCAAAGAGAGTCACGCTGGAAGAACGCCTCGTGCAGCGGGCCGAACTCCCCGGTCGTGAACGTGGTGAGTTCACCGGCGATCTCGGCGGCTTGCTCAGCGTCTGTTTCGAGCAGTCGAATGACGCGATCACGTACCGCAGCGATCTGGTCCGGCGACAACCGAACGTAGACATCGTACGCGCTCTCGGGATACGAAACGTGGCGAACCAACGGATCGAACTTGGGTCGTTGCGACATGAGCGCGAGGATTTCGACGGGATCGGTTACGCCGGCGAAGCGATCGATGTCGACACGGTTCGCCTCGATATGGGCGCGGCGTTCCGCCGCCTTCTTCTTGCCGACGCACGCCATGCACGGGCCGCCCGTCTCCTGAGCGGTCTCGGGCAAAATAGCATTGCCACAACCATCGACGGTGCACACGACGCGGTCTACCATGGAACGTTCCTCGACTACCCACCGACTCGACCGGGGTCGGTAACAGCCGCCCCCCCCAAGCGCCGAAGGATACACGAATGCCTTACGTCAACGTACAGATCACCCGAGGCGCAACGCGCGAACAGAAGAAGACGATCGTCGCCGACATCACGAACAGCTTGGTCAACGTGCTCGGCAAGCATCCGGAGCATATTCACATCGTCCTGCAAGAGATCGCCGAGGAAGACTGGGGTTACGCGGGTATGCTGACGGACGATTGGAAGGCAGCGCAGAAGTCGTCCTAGAGGTGCGGCCGAAAAGTCAGAGGCACCGCGCTTGCCTCTACGGCAGATAAAGGTTGGCACGACGCGGAACCTCGCAAAGGAGCCGGATGAACATCTCATTGCTACCGCTCAGTCTCGTCTGCATGACGTCGCTAAGCCCCGCCCTGTTCTCGGGAGCATCGTTCTTCAAGGACGATGCGCCGCTGGTCGCGAGTGCACCCGCTGGCGACCCCAAGGGTGAACGCAACGTCGCCTCCAAGTCGAAACTTCCGCGTGGCAGCGGACTCGCGACTCGGTTTCCCGGGGACAAGGGAATTGAACAAGATGCGGCGGTTGTGTTTGCGGAACAGTTCGAGGACTCCGAATGGCGGTCCCGGTTTGGCGAAGCGACTCCGCTGAAACAGAATGCACTCGCAGTTGTCGATCAGTCATCGACGAGCCCACTGATAGGATCGGGCACGCTCGAAGTCCGAGCCGATCTGAAGAAGAACCACGGCGGCGGCCTCACCAAATGGTTCGAGCCGTCGGAGCGCATCTTCATTCGCTTCTACACTCGGTTTCACGCCGAGTGCGACTACGTGCACCACTTCTGCACGCTGCGTGCGAACAAGTCGTGGACTCGCGGCAAAGAGAAGTGGAGCGGTTTCGGTGGCGCGGGTGTCAAGCCGGTCGGCGATGAGCGGTTCTCCACCGGGATCGAACCGTGGGGTGATTGGGGACGCAACACGCCTCCGGGCAAGTGGAACTTCTACTCGTACTGGCACACGATGAGCGCCGCCCCGGATGGCAAATACTGGGGAAATGCGTTCAGGCCCAAGAAGCAGCCTCTGATCGAACGCGCCAAGTGGATCTGCGTCGAGATGATGCTTGTTCACAACACGCCCGGAAAGAACGACGGCGAGCAGGCGTTCTGGATCGACGGAAAACTTCGCGGACACTGGACCGATATCAACTGGCGTAAGAGCGAAAAGCT
Organism: Planctomycetota bacterium; assembly: GCA_021776775.1. GTDB lineage: Bacteria > Planctomycetota > UBA8108 > UBA1146 > JAJFFE01 > JAJFFE01. The sequence continues at coordinate 48,466 of JAJFFE010000163.1, read as the reverse complement.
GCTCGCCAACGCGTTCACGTTGACGAGCTACGTCACTGACCGATGGACGAAGAACGACATCAACATCGTCTACTTCGACAATCTCGTCATCGCACGGAAGTACGTCGGCCCCACCGCCCCGCCAACAAAGCGGTAGTCCGGGTAGCGAAATGAGCGTGGTCGTTCGTCGCAGCCGCTCACGCCTCGGGGCGAGAATCGAAACGTCTGCAACGAACGGTGACCGGTTGCGTCGAACACCACCCTCTTCGGAAACGACCTGTCGTCTTCTCGGGTGAGATTGCGGTGGCCCACCGGTCGGGAGTCAGCATGCTTCGAGAGTGGTTTCGAAATCGGAGTCGGCGGTTTGGTGCGCTTCTGATCGGTCCCGGTCGTAGCCTAGGAACGCTTGCCGTACTCCATCTATTGGCGACCGTATCGACGGCCTCGCCACCTGACTCGCCTGACAACTTCAAGACATGGGGACTTCTCGGAGGCCGAAGCGCCACTCTCAACCGTCCCGACGTGGAGTTCGCACTCGCGCAAGAGTTCCTCGATGCGTTCGATCAACGAATCGTTGAACACAAGTCCGTCTCCCGCGACTGCGACGGCCGGACGCCTCGGCCCAATCTGACGTCGCTCGATCGCAACCACGACGACATTCTCCATCTACGATCGATGTTCGGGCGCGAGCTCATTGTGTACTGCGTGGAGTACCCGCTGTTCGCGGCGAGCGACGGCACAACGACGCGCGCCTTCGAGTGCAACGACGCCGGCGCGTTCGACCTCTCTCTCCTGGAGCTTGCTCGCGACCCGTCAGACTTCGGACCGTTGCGCGACGCAGCCGGGCAACCGGTCGCGTTCTACTCTCCCGATGTCGACGTGACGGTCCGCGTGACGTACCTCCAGCAATGCGAGGTCGTCAACGTCTTACCGCGCCGCTTCGTCCTTCGACACCAGGGCAGCGGTCGCCAGTTATCGATCCCACGTTCGCCATACCTGCGCTCCATCGACAACGTCAGCTGGTTGGACCGAACGACGTTCCTCCGGCGTACATTGAACAATCGCGAGAGGTGTTCTGGTCGAGCGCTCTTCGAACGGTTCCTCCGTCGTCGTAGCCGAGTGCTGCTGATGGGCGAGCACCACTGTCTCGACGGTCCGTGTCCGCACGGCCAGTTCCTGGCGGACCAGGTCGACCTCCTCGAGGAACACGGTTACGCGATTGGGCTGGAGCTGCCCGCGACCGAACGCATGGCTGTTCTCGAGGAAGAACCGTTAGGGAAAGCGTTTCCCGGGCGGAAGGAAGTCACCTTTGGTGAGGTCTTCACACGCCTCAACGCAGGCGAACTGCCGGACGACGCCCGTGACGAGTTTCTCTATCGTTGCCCGCTGCAGCATCTCTGCTCCTTCCTGCGCAACGCGTGCGAGCAAGGCATCGAATTGGTTCCGATCGACAACTGGGAACTGACCGGCGAGGCCGAAGAAGAGGGAGGCACGCGGCCGACCCGCGACGCTTGGATGGCGAAGACGGTACTCGACTATGTGCGTAGTCGACCCGACGCAAGGCTGGCCATCATCGTCGGAGCCTTCCACACGTTCGACGCGGACGTCACGATCCGCGCAAACCCACATGAAGCCGTCGGATACCCCGAGGACCGCAACCTGATTCGTCGCCTGCACGCCGAACCAGGGCTGTCGCTGACTACTATTTATCTGCACGACTTCTGGACCGACCGCAGCCCCATGTTCGGCGAACACCTCGATTGGAGTCACTCCACCACGCCGAGCTACGATCGATTCGCGAGCGACCGAGCCCGCGAGCTGTGGGAAGACTTCGAGCTCTTCACTGGCGTCGGCGTCCCCGAAGCGGACGGCAGTCCACTGCACCTCGTCGACGGAATGATCATGATTCTTCCCGGCAGCGAGTACGGCACCCTTCGCGAAGCGGTGTTCGGCCTATCACGCGGCTGGGACGCCACGTTCTTGGAGCATCCATCGGAGGGAATCCAGACCTTCAAGAACGACCGTGACGAGATCGCCCTCCAGTACCGATTTCGATCCGGCGAGCGAGTCGAAATCAGGACCGCGCCACCCTGGTGGTAGGGCCGCGGGACGTGGTATGGGCCTCTAGAATCGCTCGGCAGCCACGCGCGGCAACATGTGGCTTCGCTCCTGTAACACACCGGCTCGCATGATGTGCGTGATGCGTCGCATGTTGGCGATGTCGGCGCCGGGGTCGGATGAGACGACGACCAAGTCTGCGATGCGCCCCTTCGCGATGACCCCTAGATCCTCGCCACGGCCCATTGCTCGGGCAGCGTGGCGTGTGGCGGCGACCAGCACTTCACCCGGGGTGAGCCCCGCCGCTTGCATGGTCTCCAATTCAGGAAAGACCGACGGGCCGTGCAGGGTCAATGGGTTGCCCGCATCGGTTCCGAGCACCACCGGCACTCCCGCGCGGTGCATCGTCATGAGGTTCTCGGACATGACGCGCAACCGTTGGGCGGCGCGGGCGCCCGCCCGCTCTTGGTACGCGGGTGACATGCGGCGGTCGCCGGGCCATGTTTCGGTGGCCAGGGCGCGAGCGCGCACGCTAGCGTCGACGAAGGCGAGTTGCCGGCGTAGCTCGGCCGTCAGCTTGCGCGCGCCGAGGTGACGGTAGCCATCGGCCACGGTCAACGTTGGGCAGTAGTGAACACCGCTCGCCACGCACGCCTCCACGAACTCAGCGTCGACCGGTCGGTCTTGCACGCTGTGCACCAGCAAGTGGGCGCCGGCGCGCACCGCGGCGCGCGCCGCCTCGAGGTTCGTCGCGTGTACGACCAAAGGGAGGCCCACCTCTTTCGCCGCTTCCCCCGCGACCTTGACCAGCCTCGCTTGCTCTTCGAACTTGGCCGGATCGGTCAGGACGAACCACACCTTGATCGCGTCGCTACCTTGCGCAGCGTGCGACTGCACCGCAGCCCGCACCGTAGCTTCTGTGTCCATGAGCACGAACTGGCTCTGATCGGGAAGAGTCAACGCGGCCGGGACGCGCGTCGACAGTAACGCGCCGGTCGCCGAAACGTGCGGCGCGTCCGGAGACTCTTCCGTCGCGGCGCGAAGGCCGCGCGTCCACGGGTAGCCGCCGACGTCGAACACCGCGGTAACTCCGCAAGCCAGGAACGCGCGGTGGAATCGCTCCGGATGTTCGCGGCAGTCGGCCATCGACTTCGGGTAGGGGTACTGCTCACGAGCGTCGAGCGCGTCGGGACGACCGTCGGCCCATCCGGTCTGCGAATAGTGAACGTGAGTGTCGATCAACCCCGGTGTCACGAACTGACCGGAGAGATCCACCACCTCGATTCCATCCGGCACGACAACCTTTGAAGACGGGCCCGCCGCGGCAATCTTGCCATCGGTCACCACGATCGTCGCATTGAGGATCGGCTCTCCGCCACGCCCGTCGTAGAGCGTCGCGCCCACCAACGCTATCGAAGCGGCGTTGACGCCGGGCGGACTCGCGAAGGCGGTGGACAACGCTATGCGCCACCCGTCGCTGTCTTTGGCGAAGACCCGTTCAGACAGTCCATCCGTGGCCGCACCATCGACGATGACCCGGTAGCGGTACGTTCCGTAAACCAAACCGGATCCCAACCACGCCAACTGAAGATCTCGCGCAATCAACGCCTGAGGCCACCGATCACTGCCGTTGTGCGGAGTGTTCGTCGCCAGATCGTCGAACCCCGTCGTGATCCCGGTCGCCCCGCCACGCGCGAGTCGTTCACTGGCGCGATAGCACGACAGGTAGTCGTCACGATTCCGCTCTTGGATGGCGCGAATGTTCTTTTCGAACAGAGCACGCGCCGCCTGCAGATCCGCAGCTTCGGCGCTGACACCCTGTGCCGCGGAAACGGCACTCACCGCGACGCCTAGAAACAGGAGTGACGAGGCGATTGCGATTGCGATCAAACGCGCCATGACGCTTCTCTCTGGTTGGGTTCGTGAACGGCACACGGTATCCGACGGGCGGAGTCACAGCGAGCGCAAGAATGCGAGAACGGCTTCTCGGTCGTCTGCACTCAACGCCTGGAATGCCCGGTTGGAACGGCGCGCTTCGCCGCCATGCCAAAGAATGGCCTCGGTCACATCGCGCGCACGGCCGTCGTGCAACAGACGCGTGTTCCCGTTGACGACCTTCGCTAGACCGAGCCCCCACAACGGTGGTGTCCGCCACTCGCTCGGTTCGGCGTCGCCGTCGCGTTTGCCGTCGGCCAAGTCAGGGCCGAGGTCGTGCAACAACAAGTCGGTGTACGCTGCGATCGACGGATGACGTCGCGATGCACTTGCACTCTCACCGATCGCCAGCCGTGGACGGTGGCAACCGTCACAACCGATCTGGCCGAAGAGTCGTTCTCCTCGCTGAACCAACGGGTCTTGCGAACTCCGCCGCCCGGGAGCAGCGAGCAATTGCACGTAGCGGGTAACCAGGTCGAGCTCACGGTCGGAAATCTCTGGCGACCCTCCCGATGAGACGAGCATCGTCGCACGCTGAACATCGGAAAGGTTCTCGTTGGGAAACAGGTGCGAGGTGATTCCGATGTCTTCGGAGAACGCCGCCGCAATCTGAGACCGCAACGTGCCGTGCGTCGCCTTCCAGCCAAAGCGCCCGAGCTGAACCATTCCGCTCGGGCCGACGATCGCTGCCGCCCGGCCAGAGATACCGTCGCCGTTGTCGTCGTCGGGATCCGCCCACGCGCGAACAGTCGACGCCGAAACCGACTCGAGTAGCCCCAAGCCAATCAGCGCTGGCGCCAAGCGTGCACCGAGCGTGGCGACCTCGCCTTCGCGTTGCAACTCACCGTACGCCCAGTTCGTCAGATTGTAGGACGGCATGGACAGCTGAACCTCGGTGCCGTCCGGCAGCCGCACCGTGCGAAGCTCTTCACGCACCTCTATCGCGACTTCGCGCATGACTCCGGCCACGCGTCGATCTTGGAGTTGTTGGCCGTAGCGCGGATGCGGGAGATCGGGGGCGGTACCGTTTTGCAGCCCAACCCTGAGCAACAAACCTAAAGAAGCGTCGCCGGCACCGCTCGAAGGGCGCCCCCGTCCGGCTCGCAGATGGCACTCGCTGCACGCACGGGCGTTGAGTAGCGGTCCCAATCCGTCGAAGTCCCCTGCCGCGGGAGCGGGAACCCAGTTCTCGATGAACAGCGTGTGCCCGGCGCGGAACTCCTCGAGTTGAGTCGCGGACAGTCCGGCTACCGGGCGATCGAACGCGTGGATGTCGTTCGCAACCACCGCGGCGTAGCCGTCCGAATCCCCCGCGGCAACGTCGTGCCCTGGCTCCTTCACAAGCTTCGACGAGGCGCACGCGGCGAGAACGACCGAGATGCCGGCGGCCCACAACCAAGCAAGGCTGCTCCCGTCGACACCGCGCAACGCCACGCCACTCCCACCGACCCGCCGCGGTCGATGCCTAACGTTTGCCACCCACGCCTCCTCTCGCTCTGCGCATTCTACGCGTTCGAGCCGTCCACGACGCAAGCTCCAGGTCGCTTCCACTCGGTTTTTTTAGAAACGGCGAACCGGAGCGACACGCGACTGCGGCTGACTCACTACCACCCCATCGAGAGGAAGCCACGTGTTCACCGACGAAGACACCGACCTGATCCATGAACTACAGACGATCGATATCCCACGCTGGCAATCAGAACTCAGCGTGATCCTCGGACACGAGATTGAAATCACCGTCGACTGGGACAGTACGTACACGTTCGCACCAGCCTTGGAGCCTCAGTTCGACGTGGCCGGATCCATGTTGGTTAGCGCGGTACAGGCTGCGTGCGAAGTTCCCGATGTTCTCGGCCGCCTGCGATCATTGCAAACCATCCGACTCGTCTCCGTCTCACCGCATCACGGCTACGGATTCTGCGTCGAAGGTACCGAGCTTCAGTACCGAACCACGGTCTATCCGAAGTTCGAGGGGGCCGAGCCCACGATCGAGGAACTTTCGGCTCAACTGCAGTCCGCCTCATTCGAATTTGCCGATGCCGGAAGCGACGATTTCGAGGAGAACCACCCCGTCGTTGCGATCGCCCAGACGGTCGGCGACGTGCTGGCGAGCGCAGTCAGCGAACTCAGCAACCAGTTCGATGCCATGATGGCCCCCATGCTGGAGCAGCAACTCCGTCCCATCATCGACGAAGCGGACGCGTTGAACGTCGACGCGAGAGACGGAGAAGGAAACTCGCCGCTACACATCGCAGCGCAGAACGGACTCGACGAAATCACGTGGCTCCTCACCAAGCGAGGCGCCGACACCGAAGCGCGTAACGACCTCGGCGATACTCCTCTTCTCACCGCCGTACGCTACGGCCAAGAAGGAACCGCCGTCGCGCTGCTGTTCGCAGAAGTCGACGCGGCCGTCGTCGATCGCGAGGGGTCCAACGCGGTCGCAGTGGCGCGGGCCAACGGACACGAGTACCTCGCCGAATGTATCGAAACGCAGATCAGCGACCCCAGCGTGCTTCACCTCCCGAGCACAATACTGCAGCTCGAGGCGCTGCGAGAAGGTGACGCGACCCCCAGCTCGCCCGACGAATTCGGAGACGCGATGGGCATGCTCGGAGATCTGTTCACGATGCTCGGCGAAGCCGCGGCCTACTCGGCCGAGGACCAGACGCCGCTCCACCGCGCCGCTCACACCGGCGACGTGGGCCGCGTGCATCTCCAACTCACCCAAGGTGCAAACCCCGACGCCGCCGACTCGTTCGGAAACACCCCTCTTCACCTCGCGGTCGCCAACGGAAGCGCGGCGATTGTCGAGCTCTTGCGCTCGGCGGGCGCCCGCCCGGACGTCGCCAACGCGAAGAACCGCACCGCGTGTGATTGGGCCGACTGGCTCACCGTACCGGGGTTCGGAGTGGGCGGCGACTGCGTCGCCAGCCTCGAAGAGTGGATCGAGTTCTTGACGATCGCCAATCTTCAAGAGCCGAGAATTCTAGACGCAGTGCACGCCGGCTTCCGAGCCGGGGGCGACGAAGCGGTCGACCGGTTGATCGCACTCATCGACGGTGAGAACTTGGTGCACATGGAACTCGCGCGTCAGACCCTCGCGGCCCTCGGCGCGTCGGCAATCGATCCGCTCCTGCGCTACCTCGACGAAGGTTCGGACGTCCAACGCTTGAGCGTGGTCAAACCGCTGGGCGAACTCGCGTCCGAGAGCAATCGTGCCGGTGACGTGGTCAAGGCGCTCGAGTCCACGCTCGCGTCGACACAAGAATCTGCGGGTAGCACCCGGCCAATGGCTCTCCCTGCTCTCGAGGACAGTCCGTTCGCCGGACACGTCACGCAAGAGTCGTTCGCCGATCGCATGACCCGTGAGTGCTGTGAAGCGTTCGGCATGCTCGGCGCCGAAGCAGTCGACTCACTCACGAAACTGTTGACCCACCCATCGAGCGATGTCCAGTCCCTTGCGTTCGGAGCACTGAACAACCTCGGCGACGCCGGAGCGGAGGCCGCGGCAAGCTTCGCGGCGAGTCTCGACCCGGGGTCCGTCGATCTCGGGCCGATCGTCGACCAGCTCGGCGACGTTGCCCCTGGCGATGAGTACCTCGCGTTGTTCGGCTCCCTCGCCGGTCGACAACGTGAAGGTGTCGCGGACAAACTCGGTGCATGGTTAGAACGAGACCCGAGCGCCGCCCTCGTGCAGCTAGCGATCGAGTACACGACGACCGATGATATGTTCGTCAGCCTGCCGGCCAAGCGAGCGCTGGAATCTTGCGCCGCCCTCCCCGACTCAACGTTGCCCGCAATAGTCGCGGCGATTCGCGCGGACTCGGCACCGCACGGCGGGCTCATCGCGTTGAGCAAAGTCAACGTCGACAACAACACTGCGGCGTCGATCGCGGAGCGGTTGGCCGAGATCGCGAGCGACACCGACGACTACTCCACGCGAGACGCAGCGTACACGGCTCTCGAACATCTGGGGCCGGCCGCGAGCAGCGCGTCGCCGCGACTGATCGCAGTGGTCGAAGACCAAGAGTCGATGTCGCGCGAACAGGCCGCCGCCGCGCTCGGCTCGATCGCCACCACCGTCGAAGCGGTCAACGCGTTGGAAAACCTTCTGAACGAGCAAGCGATGCGCGCCTCGTCGGGCGCGGCGCGTGGGCTGGGGCGAATGGGGCCGTACGCGTCGAAGGCGCTACCGTCACTCGAGGCCATGGCCGACGACTTCTTCAGTGGAGACGCAGCTCGGGAGGCGATCGACGCGATTCGCGCCGCGAGCTGAGTTGGGTATCCTGTCGGGGCAAGGGCGCTCGGGATCGACGCGCCCCAACCCGAAGGGATACCGAATGACGACCGAAGATCTCACGATCGAACTGACCTTCGCCGCCGAACCTCGACGGGTCTACGACGCGTGGCTCGACCCACTAACAGTGGCCAACTGGATCTGGGGCTCGTTGGGCGTCAAGGCGACGGCCGAAGTCGACGCACGCGACGGAGGAACCCTACGGTCTTCGACGACGTCTCCGGACGGAACGACGTGGTCGCTCGAAGGCAACGCGCTCCAACTCGACCCGGCGAAGTCGATCGAGTTCGTCATGACGTGGTCGGCGCCGATGGGTTACGAGACGCCGGAAGAGCGAGTGATCGTGACGTTCGAAGACGCTAGCTCTGCCGGCAACCCCCCTCAGTGCCGAATGACGTTTCGCCACCTCGGCCTGCCGATCGAGGTGGCCCGCGTCGAACACGACAAGGGCTGGAGAGACGCGTTCAGCCATCTCGCGCATCAGTTGAACGCGGGCGGCGTGCGGTAGCACCGCCCTTGGGCTGAACCAGAAGCTACTTCACGGGATCCGGACGACCGGCGAGCCACGCGAAGAACGCAAACTCACGAGCAGTCTCCTTGATCGCTTCGTAGCGACCCGACGCGCCACCGTGTCCGGCCGTCATGTTCGTTAGCATGACCATCAAGTTGTCGCCGACGTTCATGGTGCGAAGCTTGGCCATCCACTTCGCCGGCTCCCAATACTGCACCTGAGAGTCGTGCAGCCCAGTCGTGATGAGCAAGTTGGGATACTCGACTTCGCGGACGTTGTCGTAGGGGGAGTACGCCTTCATCACGTGGTAGTAACTCTCGTCGTTCGGGTTCCCCCACTCGTCGTACTCGAACGTCGTCAGCGGGATCGTCTCGTCCAACATGGTGGTGACCACGTCGACGAACGGAACTGCCGCCGCGATCCCGTTGTAGAGATCTGGATCGAGATTCATGATCGCCCCCATCAACAGCCCGCCGGCGCTGCCGCCGGCCGCGTAGAGATGGTCAGCATCCGCGTAGTTGTTGGCCACCAGGTGCTTGGTGCAGTCGATGAAATCCGTAAACGTGTTCATCTTGTGGACGAGCTTGCCGCTTTCGTACCACTGCCGGCCCATCTCGGAACCACCGCGGACGTGTGCAATCGCGCAGACGAAGCCGCGATCGAGCAGACTAATCTTGGACGCCGAGAACCACGGATCCGACGCCGCTCCGTACGAGCCGTAGCCGTCGATGTAGAGCGGCGCGGTTCCGTCTATAGGAACATCGCGGCGTCGTACCACCGAGATGGGGACTCGTGTGCCATCGCGAGCGGTCGCCCACTCTCTCGTCGCCACGTAGTTTCCGGATTCAAACCCTCCGCCAATCGCGTCGGTCTTCAGCAGACGAATCGATCCGTCGAGGAGGTTCGTTTCGTACGTGCTGCTCGGAGTCGTTGGGGACGAGTAGAAGTAGCGTAAGGTGGTCGAGGTCGGGTCGGGATTCCCGGTTGGAAACGCAACATAGACCTCGTCGCTGAAGCCAAGCTCGGCCTGATCATTGAAGTCCGACCACGGAAGCATACGGATTCCACGCAATGCGTTGTGGCGCTCTGAGACTACGAGGTGCGAATCGAACATGGTGATGCGTTGCAATAGTACGTCGTCGCGATGCGCGATGACCTCATTCCACCGCCTACGATCGGTCGCGCCGGGCGCAACTCGCATCAACCGAAAGTTGACCGCGTCCCAGTTCGTGACAATGTAGAAGTGGTCGCGGAAGTGATCGACCGAGTAGAGGTGCCCTGCGCGCGGTGCGATGAGTTGAAGAGTAGCGCTCGGATCATCGGCATCGATGACACGCACTTCGGTTTCCAGTGTCTGATCGGATTCGATGATGATGAAGCGATCGGAGGTACTGCGGCCGACCCCGACCGAAAACGTGGTATCGGTCTCCTCGTAGACTAACTCGTCTTGTCCCGAATCGGCCCCGAGAACGTGGCGAAACACTTGGTACGCGCGCAGTGTTTCGCGATCCTTCTTGGTGTAGTACAGCGTCTTGTTGTCGCGAGCCCAGGTGAGGTTGGCGCCGACGTCAGCAATGGTGTCGGTCAGCACTCTGCCAGTATCCAAGTTCTTGAATCGTATGGTGACGAATCGACGACCGACGGTATCGATGGCGTAGGCGAGGATCTTCCCGTTGGGGCTCACCGAACGGGCCGATAGCGAAAAGAACGAGTGGCCGGCCGCGAGCTTGTTGAGATCGAGCATGACCTGCTCGCCGCTGGCGGCTTCGGCGGCGCGTGCAATATCCGTCACCGAGGCGGCGGGACGTCGGCACAGGACCTCGTAACTTTTCCCTTTTTCCTCGCGCGAGTAGTACACCCAGTCGCCGTCACGGACCGGGACGGACGTATCGTCTTCCGCAATCCGGCCGACAATCTCGTCGTAGACTCGTTCTTTCAGAGACTTCATCGGTGCGAGCGCCGCCGATGCGTACCTGTTCTCCGCTTCGAGGTAGGCGATCACTTCGGGGTTCTGTCGCTCCTTCAACCAGTAGTAATCATCGATGCGGGTATCGCCGTGCATCGTCATCGACTTCGGCTTCGCGGCCGCGACCGGCGGCGTGAGACGAACTCCCGACAAAGTGCAGCCGGTGGTGGCAAACGTGAAAACGACCAGGGCAACGGTTGGAAAGCGCATCGAAGTACGTCCCTCTCGGTGAATCCAAAAACTGGCTCAAAGCAGCTGCGAGTAAGTAACAGACCTCGCCGGAGATGAACAACTGAGAATTCGGCGCTGGCCATGAAAGCGAGAGATCAACGCGCTACTGCCCGACGGAGACCACACCCGCCCAGTAATGCGGATGAGCGAAGGGGCTAGCAGCGGCGCCACCGGATCCAGGGTAGCGACTCTTGAATTCAGACTCTGTGAGCCCGAGCCGACGCTGCGCCTGCGCCGCCGTCATGTTCTTGATCTGCTCGCGCGCTTCGCGCAGCGCCACGTCGACGGAACGCTGGGTCTTGCCTTGGAGCCCACGGTAGAACTCGGCAAAGAAGAGTGACCCGCACCCCTCGTCGATCGGCCACAGCGTCGTCACCACTTGGCCAGCGCCGGCGTTGCAAAGTCCCCAATGCAAGGTCAACTCTGGCGACGCGGCCGCTGCGTCTTCGTTGAAGCTGCGGCAGTTGCTCAACACCACCAGGGCGCCGGTCTGCAAGACGGCACTCTCATGCAGCAAGGAGTCGAGGGTAAGGAACCCAAAGTCCTTCGCGGAGCTTTCCTTGGGCTGTGTCAGGGCAATGTTGCCCGAGGAAGGGTTGCCTCGCACGCCGGAGTACGCAGGAGCCGCAATGTGAACGACTGCTTTCGGCGATGAGGAGACGAGCGCGCTGGCCGTGGCCGCTTCCCCCGCGAGGCTCGTCATCTCGAACGGTGCGTTCTCGAGAATCGCCACCACGCCTCGGGCCACGCTCGAGCGACGGTTACCGCGCAGCGCTCCCCCGTGCGTCGCCCGAAGCACGGCCGCCTGTGACTCACAGAACGACTGCTCCGGTGTTTTGCTCCGCCGCTTCAACATGGCGAGAGCGACGTCGGACGACCCGGGATCGAAGCGCACGCCGAGTCGACCCGCGCGAATCGAAGTCCGATGCGCCGTGCCGTCTCGCCAATAGGACAACTCCAACTGCGCCTCGCCGCCGATCGCGCCAGAAGACAGTTCGTCGTTGACCTTGCGAATAGCGACATCGAAGTCATCGAGCGACCGAATCTCCACGCGAGCGTAGCTCGTGACGATGTCCCCCACGCGGAGACCCGCGGCGTGAGCGTTGAGCCCTTCCTGCACGCGGCGAACGACGATACCGGCCGGCGGCTTGACCTCTGTCGAAGAACGTTCGAACCCCGGATCGCTAACAATCAACGCTGTATCAGTCTGCGCTGTCTTAGACGGCGCCGTGTTGCTCGATCCCGTGCCGCTGGCAATCGCTGCCGGCCGACTCCGAAGCTCGCGGAGAGATGTCGCAGACGGCGCGTACGTAATCGCGGTCGTCGGCAGTTCCGTCGCGGTCATGAATTCGAGCGGCAAGCCAACCACGGCACCGTCCGGCACCACGATCCACCGCTTCGCGGCCGCCGCATGGCTCCGGCACTCCGCCGGCAGCACCAAGTCGAGTAACGATGCCGGATCGATTGGCAACGAGCGTCGCTCGGCCAACGCGGCACACGTGGAGCGAATCGTTCGATCCCACTGGGCTGCGTCATCTCCGGTGGCCAGGGTCCAACTCTGCGGTTCGCCGCGTCCCGCCGCGGGTACGGAAACGAGAACCACCGCGTCGCGAGTCGCCCCGTAGACGAAGAGGTGTTCACCCTCAGTCAGCAACTCCCTCGCTTCCGCGAGCGTAGCCGCGCGACCTGCCGGCCACTCCTCGCGGCAAGCGTTGAGCGTCGCCTGCTCGGCACGAATGAGACCAGCGCTCGCCTGTGCTCGAGTTGCGGCGAGCCGCGTCACCGCTTCCTCGGGGGGCTGTTGGTAGCGACCGAGCGCAAGCAACTGCGACACCGCGTCGTTGAGCGTGAAGCGCGCGTCATCCTCAACGGCAGTGGCGCTCCGGCCGATCGGCCGTGAACTATGAAGACGAGCGACTTCGAGCAGCTCGCGACACCGCCCCCGCTCGAGCGCATGCAAGGCCCGACCGGGGTTCCGCGCCGCGGTCGCCGCGCGAGCGGCCAGCACGGACACTCGCCGACCAGAGAGCGAATGGCGCGCCGGCTCTGCTTCGCCCCTGGACCCCGAAGTGAGCCGGTGCGCATCGTCGATTCGTCGCAGCGCCTCGTGCAGCAGGTCCGACGCCTCGACCGGGCTCTTCGCTTCGATGACACGAGCCAACGTGACCAGCGGATCGATAGGACGGGGATACGCGGCTTGGTTCGTATCCAGCGCGACCAGGGCCCGAGCAATCGGCTCCGCCTCGTCGTGACGACCCTGCGCACGTAGCGCATCGACTTCAGTGCTACGCGCAGCGATGGTCAGCGGGTGGTTCGGAGGCAGCAAAGCGGCGCGCTCTCGGTTCGTCGCGATCCAGCGATTAGCTTGCTCGGTGTGGCTCGGTTTGGTGCTACTACTCAGTTCGGTGTGCACCGCGACGAGCGCGATCGACGCTCGCAACGCTTCCGCCGCTCGGTGTTGCCGAGTCGCCAAGGACTCGGCGCGCTTCAGCTCGTCCAACGCCTCTTCGTTTCGACCCAGCAGCGAAAGGACCACACCGACTCGGCGGGACGCTTCGGACAACTCCTCCTGCAAGCTCTCCTCACCGAGTCGCCGTGCGTTGCGAGCCAACTCGAACAGCTCGAGCGCATCGGCCAGCCGCCCCTCCGACTGAAGGATCAACGCCAGCTGCGTGGCGACCGTCAACGTCGAGCCGTGATTCCAGCCGAGAAGCTGCTTCATGCTCTCGAACGTCACGCGGACGAGCGGCTCCGCCTCGGCAAGCTTGCCGCGCGCTTGCAAAACGGTGGCGAGCACGGTGCGGGCGCGCACGGCGTGATCGTGATCCGATCCGAACTGCTGATACGCAATTCGAATATTGTTCCTCGCGACCTCCTCGGCCGCCTGGTACTGCCCCGCCTCGAGTAGGAACATGGCGAAGTTGTCAGCCGCCGCGCGCACCTTGTCGTCGAACGCACCAAGGATCTCCGCCGTTTGGGTGAACCCCTCCGCGAGGTAGGGAAACGCCTCTCGCAACCGCCCCAGCTCGCGCGCTGCGTTGCCGACGTTGCCGACCGCGTTGACTACGCGGGGGTGATCTGGCTCGACGCATGATTTGAGAATCGTCAAGACGGTGCGGGCGGCGTCGAACACGTCGTCTAGTCGGCCCGCGTTGCGGTACATGGACGCTAGCCCTTGCAGAAGGTCGGCCGCCTCTTGTGAATCCCCCAAGTGTTTGCGGCTGAGCGCAACGCGCGCTTCGAGCAGTGCGATCGCCTCGTCGAACTTGCGCTCTTGGTGTAGCCGAAACGCATCGACGTCGGTTCGTTCCGTGGCGGCAAGCTCTTGTTGGACCTCGGCGGGCAGCGCCGCGATTCGCACCAGGTGCTCGGCGGACCGATTGGCGTCGGTGGTCTCCCACCAAGACTCGCCTTGGTGTTGTCGACGTACCGCCGCGATCCGCTCGGCCAGAAGAACTGCCTCTGCGTATTCGGCGGCATACCGATGCGTACGAACCCGCTCGCGCAGTTGACCGATCTCCACGCGCGCTTCGCGCGGAAGTTCCGGGGGAGTTCCGGGAGCTGGCACTTGACCGAAACACGGCACCGCCAGCGCGACGACCACAATCCACGGCAGTCGACAACCGCGGAATCGGAACCTACTGTTCCGTACCCCACACCCGATGTTGCTCACACGCCCATTGACCGGCATCTCACGTCTCCCTTTGCGTCTCGAACAGTCGAATGTTCTACCACAGCCGCCGCCCCCGGCATCAGTTCTCGGCGACGTCACTTCGACTACCAACGGGTTAGGGCTTTCAGTTCTCTGGCAGTTCACCTGAAAATCGATCAACTGCGCACCGTCACTAACCGACGATCCATACAGAGGATGGTGTGGATGCGACTCGAAGTAGCAGAACTGGACGCCCAGACCAGGCGGTGGCAGATGATCGCCCAGCGTGCGGCACGCGACGCGCTGTTGGAACCGGTACGTCGTGAGTTGACGCAACGAAACCTCGCGCCGATCCTCATCAAGGGCGACGCCCTGTCGCGAACCATCTACCGTGAAGACCCGGAGCGACGACCCCACGTCGACGTCGACTGGCTGGCTCCACAGGACTCGCCGGCGCACGACCAAGCGTTGGCCACGATCAGCGACGTTCTGGTCGGGCACGGTTGGCAACCGGTTCCCGACTCGCCGAAGAACTGGGTTCGACGCGGCGCGATCGAGGTCCGCGTCGACCTCCACTCGCAACTCTGGTTCATTCCCGAGGCAGAGCGTCTCGCGTTCGACGATCGTTGTACGCCGCTCGCTGACGTTGCGCCGTTTCGCGCTCCCGACCCGAACGACCACTTCATCATCGTCGCGCTACACGCCGTACTCGGGCACGCACAATTCCGACCGACGTGGACCGAAGACCTGCGCCGACTGCTCGACGCGGGTACGGACCTCGACACGATTGTGGAACGTTCACGACGTTGGGGGGTTCAAAGTCCGATCCGACTGGCGTTCGAGCACCTTGCGTCACTACACGACGTAAACACGCCGACGCTCGACGAACCACGACACTGGTTCGAACGGTTCCGAGAAGAGTTCGTTCGAGACCTGCTCGCACGGGCCGAGACTCCGGACGTCGGTCACATTCTGCGGTGGCTGCACTTACCACGGCGCGCGCGGCTCGCTGCGTTGACCCGGCACCTCATTCCCGAACCATCGTTCTTGGAGAGCCGATACGTCAGCCACTCGGCCAAGCGCGCTCGCTGGCTGCGTCCGATTCGAACGGTGGCAGCCGGCCTACGTCTCGGGGGGCGTCTCGCGTCCCGGTGAGGCTTCCCCTTCTGATGAGGGGTCACCTTCCGGCACGATCTCGTCCTGGTCCTTGAAACCACTGAGGCGCAAGTCGAAGGGGAGCACCTTGAGAAGGATCGGCAGCAGGATCAACCCGCCCGGCAACATGAACACCGTCAACATGGGCGCGGCTTTGACCAAGTCGGAGAGCTGCTCTTTGAGTTGAGCCTTCTCCTCACTGGCGAGCTTGCGACCGTCGGCCATGGCAATCAGTTGGCCCATGGCGCGAAACGTCTCGCGAGTTTCCTGCGCCATCCCCTTCCACGCTCTGCTCATCGCCTGCTTCAGGGCGGGGATGCCCTCCTTCTCGCGATAGTTCGAGTCGATGAGAAATCGGGTGGCGCGGAACTTGGCCATGAGTTGTCTGGCTAACGTGTCGCCCACATGCAATCGAGTAGTGCAGGTGGAAGGGTCGAACGAGGGATCTGCGAACGAGAAAAATCTCCTCGCCGCATTCCGTTCACGAACGTCGGTATCGAAGTCACGATAGCGCCGTGTATTGGAATTGCGAGGAGATCAGCGACCCGACGGGTTTGATTCGACCACGGAGCGGTGCTATCGTCCGGTCATGATCCCAACCGCCAACCCTACGTTCGTCGCACCGTTCACCAGAGCTGCGTCGATCCTTGTATGTCTTCTCGCGGCGTCACTGGCCTTCGGCTCCGCGCAGTCGTCGGACCGCGATCGAGCCATTCGACAGGTCGACGAGACAGCAGAGTCCGGAGATCTCGCGGGGGCGGCTCGTCTTGCGCGCAGCTGGCTCGAAGCACAGCCAGGCGACCCCGCCATGCTGCAAACCCTCGGACGTGTCGAATCATTCGCGGCAGACAAAGCGCGACGTTCCAACCCGCGTGCCGCGAACCTCGCCTACCAACGGTCGGCCGACGCGTTTCAGGAAGCGCAGCGTGGTGTCGGCCCCGGCAAGCTTTCGAAGCAAAGCTACCACACGTGGGCGTACTGCCTGTTCCGCGTGCAGAAACACGCGGAAGCGATCACCCAACTGCAGTATGCGTTCGACGGCTCCCCCCGCGACGCCATGCGTCACGCGTTGCGCGCCCGCTGCCACAACGCGATTCGGCAAGGCAAGCAAGCGATCGCCGACTTCACGGCCGCGTTGAAGTTCACCCCCCAAGACGTGGGCCTGCTCATCGAACGCGCCGAGGTGCGGCGCCGACTCGGGAAAGGCGCGCTCGCGGCCGCCGAGCTGACGGTGGCGGTAGACACGCTGCCTTCGCCGCACGGTGCGGCTCACACCCGACTGCTACGCTGGGTCTTCGAGTACTTCCTCGGGCAGAACGACGTCGACGCCGCCATCGCCCCGCTAGAACGCATTCGAAAAGCGCAGCCGAACCTCGGCTGGCTTCGACTAGAGCTAGGCATCCTCTACTACCGCAAAGGCGCCTTCGACCGCGCGGTCGC
Organism: Planctomycetota bacterium; assembly: GCA_021776775.1. Classification (GTDB taxonomy): domain Bacteria; phylum Planctomycetota; class UBA8108; order UBA1146; family JAJFFE01; genus JAJFFE01. Next base: position 31,239 of record JAJFFE010000163.1, on the reverse strand, counting down.
CGAGTTCGAACCGCTGCTCGACGGAACGCTCTCCGTGAAGAGTTACGGGTTGGGGCGGGTCTACGCTCGGCTCGGACTCATCGCGCGACACAAAGGCGAACCGAGCAAAGCCGAGAAACACTTCCGACGCGCGCTCGAGCTATCCCCGAACGAAGCGACCGCCCTGCGCGGCCTGGTGTCTAGCCTGAACCGCAACGGCAAACGTGAAGAGGCTCTTGCGCTCATACCCGCACTGCGAACCGCGGTGCGGCTCGAAGAAGAGATACGCCGACTGAGCCGTCAGATCGGGCGCGACCCGAGGAACAAAGGGGCGCGCGCCAAGAAGATACTGTCCCTCTGCGAGCTGCATCGCTGGGACGAAGCGTCCGACGAAGTCGAACTCTACGGACAAGTCATCCCGGACGGGTCGGTGGTTCAACTCAGAAGTGACCTAGCACGACGTAAGAAGGAAGCGGGAAAAACACCGTGATGGTCCGAGCGTGCGTCTTGTTGGCCCTGTTCGTCTTCGGATGCACGGCCAAGACCTCACCCACTGCGCCGAACACACACACACAATCACCGGCGAGAACCACCGGAGGGCAGCAGCTCTTTCGAGATGTGACCGCCGCGCGGGGAATCGACTATGTCCACGACAACGGAGCGACGGGACGTCGCTACATCGTTGAGATCGTGAGCGGTGGGGTGGGGTTCATCGACTACGACGGCGACGGTGACTACGATTTGTACTTCGTCGACGGCAGGCCGCTCGGTGAAGCGACGGATGAGACGGCCGAGCGCGCGCCCGGCAATAGACTGTATCGAAACGACGGTGCGGGGCACTTTTCCGATGTGACTCGAGCCGCCGGCGTCGGCGATACCGGGTTCGGCATGGGCCTCGCGGTAGGCGACGTCGACAACGACGGAGATTCGGACCTGTACGTCAGCAACTTTGGGCCGAACGTTCTCTACCTGAATCAAAACGACGGAACGTTTACTGTGGCGAAGAATGCAGGCGGGGCGCCAGCCGCTGGCGTGTCGGCGTCGTGCACCTTCTTCGACTACGACCGCGACGGAACGCTGGATCTGTTCGTCACGAGCTACCTCGACTTCACGCTCGAGAAACATCGCCCCTGTCACTTACAGTCGGTCGAGGTCTACTGCAGTCCGGCGGCGTACCCGGCCGCGAGCGATCATCTCTACCGGGGCTCCACAAACGGATTCGTAGAGACAACGCAGACCACCCTAGCCGACGTCGAACCGGGCAAGGGGCTCGGCGTGGTGGCGGGTGATTTCAACGGTGACGGTTGGCCCGATCTCTACGTCGCCAACGACGGCACCGCGAACCATCTTCTCATCAACAGAGACGAGCAAGGTCAACGCCGCTTCCTCGACGAAGCGCTGTTCCTGGGCGCGGCGTTCGGTGAAACGGCGAAGCCGGAAGCCGGCATGGGCGCGGACTTCGGCGACGTCGATCGCGACGGTGATCTAGACATTACCGTCACTAACCTCGAAGCGCAGACGACGTCGCTGTACCTGAACGAAGACGGTGAAGGCGCGCTGGAGTCGAGCTTCGCGTACGGCCTGGGGGCGGCTTCTCTGCCGTACGTCGGATTCGGAGTGAGGTTTCTCGATTTCGACGCCGACATGGACCTGGACCTCTTGGTGGCCAACGGCCACATCATCGACAACATCGCCCAAGCACGACCGGGCTCGTCCTTCGAACAGCCCGATCAACTCTTCGAGCAACGCGATGGCAAGTTCTTCGAGGTTCTGGACCAGAAGGCGAACCCCAACCTGCCGCTGCGTTCGGGCCGGGGATTGGCAACAGCCGACATCGACAACGACGGTGATCTGGACGCTGTGATTTCGAACAACGGTTCCGCGCCGACCTTGCTCGAGAACGTCGCGCCGCGCCGTGGCGTTTCGATCGGACTGATGCTACGCGGGAAGCCACCGCGCTCGAACCGCGACGCGTACGGCGCGCGAGTCTCGGCGACCATCGCCGGTCACACGATCGTGCGCGAAGTGCGATCGGCGGCGTCCTATCTATCCGCCAACGACCCTCGGCTGCTCATCAGCGCACCGACGGGAACGCAGTCGGTCGAGTTCACGATTCGGTGGCCGAGCGGAGATGTCGAACGCATCACGGTGTCGCCGGGCGCCTACCATACGATCCAGGAAGGCGAAGGGGTCACGTCGGCCACTCCGTTTCGCACGTAGCTCACCGTGACCGAAAGGGACATTCGTCACCTCGAACCAAACGACGACGCGTACATCTGAAGGATCTCCCGACAAAAGGGGCTTCCCTCACCGCGTGGCGACGGCTACTGTCGTCGAGCCCACACCCAGCTTCAGTCCAGAGAAACGTCGATCATGTCTCTCACCCGAATCATCAAACGACTGTCGCGAGACGTCGACGCGCTTGCGTTCGAGCCTCCGGTCACGCACGTGTACAACCCGCTCGACTACGCGTGGACGGCGCACCGGGAGTACTTGACGCGCTACGGCGAAGCGCCCAAGCAAGCGGTGTTTGTCGGCATGAACCCCGGTCCGTTCGGCATGGCGCAGACCGGAGTACCGTTCGGCGAGATCGCCTCGGTCCGCGACTGGCTGAAAATCGAGACGCCGATCGGCAAGCCGGAGAACGAACATCCCAAGCGACCGATCCAAGGGTTCGACTGCCTGCGCAGCGAAGTGAGTGGGCAGCGGGTGTGGAGTTGGGCCGCGGATCGAGCCGGCACTCCGGAAAACTTCTTCCGTCGCTTCTTCGTGCACAACTACTGCCCTTTGGTGTTCATGGAAGAGACTGGGCGCAACCGCACGCCGGACAAGCTGCCGGCCTCTGAGCACGACCCTCTGTATGACGTGTGCGATCGCGCGTTGCGCAAGGTCGTCGAGTTCCTGAAACCGAACATGGTGATCGGCGTCGGAACGTTTGCCGAAGGACGAGCCAAGTCGGCACTCGAAGGGCTAGACATAGAGATCGGACGAATCCTCCACCCCAGCCCGGCGAGTCCGGCGGCGAACCGTGGCTGGGCCGAGCAGGTCGACCTCCAACTCGAAGAGCTCGGAGTCGACGTTTCAGCGTGATCCGCACGGCCGAGCCCAGGAGGAATGAATGCGACGCGTTTCAATACTCACGCTGTTGTTGCTAGCGTTCACGATAGCGGGTTGCGGTACGCTTGTGTCCTCCGTCCAGACGTGGCCTGCACCGGACTACTTTGGTGGCGTCGCCCACGACACGCAGCTCATTCGCGATCCGTCCGACAGTGGCGACTATCCAGGCTTCGCCCTGATCGACCTACCCATGAGCTTCGTCCTCGACGTCGGGTTTCTCCCGATCAACGTGATCTTTCACGTTGTCGACTGGATCTTTTCCGACGACGAATCCTAGCTCGCCGTCGGATCGCCTTCGCTCGATCTCGACGGCCTGAATCCAATCACACTGGCTAACACGTAAGTCTCTCTGCGTATCGACCCTCATCGATCACTCCAGCAGAAGGACGACCCATGAGCAGAATGAGCAAGCTAGGAAGCATCGCTGCACTCGCGTTAGTGGCCACACTCGGCACGGCGTGCGGAGGTGGTGGCGGCAGCGGCAGCTCGGCCACCGCGGCGGGCGCAACGGTGGACTTCCAATCGTTCGTCGTAAATCAATTCGACCGCACCGCCGACGACACAGACCCCATCCAGACCAACGGGATCAACTTCGCCAATGCCGAGAATCTCGATCGCAACGCATTCGACGCGGTCCTCGACTAGCTCGCTAGAGACCTGAAACTGCCCCCCAATTGCGTACGCCGGCACACTTCATATCGTGGTGTGTCGGCGCTTCTTTTTGTGTGTATGACAACGAACAAAAAAAGTCCGCAGATACCCACGAGGCGTCTGCGGAATCACGAGGAAGTCTAGTTTACGTATGTCGATCTGTCCTACGGCATGAGGAGCGCGTCGAACACCGCGGCGTCGTCGTCGAAGCAAAACGTCAGATCATTGATCTCGACCGGCTCGGAATCGTCCGCCGTTTGATCGAAGAGATCGAGCACGAACTGGTTGAAGTCGACCGCGCCGCCTCCGATGGTCGGACAAAGGCCGTATGTATCACACGGCAAACCGTCGGCGGTGGGGTCGATGCCGCAAACGTTGGGCGGCGGAATCGGGTCCGACCCGACCACGAAAGCAAAACTCAGAATGAAAATGACATCGCCCATATCGATCGCACCATCGTCATTCGCATCGGCGGAATCGGCGCACGGTGGCGGCGCTCCCGCTCCTGGGATGAACATCCAGTCCAACAGGGCGATGGGGTCGGCGATGTCGACACCTCCGTCAATGTTCACGTCTCCGCGCATGAACTGCGCTTCGTCGGCGGCAGGAAGCCAAGTCACCGCGGCCAGAGTCATCAAGAGTCCGAGCGCTAGCAATCTGGATTGTCGTCTAATGAGCTCCATGCTCTCTCCTTCCACGAGTCAAAATGGACCTCGCTGGTCAGCAGTGATACGGAGTTGGCGCGGGGAATGGATTCAAGCGCGCGCAAAAAAAACGAGCGTCGCTCGCCGCAACGCCGATGAGATCTCCACGACCGCCCTCCTGACTTTGTGGACGATGACTACGGGCACGAAGGTACAAAACCACGGCAGTGGCTTGTGCACGATCCTGGTTAACGTGGAAGTGATCCGGCGGCGCCTCTTCAGTCGAACGCCTCGTCGGTCAGCGAACTGGAAATCAACAAGAGACAGCCGTTCTCGGTACTTTGCACTCCGTGAGTACTGCCGGCCGGGGCGCGCTGATAGTCACCCGCTTGCATGACTTCGTCGCCGACCTTCAGGTCACCTTCGAGAACGAAACACTCTTCGTAGCCGGCGTGAACGTGTGGAATGTAGGAGGTGCCCGGAGCCATGCGGAACATGGCGGTCATTCGATCATTGGCTCGATCGACGAAGAGAGACCGAACCAAAATGCCGTCGACTCCGGTCTCTTCCCAATCGCCATCTGAAGAACGACGCAGAAAGAGCTGCGACGCGTCCTCCGTGGCCGCGTCATCTCTTGACCACTGACGCCACGGTTGCGACTCGCCATCGCCAGTACCGCTCTCGGAATTCTCTCTGATCCGCGCCAGAACACGACTCTTCACGGAGGGGTCAGGAGCAACGGGGGGAATGGACTCGGCGACAGCGAGAACCGCTTCCCGCAGTTCGGCCAGCTCTCGCTCACAGATGTCACAACTCGTCTCGAGATGCTTGTCGAGTCGCACTCGGTCGCCGGGTTCCAGCGCTCCGAGGACGGACCCCGCGCACAAGTCGAGGTAAGATTCGTGATCTCGTGACGCCTCAGACATCTTCTCTTCTAACCGTTAGCGCTCCGCGCTGCGTCCGAAGCGCGGCCCGGTTGGCCGTCGCCTTCTCGCGAAGCGTTTGAAGCCCTCGTCTCATCCATGTCTTGATCGTCCCCAGCGGAAGATCGAGTTTCTCGCAGATCTCGGTTTGTGACAAGCCTTCGAAGTACGCAATCTCCAGGACTTGGCGGTGCGAATCCGGAAGGTCGGACAACAAGCGAACCGCTTGGTCACGCGCGTCGAATCCCGACGACGCAACACCGACGGCAGCGGCCTCGTCCGACACCACGAACTCTTCGGCGACGCGAGTCTCGGCACGACTGCGCGCGCTGCGACTTCGGTAACGATCGAGCGCTCGGCTACGCACCATGGTGTGCAGCCAAGCTCGAACCGTGCCGCGCGTCTCACAGTACTGCGGAGCACGACGCCACGCTTCTACCCACGTGTCTTGCAGGACCTCTTCGGCATCTTCGCGACGGCGAAGCACGCGCAGCGCGACCGCGTAGAGCCGAGAGGCGTGCCGATCGTACAGCTCCTCCAACGCAGGCTCGTGACCCTCGCGCATCCGCGCAACGATCTCGCGATCAACACGATGGAAAGAATCGCTCGCCGCCATATCGTCTCCTCTGACGCATGGTACGCGCGCCGCCGCCGTGGTGGATTCAACTCTTGAAAAAATGCTCACGAACCACACCAAGTCATTTCGAAACAACGGCTTCAGCCACTTCGGCCTCGGTCGAATCGAAGGTGAGAGAGGTCCAGATGCTCCGCCAATCGGCCGACCGCTTCTCCGACGCGCGGCGTCCGCCAGGCTCTTTCTCGGAAGCGTCGGCGATGTGAACCGCGGACAGCATCCAGACCCCGCGAGCGTCGAGTTCTAGCTCGGCCCGTCCGGCAGCGTCGGTACGCGCTAGCACTTTGGTGCGAGGAGCGCCTTCGCGAAACGCGCGAATCTTGATGCCCGGTAGTGGCTTACCGTGCAGCTCGACCCGGACTCGTAACGGCTGAGACGGATCGGCAAAAGGACTAGTCTCGGCGATGAACTCCAGATCGAGACCGAGCGCGCGATCGACGGCGAGACCACGCGGTGGCTTGTCGGAGACTCGGCTTGTCGTCACGCGGAGAATCGTCTTCGCACACCGCCGAAACGACTCGATCGCGCTGCGCTTCAAGTGGCCGGCTTCGGCGCGCGTCTTGAGGGCGTGGTCGAGTCCCTCTTCTTGCAGGTAGCGATTGAACTTTGGACCGTCGAGCGTGACGTAGCTCGGATGGCTCTCGTAGCCGAGCGCAGCAAACCCGGGCGCGCTAAGACGCACCACCCCCGCGGGGTCACGCCCCTCGACACCGGGAACCGAGCGCACGCCAGACGCGTCCCAAACACGGAAGCGTTTGAGGTGGCTGGCCGCCCTCGGAAACACCTCACCCTTGGCGAACCCGTCGCCGACGAACAACCTCGCGAGGGTGTCACCGCCGGCGCGCGTTGAAAAGGCACTCGGCCGAATCCAGAACTGGTGAGCCGACAGGCTCGATACCAAGAGGCACCACGACAGACAGATCCCAATCAACGTTCTCATACTGCGCTCCCACTTTGCTGGATGAAGAACAAGGGGCCGAGCTTCGAAGAAGCGCGACCCCTCGCAATGAGTCTCCGACCTACGGCGACTGCGGAGAACCGGGCAGCGGCGTTCGCAAGTACGGGAAGCTCTCGTCGAAGAATGACGCGTCGATGATCGCGCCGTCCGTGAAGGGAAGGGCACCCACCGGAGCAAACGACGGGTCGACCAAGGCACCCATCGCGACTCGTAGCTCGATGTCGACGACGTCGTCACCCGGTCGGCGTCCGTTCGGGAAGCCCGCGACATCTCCCTCGAGCACACCGAGTCGACTCTGCATATCGATCGACGTCGGTGAGAACACCGTGTTGAGCCGGAGCATTTCCCCGGGGACGATTCCTGACGGCTGGTTGAAGCCGTCGATTCCGGTAAGGAATGCCGCTACAAGATCGTCGCGGGGAAAGAGCGTCGGAGCCGGGACCGCGAACAGAATCTCGAGGAGCGCGGGAAGGGTAGGGTTGGTCACGTAGTTGAGAAACTGAGGATCGTCCACCGGCTCGCTGCTGTTGAAGCGATCCTTGTCCTTGAGGCCGATGATGACCTCGTTGATCAGCGGCGAACTCAAGCGCGATACTTGTGTGAACGCCCCTCCCGAAACCTCGGGGCGGCGGTTGTTGTCGAAGTCTGGAGCCGGATTCAGCACGCGTGCTTGGCGCAGACTAGCCGTCGTCCAGCCGCCAATCACCGGCTCGACGCCCTGAGTCAGGAACGAAATCGGCAGCTCCAGAACAAACGAAGTGATGTTCTTGTTGGCGATCGTGTTGGTCTCGGCGTCAGGCGGACCGATCGGGTCGAGGTTCACCAGGTCGAACACCTCGCCCAGGTTCACGGCGAAAGACTCCTGCCGTTGACCGACGAACAAGCGACCCTGCTCACTGGTTCCAGGCAGATTGACGTCGTAGACAAAGTTTGCAGCGTACGCGTCGTAGTCCGGGATCGACTTGTTGCCGATGTTGTCGATCGGCTTCAAGAACGTGGTGGATCCGTCGGCCGCGTTCGAGATCGACTGGCGAACTCCGGTTCGACGGTCGCCGGTGATCAGATCCAACGTGTACGACTCGACAACGTTCTGCGTACCACCGCCCGGCCCGATGATCGGACCGACGTTGACCAGCGGAACCGAGACCATGATCTCCGCGCCGGGGGGGCCGATCGGCAGTTGAATGTCCTGAATCGTGGTGCTGGGCCGAAACTGAAACGTCAGATCCTCTTGCGAGTTACCGTCGTTGTCGATGTGGATCTCGTAGATCGCATCGTCGTCCAGCGTGAAGTAGTTGGGTCCGCCGATCGGATCTTGCAGCGGCATATAGTTGGCAATCAAGGTGACGAAATCCTGGCGGCCGGGCTCGTAGCTGCGAAACATGTAGAAGTCGGTGCCATCGACTTTTGGCATCTCGGTAATCAGCGGCGCTTCACGGTGGCTGGACGCCAGCGCGGGCGCGGCCGACAGCAGTAGCGTTGCGAGAATCGCGACGAACGCCGCGCGGTTGAGCATGGGGGACATGGAGTTCCTTTCGGAGCCGGGGGAAAGTTCGAGTTCGCCACCGGTACGCAACTCAGCCGATCGCCGGATTCGAAAACTTCCACGAACATGAATTCCGCTCGGATGCAGTCCCGCCGGAACCAGCACACCGTTCCCGCATCGACTCACCCTCGCTACAATTGGGTCGCTCAATTCCCCCATTTCAGGAGAAACCTATGTCGTACTGTCGCTGGATGTCGCCGCGCTGGATGGCCCTCGCTCTCGTCTGGATCTGGACTAGTGTTGCGGGCGCACAACTCTCCACCGAGACACAAAAGCTCACCGCGAGCGACGCAGGCTTCCTCGCGGGCTTCGGACGGTCCGTCTCCATCGACGGCGACCTGGCGCTAGTCGGCGCGGCGGCGGCGGGAGACATGGGCGCCGCCTACGTGTTTGCATGGGATGGCTCCATTTGGTCCGAAGTGCAGATGCTCGCCGCTAGCGATGCCGCAGTGGCAGATCAGTTCGGCTGGGCAAGCGCGATCGGAAACGGGTATCTGGCGATCAGCGCACACTGGGATGACGATCAGGGCGGTCAGTCAGGCTCTGTTTACATCTTCCGCCACGACGGCACGGAGTGGGTCGAGGAAGAGAAACTCAACCCTGTCGACGGGGTCGCCGGCGATGAGTTCGGGTTCTCACTCGCCGCGTTCGAAGACCTGCTTGTCGTCTCGGCACCGTACGACGACGACCAAGGCAGCAACTCCGGGTCGACCTACGTGTACCGCTACGACGGCACAAGCTGGGTCGAAGAGCAGAAGCTCGTCGGCAGTGCCGCCGGCGCCAACGATGTCTCGGGGTGGAACGTGGCAACCGATGGCACCGTCATTGTCTCCACGACCGTCGAAGATCTCGGCCAAGCGGGATCGGCGTACGTCTTTCGCTACAACGGAACGACGTGGTCGGAAGACACTCAGCTCACGGCCAGCGATGCCAGCGCCGGTGATTGGTTCGGCTGGGGCGCTAGTGTCGAAGGCGATGTCATCGTGATCGGCGCCAACCATGACCACGCGCCCGACGACGACAGCGGATCGGCGTATGTGTTCCAGTGGTCGGGTACGGAGTGGCTGGAAGAGCAAAAGCTGACCCCGCTCGTCCCACAGCCATTCGCCGCATTCGGCTGGTCCACCGCAATTCAAGGCGACCACATCTTGGTTGGGGCGGCTGGCCACGAACTCGGCGACGGCGCGGTTTACCACTACGAACTCGACGGTAGCGATTGGGTTCAAACCGATGTCTGGATCGCGAGCGATCCAGCCGGCGGCTTCGACGACGACCTCGGCTTCTCGGTGGCGCTCGATGGCCAACACGTCATGTCCGGGGCGGTCTGGGCGAGCGCCCCCGGAGTAGGAGATGCTGGTGCGGTCTACTACTACCAGCTACCCGTGACTGCGGACGGGTTTCGTCGCGGCGACTCCAACGGCGACGCGTCGTTCGACATCGCCGACGCGGTACTCTCGCTCTCGGCACTGTTCGTGCCCGGGGCGGCTCAGCCACCCTGTCTCGACGCAACTGACTCCAACGACGACGGTGCGTTCGACATCTCGGACCCGGTCTATTCGCTGAGCGCCCTGTTCGTCCCGGGTTCACCGCCTCCCGCCGCCCCGGGGACGGTCGCTTGCGGAGTTGATCCGACTGTCGACATGCTCGACTGCGTAACGTACGACGCTTGCCCATAGAGCGTCGCGTAACAACGTCAGACAGCGCGGTCGATACGACACGAAAAAAACGGAGCGTGAGTCGCAGGATCGCCTGCCGCTCACGCTCCGTTGTTATGTCTCTGACTCTTCGGCCGGGCCGTTACGGACAGTTCGGCTCGTTCTCGCACTCGGCTCCTGGAAGCGCCGCGCAGTTCGGGAACGGCGCCGGGAAGGGCGGGCCGTCGAGGAAGAAGTAGTTGATCGAGAAAATGTAGTCGGCGACGTCGAACGTTCCATCGTCGTTGTGATCACAGGCGACGTGGCACCCGAGCATGACACCGTCGAAGAATATCACGTTCAACACATGAATTGCGTCGGCGAGATCAGCCACGCCGTCGTTGTTACAGTCACCACGGAGAATGTTGAGCGGCGGCAGCGCCGTCACTTCGCTACCGAACAAGTTCGGCACCGGCTGAATCGTGCCGTCGACGACGAACATCACATCCACGGTTGTCCACGGAGTGAAGTCTGCAGAGAGGACTTCGCCAGGAAGCGTGGTCGGGTCGACCGTCATCGTGATAGTGCCGAGCAACTGCGCGGTGTCGGTCGGTGGCAACGTCTGACCGCCGAACGGCGGCAGGGCGTCCATGAGCACGCCGACAGCAAAGTGGCAACCGTCGTCGAGCGGGTCGTCGTCGACAATGCAGTTGAAGAACTCGGCGTCATTCGCTTCGAGCGCGGAGCCCGTCGTGTCGAGACAGGTCGAATCGACGATCAACCGACAGTCGTGCTCGACCGAGAACTCGAAGCCCTGAATGTTGTCTTCAGGTTCGGAATAGTAGAACGACAACTCGAACGTGGAGCCGACCCGCTCCGCAAGGTTCTGATCCACTTGCTCCGTCAGCATATTCATTCGGCCACACCGTAATGTACCGTTGGGCGCGATCAGTGGCTGACAAGAGAGAACACCCGCTGTGGTCACCGGCGAAATCTGAATGCCCTCGACGTTCAAGAGGTTGTCGATGGGCGGGAAGCCGAGGACACCGTCGACGAAGTCGACAACGAAGTTCTCGGCCGGTTCAGGGTCGACAGGCGGGTTCACGCACGAGTAATGGTATCGCGCCAGAACCAAGTCTTCCCCGGGCGGAAGAGAGTGACCGTCGATCGGCACCTCGAAATCGAAGATGACGGTGAGGATTCCCCCACTGAGCTGAATCTCGCTCGAGATGAACTCAGGATCGGCGGTGACGGTGTCGGTATTGGTCACGTCGACGTTCATCAACGTCGCTTCTTGAAAGTCGTGACCGATCGCCAAAATGAACGCGGTCAGGTTGCCGAGGGTGTTGTCGAGAACGACATCAACGGCACCGGTACCGACCGGGGGAATAATGCCCCCCTCGAGCGACAAGCTAGGCGTTTGGGCCGTCGCAACCGACGAAAACATCAATGCGGCACACAGCGCGCACGCAAGACGGAGAGCCCCCCACTGGCGAGACATGTTTCCTCCTCGAAGCACGGATCCATACACAGACGTACAGCCCGAACAGTTCCACTTCTCGTCGGGCGCGGTAGTGCGACCAACATTGATTCGAATTCCTCGTTGAGATTTGAGCCTAGGGAGATCTTAGCTGTTCTGGGAGTGGTTATTCCAGAACGTCGCAACTCTTTTTGTCAGAACACGATCAGAGCATTCTGGAAGCGGTTCAGAACCTGCCGACCCCAGCCGGTGTTTGATCGAGGTACAGCGCTGACCTGCGAAGCACCGAAAGGATCTCCAAATGCTGACGACGAGAATCTCGAGCTACCTCTGTGCCGCTGTTGCCGCAGTTCTACTGACGGCTCCGCCGGTTGACGCACAATCCGGCGATGGCGAAACGAAGAGGAAGAACCGCTCGGAACTGCGCGAGAAGTTTGACCGAAACGACGATGGCAAGCTCGATCGCAAAGAGCGACGAGCGCTTCGCAAGTCGATCACGAAGAGCAAGATCAAGCGAGGTATTGCGCGGAAGAAGTTCGACGCAAACGGCGATGGCAAGCTCGACTCGGGCGAACGCAGCAGTCTGCAGGAGGCGCGCAAGAGCCGCCGCGAACGCCTCGACCGAAACGACGACGGCAAAGTCGGACCACGAGAGCGCGCCCGGGCCAAGGCGAAGCGGTTCGCGAAAGGAAAGAAGGCGCGTCGCGCCGCTCGCAAGAAATTCGACGAGAACAGCGACGGCAAGCTCGATTCGAACGAACGCGGCAATCTGCGAGACGCACGTAAGAGCAGCAAAGAGCGTCTCGATCGAAACAACGATGGAAGAGTTGGCCCACGGGAACGCGCCCACGCAAGAGCGAAGCGACTCGAGACGCGCAAAGAGCGACTAGAGCAACGTCGCGAGCGTCGTGGCGATCGACGAACCGATCGACGAACCGACCGACGGAACGACCGCGGCAGCTAGCGCAGTTGCTCTGAAAACGCAAACGACCATGGCCACGGGGCCGGAACGGATCGACGTTCCGGCCCCGTTGTCGTTGTAGCTCCCGCTAGAGGTGCGGCGTCTCGGAAATTCCTTTGCAGGGCGCATCATGGCGTGGCTCGCAAATGAGTTTGTTCTAGCCTCTAGCTACAGGGTTCGACCTTGTCCGCGAATGATCGGTTCGAGCCGTTCCATCAAGGAACGAAGGTCGTCCTTGGTGAGCGCCTGCGCCTTGTCGCACAACGCTTCGGCCGGGTTGGGGTGCGCTTCCACGATCAAGCCGTCGGCTCCCACCGCGGCTGCTGCCAACGCCAGCGGGATCACCAACTCTCGTCGGCCTGCGGCGTGTGACGGGTCGACGATCACCGGCAGGGCCGTGCGCTCCTTCAACACCGGCACAGCGCTGACGTCGAGCGTGGCTCGCGTCGCGGTCTCGAACGTGCGGATACCGCGCTCGCACAAGATCACCCGCTGGTTTCCGCCAGCCATGATGTACTCCGCCGCGGATAGCAGTTCGTCGATCGTAGCGCTCATACCTCGCTTCAGAAGAACCGGCTTGTTGATGGTTCCGAGCTTCTTGAGCAATTCGAAGTTCTGCATGTTGCGCGTTCCGACCTGCAATGCATCCGCCCCGTCGGCAAGGCGGTCTACATCTTCGGAACGAAGAACCTCGGTCACTGTCGGCAACTCGTACGCTCTGCCGGCATCGACGAGAAGCTCGAGCCCTGGAAATCCGAGCCCTTGGAACGAGTACGGTGAAGATCGAGGCTTGAACGCCCCACCCCGCAGAACGCGGGCGCCGAGTTCCTTGACCATGGCCGCGGACTCCATGATCTGAGACCGACTCTCCACCGCACACGGGCCGCTGATCACGACAAAGCGAGAACCTCCGAACGCCACTCCACCAACGCTGACCGTGGTGCGTTCGAGCTGCTCGACCGCGCTGCCTGGCTCCGCCGCGACGACTTCCGGAGTTTCGACGTCAATCGTTTCGTCGGACTCGGTGCGTCGCGTCGGGATCTCTTCGTTGTCGATCGAACGCCGCGGATATGTACCGAGTCTTTTGAAATCGTTGGTATAGCCGCGGATCTCTTGCAAGGCGGCGGCAACGTTGGGGTCGTCGGGATTCGCCTCGATATCAAGGTAGAACAAGTACTCCCAGGGCGAGTCGGGCTTGGGACGACTCTCGAGCTTCGTCAAGTTGATGTTCTGACGCGCAAGCGTTTGCAGGCACTCAGCCAAGGCGCCTTGACGATGGTTCACCGTGAAAATGATCGACGTCTTCGCCGGCATTCGAGTGTCGACCGGCTCGCTTTGCTTGGACAAGAGCACGAAACGGGTGAAGTTGTCGATGGTGTCGGCGATACCGCGCTCGAGGACTTGCAGACCCAACCGCCGGGCGATCTCTTCCGAACAAATTGCAGCAATCTCTGGGTTACGCTCGGCCACCAACGATTCGGCCGAAGCCGCGGTGTCGAAGTAGCTCTCGGCTGAAGCGCCGACCATGCCACCGAGGAATCGTTGGCACTGTTGCAGCGCGACCGGATGCGAGCGAATGATGCGCACCGACTCGAGCGAACTCTCCGGCATGGCGACGAGGCAGTGTTCGACCGGCCAAATCTCTTCGTCGACGATGGTGATCGGTCGGTCACAGAGGAGCTGGTAGACCTCGTTCAGACTACCAGCAATCGTGTTCTCGATGGGGAGCAGAGCGTAACGAACCTCATCCGCTTCGAGCGCGTCGACCGCCGCGGCAAATGTTCGGAAGCCCACCGGCTCGACCGTCTCTCCCGTGCTTCGGAAATGGAAGAGTTTCTCCAAGGCCATGTGGCTGTAGGCACCGGGAACGCCCTGATAACCGACCTTGATCACCGGCGTAGCGCTTTCGCCCTCTCGTCGATCGAGAAGTCCCTCTTGAATCCGCCTCGAGTAGTTGAGGACTTCGCGTAACACCCGCCCCACGTAGTAGGAACTCAGTCCATGCAACTTCGCTTCCTTGGCCCAAGAGTCGAACACGTCGCGCTCGCGGTCGAAGTCGCGCAAGGGCGCGTCCGTGTCGCTCCCTTTGACCGCGCCAATTTCCTTGACCGCGTTCATACGATCCGCGAGCAAGGCGACGAGTTGCTGATCGACCTGGTCGATTCGATCGCGAGCGTCGTTCAATGGGTTACTCATGTCGTGCTTCTTTTCCAATCACCAGATCGAACCCGACAAACATCCGAGAGCTAACGCCCGACCCACTCCGCCAACCGGTCGAGTGCAGCTTCCAGTCGAGAGTGTTCAACGCCGTACGATAGTCGAATTGACCCGGACCGACCGAAGACGGATCCGGGAACCAGAGAGAGACCGTGCTGCTCGCGTAGCTGATCACACGCGGCGGCATCGTCATCGATCCCTTTCGCCACCAGGCAACGCGTGAGGTCGGGAAAGACATACATCGCGCTGCCTGGTTCGGGACACCTCACGCCGTCCAGCGCATTGAGACGGCTCAACGCAAAGTCGCGCTTGTCGAGGTAGTCGGCCAGTCGCTCTCGTTCCCACGAACCATCGAGCGCCAACGCCGCGATCGCCCCGTGCTGAGCCACTGTCGACGTGTGGGTATGGGACGCCGTGGTGAGCCGAGTCATCGCGTCTACCATTTCCGGCGAAGCGACTGCGGCGCCGACTCGTAGACCTGTCATGGAGAATCGCTTCGAGAAGCTCATGACGGCTACCGTGTGATCGAGCGCGCCGTCGATGTCGAGGAAGCTGGGTGCGTCCTGCGCGAACGAAAGCGAGCGATAGACTTCGTCGGACAGCACCCACAAACCACGTTCGCGCGCCAACGCCGCGAGCGTCTCCACCGAGGTCCGCGACAGCACCTCAGCGGTCGGATTGTTCGGGCTATTGACAATGACGGCGCGCGTCTTCGCAGTGCATGCCGAGCGAATGCGGTCGAGGTCTAGGTCGACTCCTCTGATAGCCTCGTCGACGATCACCGGCACGGCACCGCACCACTGGACCTGCTGCACGAACGTCGGCCAGTAGGGAGCCAAGATCAGCACTTCATCGCCCGGGTCGACCATGCACCGCAGCGCATCGAGTAGCGCCGGCTTTCCGCCCGAGGTCACGATCACATGCTCCGACCCCAGCGAGCACGTTGTGCTCGATTGATCGGCGGCGATCGCGTCGCGCAGGGCCGGATGACCGGCGGCTGGACCGTACCGGGTGTGGCCGTCGATCGCAGCCTTGGCAACCGCCTGCAAGACGGAGTCGGGCGGAAGCTCATACGGTTCCCCGACCGAGAGAGCGATCGGGTCGGGGTGCGGAGTCGCCGCCGCCGCCGCGGCCATAGTCGGAGATGCGCCAACCTTCCGAGAAAGCGCGCTCTGCTTCGCCATTCGATCTTCTCCTTCCCGTGGTGTGTCGCCCCCACTGTTTCGGTTACCGTCTCGGTCGAGCACAGTCCGGATTCCGTATCCCGGCTGCTCGGCCGGTGCCGAGACACTGCTCGGGAAGCTGCGGGATGAGGAGCGCAGTGCTTCTACCGACGCTGGTTTCCGCTAACGCCGTGTTCGTTCGCCCCTGAAACCCGGAGTGACCATGTCCGTCCTTGCAATCACGCTTTGCTACGCACTGCTGGCGCAGACCCCGTCTGACGCATGGCCCCTGACCACACCGGAACGCACCGCGTTCACCGAGACCTCGACGGCGGCTGACGTCTCCGACTTCTTAGCCAAACTCCAGGCCCGAGGTGCTCCGTTCACCTGCGAAGTCATCGGCAAGACGGTCAAGAACCAGGCCATCACGATGGTCGTCGTATCGGACAAGCCGACGACCCCGAGTCTCGCGCGCCGCGCGGGAAAGATCGTCGCTTACATTCAAGCGAACATCCACGGTGGCGAGGTCGAGGGCAAAGAGAGTGTACAGATCCTGCTCCGAGAGATCGCTCAGGGACAACACGACGAATGGCTCGAGAAGTTTGTGCTGGTGATCGTGCCGATCTACAACGTCGACGGCAATGACGCCTTCGGGAACGGTGCGCAGCTGCGTCCGAGCCAGTACGGCCCCGCGATCGTCGGGCAACGCGCCAACGCAGACGGACTCGATCTCAATCGCGATTGCATGAAGGCGAGGTCGCCGGAAATGCGCGCGATCTTGAGCGCTGTCTACCGACGCTGGGACCCCGACGTGGTGCTTGACCTCCACACCACCAACGGAACACGCCACGGCTACCCATTGACGTACTCACCGCCGCTCGATCCGAACACTGTTGCACCGATCCTGAGCTACACGCGCGACCGACTGCTTCCCGACGTGCGAGCGTCGCTCCAGGCCAAGAGCATGGAGACCTTCGACTACGGCAACTACCGCAACGGTCGCTGGCGCACGTTCGGGGCGGAACCGCGCTACGTGACGAACTACGCCGGCACCCGCTCACGTATCGGCATTCTGTCGGAAGCGACCAGCTACCTGTCGCTGGAAGATCGCATCGACGCCACCAGCCGGTTCGTCAGCGAAGTGCTGGACACGCTCGACCCCGCCGTGATCTTGCCGCTGGTGAGACACGCTGACGAGCTGGTCATCGGCTGGGGACTCGATCCGGCCAAAGCGCCGCCGCTCGGGGTCCGTTTCGAGATGGTGAGCCGCGGGATGGAGACGGTGCTCCTGGAGGATCCGGCGCAACGCCCCGGAGGTGGAGCCGTGCCGCCTGGCCCCTTGAAACCGGTCACCGCCGAGATCTTCGATCGCTTCTCGGCGACGAAGAAAGCCGCGTTCCCTGGGGCTTACTTCATCCCGCCGTCGCAGTCACAGATTGCGACGTTGCTCAAACTGCATGGTGTCGAAGTCAGCCGACTGACGACCGCGTGGACGGGTCCAGTCGACCGCTTCACGATATCGAACGTCACGGTCTCGGCCCGGCTCTTCCAAGGTCGGCGCCTTCGAACCCTCGACGGGAGCTTCGAGCGCGAGGAAGCGACCGTCCCGCCCGGCTACTACGTCGTCTCCACCGCGCAGCCACTCGGGGTCCTGGCGTTCTCGTTACTGGAGCCCGAAAGTACCGACGGCGCCGCGGCTTGGGGCTTCTTCGATCCACCGCCCACCTTGGAAACGACGTACCCGATTCTCAAGTCGGTGCTGCGGTTCACGGGAGCTACCGTGAAGTAGCGCTGATCCTCAAGTTGCAGCGTCAGATCGCGGATACATCGATAGAACGTGAGCTGTCTGGCTCACGGAGTGGAGACGTCGATGTCGATTCGTGACGCTGTGTTCGGCAACCCGCTAGCCGCCACCGTGCTGACCCTCGCCGAAGCTGCGGTACACGCTCGCCGCTATGGATCGTCAAAGACGTCCCGCGCCGAGCCGGACGCGCGGACGACGACGGTGGTATCCGACCTCCGTCGCGACGGTATCGCGGTGATCCCCGACTTCCTCGGTGAAGATACGTGCGCCACCTTGCGCGAGGCGATGGACGCTGCGTTGGTCGCTCACCCAGAGCGCGCGTGGGTCGACCCGGAGGGTGCCGATCACCGACTGTTCGCCTTCAACCGAGTCAACGCTGAGGCCAGTGCCTTTTTTGCCCATCGCTGGATTCACGAGGTCGGCCAACAGTACGCCGAGTGCGACCTCGTCAACCTGTTCACGTTAGCCGGCCGGATCTCGGCGACCGAGGGGAACCGTGGCAGCGGCGGCGGTTGGCACCGCGACAGCTTTGCGCGACAGTTCAAAGCGATCGTCTACTTGAGCGACGTCGATATCGACCACGGCCCGTTTGAGTTCGTCGCCGGCACTACCCAATTGAAGTCGGTACTCGGCTATCTTTGGCGCGGACTCGACTTTCGCCAGACTCGCATCGACGAGACGACGGCGGAACGATTGATCGCGCGCAAACCAGAAACCCGTCGTACCGTCACGGCCAAGGCGGGATCGTTGGTGCTTGCCGACACGCGCGGAATCCACCGAGGAATGCCGATCACCGACGGCACGCGGTACGCGTTGACGAACTACTACTTCGCCCGCCCCGACGTCAACCAAGACCGCATCGCACACTTCAACGACAACGTCCCGTTTGCCGACGGAAAGCCGCTCGCCCTCGAGGAGGCGCTCTCCTTCGCACCCCAAGACGAGGCACCGGAAGTCGTCGAGTCTTGTTGAACACGGGAGCCTCGACTCAGGCCCAGCGCTAGTCCTGAAGTCGAGGTCCCGACCGCTCAGCCTTGTGGGAGGCGCCGCGATACCCACTCGTAGCCCGGCGGAACGCGATCCATTACAGACAACTTCGCTTTTCCGGTATTACATGGGCTCGCGAGCTCCGACCAGGGGTTCGTGGGAGGCCGGTGTCAGTGAACGACGACCAACTAGTCGATCGAGCGCGAGGCGGAGATCGCACGTCGTACGAAGAACTCGTACGCCGCTGGGGCCCCCGTGTGCTCACGTTCTGTGAACACCGAGTCCGCCGCCGTGACATCGCGGAGGACATTTCGCAGGAGGCGTTCATCCGGGGCTACCGATCTCTCGATCGGCTTCGAGACGCAGCCCGGTTCGGGGCTTGGGTACGCGGAATCGCCGAGCTCGCCTGCCGCGACTGGCTACGCTCGCGGTCCGCGAGCGAGCGGTCTCTGAGCTCGATTCACGAACGCGGGGGAGACCACTTCGCGCGGCGCGAAATGTCTCTCGAAGAACGAGTCGAGCATGACGATGAACTGCGGGCGCTTATCGAGCAGGTCGACGCGTTACCGCCAGAGTTTCGCGAGACGATCGTGCTCTACTACACCGAAGAGTTCACGTACGAGGAACTCGGAGCGTTCCTGGGGGTGTCGGCCGCCACGGTGAACGCACGACTAACGAGGGCGCGCGCCATGTTGCGCAAGCGGCTGAGAAAGCTCGAAGGGTGACCGCATGACCGGCGATTCCAGCCGACCGCATTCGCGGTCCCAACTCGACGCGTGGCTCAATGCCGAACTCGACGGTGAACTCACGGCATCGCAACGCACCTCTCTCGAGCAAGCCAACCAAGACGTTAGTGATGATCGCGCCGAACTGCGGACCATCGACCACGACCTTCGCGGCGCACTCGTTCGGGACGGCGATCGCGCGCAGCGTTTCGTCGACACCGTCATATCCAGACTGCCCGCCGAAGCGGCTGGCCAACCCCCGAATCGCATCGAACCCAGCCTTCGAGTGACTCCGTTCGTGCTCGGCGCGGCAGCAGGGTTCGTGATCGCAGCGTGCGTGTTCGGTCCCTCGTTCTTCGCGCAGAAGAGACTAGCGTCGGCCCCGGACCAACCGACCAAGATCGACGCCCCTTCGCTGAAAGGCGCCGCGGGACGTGCAGTGCGCCTGCGAGGGAAAGTTGCGCTCGGATCGACCAAGAGTAAGGGCCAGCAACCACTCACGGCCGGGCAAGTGTTCTCCGAGAGCTCTCGAATAACGACCGAGGACAACGCCATCTGCGAAATCGAGTTGAACAACGGCATGCGCATTCTCCTCGATCGGTCGTCGGAAATCATTGTGCGAAGTGACAGCGGCGTGCGTCATGTGCGTGGGCGAGTCACCGTCAGCGCGCACGGGTCGAAGGGCGGCGGATCGATAGCGCTGGAACTGGCCGGGGGATCGGTCGCCTTGGGAACCGCGGGCGACTCGAGCATCGAGATTCGCGGCGACCTGAGGGGACAACGAGTCCTCGCCCTCGGCGGCCAGGTACGGGTCGTGTCGAACGCAATGAAGGCGAAGTCCCGCGAAGCGACCCTCGATCCTGGGCAAGCGATCTCGCTCGACAAGCGCAAAGGGCTGTACTCGGTGCAACGCGCGGTGGATCCGATCGTCGCGACCTCGTGGACGCACCGGCTGCTCGATCGCGCCGAGCTCACACCGAGAATCGAGCAGTTGGTCGTCGCGTCCAACCGGGGTAAACGCCTCCCCGCGGAGACGCTCATTCGCGAACTCGGCCCGCTCGGCGGCGAGATTCTCGCTGGCTTGACGCTCACCAGCGATCGTTTCGACGACAACGTGCGCGGAGATACGGCCGAGATCGCGGCGGAGCTGGTTTCTGCGCGTGCGATCCCGACGTTGATCGAATTCCTCGAACATGAGAACGGCTCGGTGCGCGCGTCCGGCCAACGCGGATTGATCCGATTGACGGGAGAACGCATCGGTGGCGACCCGGACGACTGGTTGAACTCCTCCGCGACGGCCATGAAAACCCGGTCCCTGCATGTCGACCAGTGGCGGCAGTGGTGGTCGGAGAACCACCAGCGGTTCGAACGCGACTGACTGCTAGCCTAAGCTAGCGCGAAGAACCTTGGGTGACGATTGACGTCACTGGGTCGCTGCCCGATACTGCGCGCATGCAAACCCGGCTAAAAACATTCTGCTCAGAGTTCGACAAGATCATTCGCCCCCTCCTCGGCCCCGTGGAGCACGTTGTGCAACACCTCGGCGACGGCTCGGGATCGAAACCCGTGTACGGCGGGCTGCCTGATCTTCGCGAAGGTCACCACCGACTCAACCTGCTGATCGAGAAGATCGCGCAACAGCAGGCGTACGTCTTGATCTTCGGTCCACTCAAGAGCGGCAAGTCAACGTTGATGAACGCGATCACCGCCGCTTACGTAAGCGAAGTCACGGCGCTACCCGCGTACCCGTGCCTCGTGTACGTCTCGCACTCCGAGCGACCCCAGTACACGATCACTCGGTACGACGGCACCAGCGAGTCGTTGCAAACGAGCGCCGAGTTGCATCGCCAGTTCTCGGATGCGCACCAAGAACTCGCCGAGCAAATCCGATCGTTCGAGCAGTCCCAGTCACGAAGAGACGCGACGGCGGCTGCGCCCGGCAGCCCACCTTCGTTTGCGGATGGCGCGGACGATCACTTCGATCCCGCGATCCACTACCCGCGGGCTATCCGAAAAGTTGACGTGAAGGTGCCGGCCGGCGATCTCGAGCAGTCCGCAGCCGTCTTGGTCGACACGCCCGGACTCTACTGCCGCATGAAGTTCGGTTACGACCAGATGACGCGCGACTTCCGCGACACCGCGGCGTGTGCGGTGTTCGTCGTCAAAACCGACAATCTGTTCTTGGAACAAGTCTTCGAGGAGTTCCAGGAACTGCTCGAAATCTTCGGTCGCATCGCGCTCGTCGTGAATCTCGATTCGACCAAGTGCGATCTCGGACCCGACGGCTCGTTGATCCCAAGCCTCGAGCGCGAAAATCCACAACGCATCATCGAAGCGTTCGAAAGCCTCGCTATGAGTGCGCCGCTCAAAGCGGCGTTGGACTCAGGGCGGCTTCGCATCTACCCGGTCGACCTGCTGCGAGCAGCCAGCGAACGGTTGAGTTCGGCGCAGCCGACCAAACGCCCGAGTGCGTCGGTCACGGCACGCGCGTCGGAAATAGTCCACACCGGGTTCGAAGCGTTTCGGCGCGACACGACCGAGTATCTCAACTCCAACGAATACTTCGATTCGTTCCGCATCGACAGCGCTCGCTACGCACGCAACCTCTTCAAGAAACTCGGCTCCTGCTCTGAGAACGAAGACGTTCTGGCCATTCAACGGCAGGCCGAACAGCTGAAAATCGTCATCGAAGAAGGCAAGCGAATGGAGGCTGCGATCCAACGCGTAAACACGCGCGATTGGTCAGGCTCGTTCGCTACGGCTCGTCAAGAGATGGGGAGCCGCTTCGAAGAGGTAAGCCGGCAGATCATTCGAGCGGAGCTTCAGGCTTCCGTGAAAGCGATCGACGAGTGGTTCGGCTCGGAGCACAGCCTCGAAGACTTGACCAAGGTAACGCTCGCCCGCATGACGACGCGCGCCCAGGAGCGAATGGCGGGCGCCGTGACCAAGGCGTTCGCAGAACTCGTTTCGCAACACAACTCCGACGAAAACGCCAAGGGCACGGCAACTAGTGAGGTTCGCGGAGGCTTTGCGCTCGACCAGACGACCACCGCTGATTTGTCGCGCGCAGGGGTCGAACTGGCGCCGTTGATCCGCAAAGCGGCCAGCAGCCTGGAGCCGCGCACGCACGTCTCACCCTTGGTGCACGAGTTCCCGTACGATCTCATCCCAGTGAGAAAAGGGCTCGGCGACTGGTTGCTGTTTCGCAGCAAGAACTCGCTTCGCAACCGCATGTTCGGCGGCAAGGGTCACCCGAATCGACCGATCCCCGTCGCCGCAAAAAAGAAGAACCTCAGCAGCGCAGGGCGCATCTTCCTGGTGTCGAGTGTCGAGAACTTCCTCAAGGACAAATTGCCGCAACGACTGCAGCAGATGTATCGATCGACGATCGACCAATACCTGCAGACGTTCACGGATCCGTTGGTAGGTCACTGCCGCGAACGCACGGCCGAGAACGCGGCGCAGATGGCGCGGGACGAAGAGCGGCTTGTTCAACTCTCTTCAATTGCCGACGCGTTCACCAGCTTGGCCACCCGCCTCGAAGCGAGCGAACGTCTTCTGGACGAGTTGCAAAAGCCATTCGAGAAGTCGGAGTCGATCTCCGGAGATACATCGCCCATCGTCGAAGCAGGCTAGCCCGACCGAGCGTACGCGCGTTGAGACGCGCCACACAGGCATCGGCGATCCCCTCCATCGGCTTGGCGAGAGATAGCGTGATGGACACGCGCGTCCTCAGCGGTGCGGCGCGTGAACGGCTAGTGGCGATCCGTCGCGATCAGCGCCTATCATCAAAAAAAGAGGAAGCTCCGCGTGCACTGCAGAGCTTCCTCAGCTGAATAGCCTTGTGACTCAAGCTCGATAGAGTTCGGCGCGTTGCGGTCGTCTCACGAAGAAGTAGATCAGTGCGCCGATGAACGGCAGCAGGATCAAGACGAGCGCCCAAACAACTTTGTCGCTGCCTTCGCTCGGTTCGTTGGATAGACAGTCGATCAGCATCCACACCCAGAACGCGAAGCAACCGAGCGAGATCAGCCCGACGAGTGCGACCCCGATGAACGAAACGACCATGGTAAGCCCTCCCCATTTCGATGGACGAGACCCCGCGACATAGATCGCAACTCGAGTCTCGGTTGTTGTCTTGGATTCAGCGACGAGTATTCGTCGAGAGCAGCGGTGGTAGGCAAAGTGCGTTCCGAGCCCGGCCGCCCCGCCTCGCGCTGCGGCACGCGAAAACAACACAAACGTTACCAGCAAAACGACTTACGCACCAGTGAATAAAGCAGAGAGGTGAAGGTAGGCGGGCGCCGCGAAGTCGGGACAATGAGTGCCGTTTGGTGAACGGCGCCAATCCGTGCGGATGTGATTCGCCACCGAACCGATAAGCAAGACGGCACTACACCCACACGAAGGTCCCACGATGGTCGGTCGTCTCGCGTTCGTCGTCGCTCTGTTGTCCATGCCGCAATGCTGGTCTCAAGACAAAGCCACCATGGAGTTGCCGGGACTTCCGGCGCACATGAAGATCGGTCAACCCGCGCCCAACTGGCTGACGGCGAATTGGTTCAACCTTCCCGACGGCAAGTCGAAACTCGATGTCGACGACTACCGTGGCAAAGTCGTGGTTCTCTTCCTGTTTCAATCGAAGTGCGAAGGGTGCCGCGACGGCGGCGTCCCCATCTTGGCCGCGATTCGCGGGTCAGTGCAACACGCCGATGTGCGATACGTCGCCATTCAAGCGGTGTATGAGTTGGCGTTCGCGAACACTCTCGACGCGGCGAAAGCGTTCGCCAAAGAGTTCGAGTTCGACTTCCCGGTCGGGCACACCGGATCCGACATCATGAAGCGCTACCACGCGTTGTTCTCACCGTGGTTCGTCATCATCGATCGACACGGGAAGATCCAATTCTCGAGCTTCTTCGTGGCTCCCCAAAAAGCGAAGCAAGTCATCGAGAAGGCACTCGCCGAGCCCGCGCCGAAGCCGGTGGCCAAACCGAAGAAGCGCTACTGGTTCTAAAGATACAAGAAACGGGCTAGCCGCCGGAGACCGCTTGGTAGAACCGAAGGGTGTCGCCGTCGGTCAACACGATGTCGTGCGGATTCAGCCAGCGCGTGTTGACGTCGTTATGAAAACAAAGCACGTGCTGCCGAAGCTCACCTGACTCATCGAAGACGTGGACCGCAAGCGTCGGGTGATCGGCGCGAATGGCCGCCAATGCTTCGGCCAGTGTTCCCGCAGAGAGATCGAACTGCTCCTGGCCCGATAAGAGCGTCGACAACAAGCTCGGTAGCTCGATTCGAACGGTGGCCACCCCCCTAGTCCTGATACACATCGACAGTGAGGATTCGTGGAAGTATCGCCTCCACGGTCTGCCACGATTCGCCGTGATCGTGACTCGTGTGAACCGTGCCCGCGGTGGATCCGACGTAAACTCCGCCGTCGTGATCGGTATCCATGGCGCCGCGCAGCACGCCAGCATAGAACCGCTGCGGCAGGCCGCTCCCCCGAGGCTCCCAGGAGTCTCCGTCGTCCGTACTTCGATACACCGCGAAGTGCCCGTCGGCCGGCATTCGGTACTCGTCTTTGTCGAGCGGGAATGAATAGAGATTCCGCGAGCTGTGGTCACGCACGATCGGAAAGCCGAACGTCGAGGGCAAGCCGTCTTCGATCGCCTGCCACGTGTCGCCGCCATCTCGCGACCGGAACATTCCGGTGTGCTCCTGTCGCCATATGTGATCGGGAGCATCGGGGTCTTGCGCCAAGGCGTGCACGCAAAATCCAATGTCCTTGTGGTCCTGATCTTCGATAATCACCCGCACGCCGTCATTCCTCGTCTGCCACGTCTCGCCGGCATCATCGGAGCGGAACACACCGACCGCCGAGATACCGCAGTGTAAGCGCTCCCGAGCCGGCTCGACCAAAAGCGAATGTGCGCACAACCCGCCGTTGCCGGGGAACCACTTCGCTCTCGTGGGATGATCGTTCAGTCCGTCGACCGGCTTCCACTGGCTCCCGCCGTCGGTCGATCGGAACAGTCCGGCTTCATCGACGCCGGCGTAGAAGGTCGAACTGGAACAGTCGAGCTTCCAAATTTGATTCAGAGTTCGATCGCCTCCGTCCGAGTACTTCGGCCCCGCTTCGATCTGCTGAAAATCGACCATGTTGTCGGATCGATGGATTGCGGCACCGTACACGTAACTCGAGGTCCCGACGAAGAACGTTCCGTCCGCGGAACGGTCCGATGTAGTGATCTTCCAACCGGGAAACAGCGGTCCGCTGATGTCCCAACTACGCCGATCTTCGGAACGTAGCGTAAACGCCCCTTTGGCAGTACCGACGAAAACGACGACGCCCATGGCAACTCCTTCTTGCGTGAACGATCAGAGGTTCGACGTTCACCAATAACTGTCTCAAACCTTATTCCGAATTCTGCCCGTCCCGAGCGGCCTTCGGGCGCAAGTATGACGACAGATGCAGCAGCTCGTCTTCCAAGTCTTCGGGCGTCGCACAAGTCAGAGCCACCTCGCGGCGTATGAGATTGATCAACTTGCTGCGAGCGATCCAAAGCTTGTTTCGATCCACTTTGGTGCCGCTCAGATGATCGACCAGCACGGGGTAATAGGTCGACCCCTGTTGGCGCAGTAGTGTCATTGCACGCTCGGCGAGAGACAACGCCCACGTCTCGTCGAACTCGTCATCCCGGACGGGGCCGGAGCGGTCGTGAGACAACGCATCGACGAGCCCACTGTCCGGCTGCTCGGAGCGTTTGCGAGCCCGATCTTGCAATGTGCGGAGGGTGATCGTGAGAAGAAGCGAGCGAAAACGGCCGCGCTCCCGATCGGCCTTCTGGAGAACACCTTGGCGCAAGACGCGAACGAACACGTCTTGGCAGATGTCTTCGGCGTCGTGTTGACGATAGCCACGACGACGCAAGTACTCCAAGACCGGAGCACGATAACGGAGGGCGAAGCGCTCGAGAGCTCCGGGATCCGCTTCGCCGGCTCGGCGAATCGTCGTCCAAAGAGTCGTGGGAAAAGACATAGCAGACCCGGTATCGCAGGCGTTACAGGTGTTGGAAGATCGTTAGGCCGAGTCGCAAGTGTAGCGTCTGCGAAGCTCGGACAACTCATCCGGCGCGCAGCTGCGCCCGGGGCGGAGGTGCGCCGAAGAGTCCGAGGCACCACACGACACTCTCGAACAGTGGATTCTATCGAGCGAAGTCGGGGGTTACCATGTACCGAATGTCCCGAGACGCTCACAAGAACGAAGATCGAGATCTCGTCGAACGCGCGGTGACCGAAGACTTGTTCGGTTCGCTCCTCGGCCCCACGGAGGCCGTTCTCGGCGAGACACTAAAAGCCGCCTCCGCCCCACTCGTGGCCCCGGAGAAGTACGACGTCATCGAACCGATCGGTTTCGGCGGCTTCGGCACCGTGTACCGCGCTCATGATCGTTCTCTCGGACGGGACATTGCGCTCAAGTTCTTGACCAACGCTCGTCCGGACGATATCGAACGGTTCCGGCGCGAAGCCCGCTTTACCGCACGCCTCCATGACCCGAACATCGTGCAGGTCTACGAACTCGGCGAGCACGAGCGCGTGCCGTACATCGCAATGCAACTCGTGCGCGGCGTACACCTCGGCGAGACGTCACTCGACCTCGACGCACTGCTTCAAGTGATGCGAAAGATCGCAGGGGCTCTCGGCAGCGCACACGCCCAGGGCATCGTTCACCGCGACCTAAAACCCGAGAACATACTGATCGATGAGTCGGGAACGCCGTTCCTCTCCGACTTCGGAATCGCACGAGACCTACTGAGCTCGCCGGGCGAGTCCTTGAGCATCGCCGGGACTATCGTGGGTACGCCCGCCATGATGTCTCCGGAGCAGGCGCGCGGAGAGATTCACGCGATCGACGCTCGCAGCGACATCTACGCGTTCGGCGCCACGCTCTACTACATGTCGACCGGGCAACCGCCGTTTCACGGAGACACCACGGTGGATGTCCTACACGCGGTGATTCACAAAGAGCCGGTGCTTCCCCGTTCACTGCGACCACAGATTCCGCTGGCGGTCGAGACGCTCATCATGCGTTGCTTGCGCAAGCGCAAGAGCGCGCGCTATCAGCGAGTCTCCGAGGTCGTCGCGGAGATCGACAAGATCCTCGCGGGGGACTCGGGCGCGGTCGAAGGCGGTGCGTGGTTCCGACGGTTGGTAGGTGCCGGCCAAACACCGCCCCCGAACTCACGAGATGACGACGACGGTTGGCAGCAAGCGCTGGAGTTCTCGAAGGAGATCTCCAGCTGGAGTGTTCATCTTTACCGCGTCCGCGGAGACCTCACTCCTTCGTACAGGAAACTCGATAGCGTCGTGGAGCGGTTGGAGGACATTCTCCGAGAGCATCCCGACTGGGCGTGGGCACGACTGTACCGAGGCATGGCCTTGCGCCGTCGCGGCCGGCTCGAAGAAGCGCTCGATGACTTGGAGCGCGCGATCGACCGCGTCAAAGATCGGGAGGAAGCGTTCTTCGAACTTGGCCGCGTGTACCTCGCGCTCTACCTCGAGAAGCACCACGAAGCGCAGAAACATCTCACCGAGGTCGGGGTCGACCACCGAGTGACGCAGGCGCGAGCGACTCTGGAGAAGTCCGTGCGAGCGTTCGAAGCGTGTACGACGTCTTCCGGAGATTTGTCGCGGTGGCAGCATCGATTCGTCGACGCGGTAGCGAAGCTGTCGGAGCGAGACGTCAATGGCTGCGTCGCGCTGTGCGACAAAATCTTGGCCGAAGACCCCGATCTGGAAGAAGTCTGGAAGCTCCGGGGCGACGCACTTCGCTTCCACGGCGGCGACCCCGTCAGCAGCTACCAACGAGCGGTCGAAATTCGTCGCAGCTACGTCGAAGCGTACGTCGCCTTGGGAGAGGTGCTCGCTGCGCGGGAGCGCTTCGACGAATCACGAAACGCCCTGGACCGCGCCACGACCATCGCTCCCGATCTCGCCGACGCCTTCGCCGAACGAGGAGCGGTCGACCTGTCCGAGGCGCGGCTCATGGAGTCGCAGGGCGCCGATCGTGACGCCATGAAGTCTCGCCTCTCGGCCGGGCAAGAATTCGTCGCCGCCGCGATCGGCCGATTCCCGAACAGCTACGCCCTGGCGGTTACCAGGATCGGACTGTGCGTCGCGATGGGACGAACCAGCGGTGACGAACAACCGCTCAACGAGGCACTGGCTGCCATCGAGACCGCGCGGACGCTTCCGGGCTGCCAGAACCGGGTCAACATGCTACACGCGAGCGCGCTTCTGGAACGGGCGCGGATTCACCAAGCCAAGGGGCAGGATGCAACCGACGACCTCGCCCGTATACTGCAATATCCCAAGGACATGCCCTCCGCCCCGGTGGGTAGTCCGGATTGGCAACGAGTACTCGACGACGCCCGACAATTGAGCCAATCCCAATCGAACGAGGACTCGCGATGAACAACGACGTCGACCAGAACTGCGCCGCTCTAGCGACCGCTTCCTGGAGACGAGCGGCAGCCATCGGGATGCCTCTGGTTAGACCACTGCAGCTGGTGTTGCCATACCTCGCGGTCGCCACCTCGACAGGGTGTGCCGTCCTCGAGTTCACCCCGACGCGAGCGGTCGACTTCAATCTCGCTCCAGAGCTGGCGTCTGCGCTGGAAGGTATCGATATTCAACCGTGGGACCTGAACCCACCGGCGGGAGTCGATTCCCGTTTTCACGTCTACTACGCCCTGGAAATCACCGACGCCGCGGGCACCGATCAGTGGGTTCTACGCATCGTCCCAACGTCAGACCGCATCACCAACCTGTCTAGGTTTCAGCCCGGGGATCGCAGCTCAGACGAGAACGCGAGCATGATGCAGGGGCTGTTGCGAGGGTTCACGAGCGAGTTCGGCGAGCACTCCGACCGTTGGCTCGAAGACATCGAACAGTCGATTCACAAGTTCGACATCGGCATGACGCCGAACGACTCGGTGGTGCGAGTGTTCGTCGACACCGTCGGCCCCATCCGTCTGACCGACGACGCCGAGATCCCGCCAACACTTGCCATGTGGTCGCGCGCGGAGAAGCCCATTCCCGTCATCCCGCAGTTCTTCGCCGCCGACTTTCCGTCTGCCTGTGCAGGGGCTCGCAGCCTCATGGCGCAGTCGGTCGACGACGTCACCCCAGAAGAGCGGCACGAGGTCCTCTCCGCGGTCGTGCGTGGCAAGATGAAAATCGCCCAAGGGTTGATCATGATCATGGGCAGTCCGGCGCTGAAACGGATCGCCGATCGCGTCATGGAAAAGCCGAGCTTGCTCGCGTACGCAAGCCTGTTGACGCGCTGGGTCGCATCGTCCGAGTCGGGGTTTGTGCAGTGGATCGGCGGCTTCGCAGGCATTCGCTTCGATACCGCCACGCCGTCCGCCGACGATCCCACCATCGTGCAGTTTCGGTTCGAACCTCAAATCGCTACGACAGCGATCTTGAAGACCGAGATCTCCGGTGCCGCGACGGCAAGCGCACCACTGGCCTCGGCCGGGTTCGTCACCATCGAAGGCATCAACCCGTACGACGCCGGTCGAAGCTTCAAGTTGAGGCTGCTCGGGTGGAGCCGAGACGACACGCCAGGCCTGCTCCTTAGCGTGAACTCGGGCAGCTTCCAGTTCAGCCCCGACGGCCGGAGCTTCGCGAGCGACCGCGGAGACAAACTGTGGCTGGTCCCCGACGAGACCTCTGAATATCCGAGGAGCATCAACTCGCCCAACTGGTCGACCGCTGGCTGGTCGCAGGACGGACGAAAGTACTACGCCAACGGCCAGTCACCCGCGTCCCTCGAAATTGTCGACCTGGACGCGTCCCCTCCGAGCTACGAGCGTATCGAGCTGCCAAAACTCTCCGAAGCGCGCGCTCCGATTCCCTCCCCGGAAGGAACCATCGTGGCGATCGAGTGGGGCGAACGCGGCGATCCCAGTATCTGCCTGGTCTCCGTCGAGACGAAAGAGGTCATCGGCAAACTCGACGGCTGCTCGATCGCGCCGGATGCCTTCAGCACTGACGGACATTGGCTCGCCGTCGATCGCGACGGTCAGCGCATGGTCGCGGCGGTCAACTCGAGTGGGGTGACGCTCCTCGACTTAGGGGCAGCCTCCGAAGCTGAGTTCAGCTTTCGTCCGCCGACGGTGCCACACACTGCGAATGGCGATGAAACGGACTGGCACGTGGCCGATCCCAACGGACGTTGGGTTATCCAGTCGTCTAACTGGCCTGTCCTATCAACGCCGTCGTTGAATTTAATCCGTTCGATACGACTCCTCGCGACGGCTGAAGTCGAAGAAGGAAGCCCCTAACTGGCTATTGCAAATGCATTTATCGCAGTTCCACGCGAATGACTTTCGGATTCCTGTAAGAATTCCCGTCCGATTTCCTCCGATAAAACAATGAAATGATGGCTCCTTTCATCAGCGGACGACGCTTATGAAGGTAGACAAAGAAGCCAAACCATTCGTTCGATCTTCGGACGAGGGTTTCACACGTCCCACCG
This sequence comes from Planctomycetota bacterium, assembly GCA_021776775.1. Classification (GTDB taxonomy): domain Bacteria; phylum Planctomycetota; class UBA8108; order UBA1146; family JAJFFE01; genus JAJFFE01. Next base: position 271 of record JAJFFE010000163.1, on the reverse strand, counting down.
GCTCCGCCAGCCCCGGAGCCCCAAAGTCCCACGATCTCCTCCCACCCCAACGTCCCACCTCAGAGCCCACAGGGCGGCCCCGGTTTCTCACCGGGGCCGTCCTTTTTTTTGGCCCGTCGACGATCAGCCGTCTAGAGGTGCGGCCGGAAAGTGCAGGTGCGGTGAGTGGTGGAGTTCGGCGGAAGATTGCTGTTCGGAATTCGCAGGCGAATTGGTGGATTCGTTGAGGATTACGAATGGGGAGATTCCGTCGAAGACCGCCGCTCACGGT
>JAJFFE010000162.1 GCA_021776775.1 Planctomycetota bacterium | reverse complement strand
CCCAACGTCATCCTGGTGTTAACAGACGACCAAGGGTACGGGGATCTTACTTGTGCGGGGCATCCCACAATCGATACACCGAACATCGATCGGCTGGCAACACGTGGGTTGAAGTTCACTCAGTTCTACGTGCCGTCGCCGGTCTGCTCGCCGACCCGGGCGGGTCTGTTGACCGGTTGCTATCCCAAGCGGGTCGGCATGCACAAGCATGTGATCTTTCCACAGCACGCACACGGCTTGCACACCGATGAGGTCACGATCGCAGACATGTTGAGCGACCGGGGCTATGCGACTGGTTGCTTCGGCAAGTGGCACCTCGGGCATCGCCCTGGTCTGTTGCCACGCGATCAAGGTTTCGATGAGTTCTACGGTGTTCCGTACTCCAACGACATGTCGCAGTTCCATCGCCGGGCCGGCAATACTTACAAGTATGGGTTGCCGCTCATCGAGAACGACGCGGTCATCGGTTGGGAGCCCGATCAGCACTTGATGTCAGAGAATTGCACTCAGCGTGCGCTCGAGTTCATCGATCGCAGTGCGGATAGACCGTTCTTCGTGTATCTGCCGTTCTCCATGCCGCACATCCCGATCTACGCGTCTCCGAAGTACGCGGGGCGTAGCCGGCGCGGGCTGTACGGGGACGTAATAGAAGAGATCGATGGCTGTGTCGGCCAATTGGTCGATCGGTTGGCGCAGCGTGAAGTGCTCGACGACACGATCATCATCTTCATGAGCGACAACGGGCCGTGGCTTCCGTTCAGAGATCGCGGTGGTTCGGCTGGCCTGCTGCGCGGCGGCAAGGGCAGTACCTTCGAAGGCGGACAGCGTGTGCCGTGCATTGTGCAGTGGCCACGTCGCATCGCGCCCGGTTCGATTCGCAGGGAGGTAGCGTCCGCCCTCGATTGGCTTCCGACCTTGGCCGCGATCACCGGAAGTGCGTTGCCCGGCCAGCCGATCGATGGCGACGATGTGAGCCGCCTGCTCGTCGACTCGAAGCCGGCGAGCAACGATCGCGAGTTCTTGTATTACAAAGCAAAGGGGGATCTCGCCGGGATTCGGCGCGGCGCCTGGAAACTCCTTCTCGATCCAGAGCAACTCTACAACGTCGAAGTCGACGTTAGCGAGAAGTGGAACCAGGCGACCCAGAAGGCAGGGTTGGTGGCGGAGCTGCGGGAGCGTGCGTTGTCACTCGATCGCATGATCGAGGAAGGGGCGCGGCCGACGCGAACGGTGTCCGCAGAGTTGTTTGCTCCCGACGGCGGGCCCAAAGCCGAGAAACAGTAACACCGAAGCGATAGCGCTCGACCGGACCGAGGCGGCGACGGAGCGGGCGTTCCCGAGGGAACGCCCGTCGAGTTTCCCTACACTTCGTCGAAGAAGTAAGGACTGAGGCACTGCAGTCGGTCATCCGACGTCTTGGGGTCGATGAGCCACAGCGCGGCCGCGACCGAGCTGAGCAGCGAGTTACCGTCCTGCGGCGTGAAGCAGTAGCCGTAGATGTCGTGGCCGTCGCGGACCATCAACGACTCGCGCGGAATGACGGTCTGGTTCAAGATACGCCCAAAGAAGCCGTGGTCGCGACCGAACGAGAAGACTTGGTTTGCCGAGCGCTTGTAGGTCAACGCCAGCTTGTCGTCGGCTTGAATGCGGTCGAGTAGTTCAGGCACTGACGTCGCTTTGTCCACGCGAATGTGGAAACGCACGATGTGCATGTACTGGCTGTTGACCTTGCACGCGCTCGAGAACAAGTTCGTCAGGTTCAAGCCGAGCGTCGAGAACAAGTGGCTCGCGTCACGCGCGTGGTGCGTTCCGAACTGAGGGTCTTCGTGTTTGCCGACTTCCGGGGAGGCGATGAAGCTGCCCGCTTGGCTCACGTCGTTCGCCCGTCGAATGCAATCGAAGTCCGCGCTGACCAGATTGTCGGCGCCGCCGTCATCGAGGGCGAAGCACTTGACCAAGGCCGATAGGTTGTGCGTGTTGCAGCTGACGACGTGGACGAAGCGATCTTCGCCCTCGACCAGCGCCGAGTCGTTGATGCCACGAGCGTACATCTTGCCGAACCCGAACTCGGACCCCTGTGCGATGAAGCCTTTGACGTTTTTCGCTTTGTTGTAGTGGGCTTCGCGGTTTGCGAGTCCGGCTCCCGAGGGCGTACAGTCGATCACGACCGAAGCGCGTTCGATGGCTTCTTCCGTGGTGAGCTCGGGCTTCATGTCCAACTCTTCGAAACCGGCGAACTTGTCTTTCCCGGTCGCGAGGCGTGCTCCCCGTTTCATGAGATCGACGACTTTGGATCGGTCGTCGCGGAGCGGGGACCTCTTGTTGAACGTCACCTCGTCCAGTCCGAACTCCGATCGGAAGTGCGCCAGCAAGCCGATCAGCGGTTCGCCGATGGTGCCGGTTCCGATCACGTGAGCGACAGTAGTCATGACTCTCCTCGAGCGATTCTCTGATTGTGGCGGCTCGGCCATTCGGCGGAGCGCGCAAGGATTTGATGCGAGGATCATAGCCCGACTCGTCGTGGACAAAAAGGCACCCGAGTCCTTGGGGGACCCGGGCGCCGGAAAATGCTCTGATGTGCGTCTTCTCGGAGATCTGACGCTCAGTTGGACCAGAAACCCGAGAAACGCGCCGAGGCGACCGAGAAGATTCCGGACGGGACCCATTCCCAGTGGGCAGTTACGAATCGCGTCTGGAGCCCGACCCCGGTCCAGGTATCGAACTCGGACTGGAAGGCGCTCGAACTCACGCCGTGGGTGCCGACCCAGCTCGACGGGTTGACGGAATCCCAGATTGCGGAGTACCGCCCGCTACCGGCCTGCTCGTAGGAGTTGACGTAGGAGAGCGTCCGACCGGCCGCCGCTTGGGCGTCGAACTCCGTTTGATACTGCGCCGCGGTCAGCCCGGCGAGCGCGACCCAGCCGCCGACCGGAGCGGTGTCGTACAGCGCGGTCACGTAGAGAGTGCTGCCGATTTCAGCGAACGAGATGTTCTTCGCGCGGAAACCGTCCGCGGTCAGATCGTTGAACAGCGCTTGGTGAGACGACACGGTTGCAGCGTGGTAGGCGGCGAATCCTGGCCCGGGCCCCGCCTCGTAGATGGTGGCGTAGCGAAGCGATCCGTTGTCGACGTAGCCGTCGATGTGAACGAGCCGATACCCGCTACTGGTCAGGTCGTCGAACGTCGACTGGTGGCTCGATCCCGATTGACCGTGGTACGCGAGCCAGCCGGCCGACGGACTGCGGTCAAAGATCACGTTGACGTACGGCGTGTCGAGTACGTCGTAGCCGTCGACCCATACTGGCCGGTAGCCGTTGGCGACGAGGGTCTCAAACTCCTGCTGATACTGACTGGCCGGCAAGCCGTGGCGCACCTGTTGGTACCCGGTGTAGACCGAACCGACGAAGATCGGGTAGGTCGCGACGGTCGATCCGTTCGTGCGAATCTCCAGCTCCCAGTAACCGATCGGCGCGGTCGCCGGAATCTGCGGGTTCCACGTCCAGAAGGAGTGACGATAGACGGAGCTGAACGTGTTGTTGTAGGTCGAGTAGACGACCCCCGACGGGTACTTGAGGAACATCTGAATCGAGTCACCGGGAGCGCCGCCCGCCATCGACAGGCCGACGCCCAGGGTCTCGCCGGGTTCAACAACGGTCGCGTTGGGCGAAGGGTCGAGGATCTCCGCAATGGTCGTGATCGACCCGCGATCGATTACCGCATCCATGAAGCCGAGGGGCGTGTTGTAGACCGGGGGGTTGGCAAACAACCCATCCAGGAACGGATCGATGATTCCACCGGCGGCGTCGTGAACTTCGAAATGCAGGTGGGGTGCTGTCGAGCAGCCGGAACTGCCGACGACGCCGAGAACGTCGCCCGCTGCAACCGTTTCACCCAAGGCGACAACCACCGAGAACTGCTTCAGGTGACCATAGATCGTCTGCCAACCGTTGGCGTGTTCGATGGTGACGTAGTTCCAATCGCCGTAACAGGACATGTGTCGATCTTCGTAGGAATCCTCGGTAGCGACGACCACGCCGGGCGCGGCCGCCAGAATGGGGAAGTCGTCGTCCATGGCACGAAATGTCGGCACGTCGATGTCGATCGCGCGGTGTCCGTCGTACGTCTTTCCCCCGCCCATGTAGTCGAGGACCGATTCGTCGCTAGGATCGAGATCAACGTAGTTATTGATGACCCACTCGTGGGTATCCACTCCGGGCATCGGCCACTCAAACTGAAAGATCGGAATCAGCGGGCACTCGAACGAGCCGAGTCCGGCGCAACTCAGCGAGTCGCTGCTGTCGTCCGCTCCGCAGAATGGGAACGGGGCCGCGGGTCCCAACGAGCCCGGTACGAACAAGTACGAGAGCAAGTGAACGGCGTCTCCGATGGTCAGCGCACCATCGTCGTTCAGGTCGCCCGCATCGCGGCACGACGGCTCGGGCGTGCCCGGAACGAAGAGGTGTCCCAGCAGACCGATCGCGTCGCCGAGTTCAACGGCGCTATCACCCGAGTAGTCGCCCCGGACGAACGACTGGACGAGGCTGTCATCGGTTTGCGCTACGGCCGGACACGATCCCAGCAGTGACACTGAAAAGACGACGGCAATCATTGCCAAGGTTCGATTGATCGAGTGCACAGTTTCCCGCTTTCGAATGAGGAGAAGTTTTCGTGAACGACCCTCAGCCGTGGATGGAGCGTCGAGGGGGTCGCAAGAATTTGCCGGGCGTTCCGTGGTCGGCCGGGGAGGCTCGTGAGATCTATCTGACCCGTTCGATCAGCCGATGACGGCTGTCGGTTCAGCCACTCCAACTCGAAAGGACTTCTGGCATGAAACTCGATCCGACCCATACGGTTGAAGACGCCCTTCGCGCAGTCGCCGCGGAAGGGGCCACGGTGGAACTGCGCCTTAACGACGGACACTCGCTCGGCGGCAAGATTGGTGGAGTAGGCGAGCACGCTTGCCTTGTGGAGACCGTCACCGGCAAGGAGTTCTTCGACGCCTGGGTTCGCCTCGAATCGATCGTCGCGATCGAGGCAAGGGTTCGCGGGTAAGCGTTCCGGTCGGGTCATGACGCCGTGCGCTCGAGTGGCTCTAACCGTCGGACTTGGGTCGCCACCCCGCGAGATCGCCTCGGGAGTTTGGGTCTAATACGTTTCCGCTATGGTCTTTATGCGAAGTAGTCCGGGCGCCTCTCGCTGCTCCGTTCGTCGGTATCCCGGCCCCCGGGTATTCTTCATCGCGATTACCTATGGAACGTTGACCCTAGTGGACCTTGGTCCGACGACGGCAATTTCGACGATGCGTCAGCTCATTTCACTAGTTCGACAGCTGGGCCTGCTCGTACAGCCCGGCGCGAATGCTCTCAAGCGTGGTGCCCGCCGTGTTTGGCTCTTCGGAGCTGGCTACGTGGATCGCGCGGAGAGTGTGAAGTTACGTTTCCTCATCGGGGCGAGCGCGGTCGCGTTGTTGGTCGTGCTGCTGACCTACTCGGAGCTCTCGAGTACGTCCCGATTGGTCGCGACCGAGGAAGCTCAGTCCGACGCCAACGAAATGTTGACCCTCGCGAGCTCACTCATGGCCGAGGCTGTTGCCGTCGAAGACCGGATTCAGATCCATGTCTTTGCGCACGCGCTGCTGGACAACGGTGTCGAGTCCATCAGCGTGCTCAATGAGCGAAACGAATCGCTGTTCGAATCGGAGTCGCGCTCGAAGCCGTCTGATGAAGAAGCGCTCGAGGCGTCCGCCCGGTTGACGTTCGACGGCCGGCAAGTGGGTTCGATCCGATTGGGATTCGATCGCGAGGGGCTCGAGAGTCGACTCCGGGGGGCTCACTCCTGGGTCTACTCTGTCTTTGCCACGGGGTTCTTTCTCTTGCTCGGCCTTGGCTTCTTCATTCTTCGAGCTCCCTTCAGAACCCTTCGCCGCCTCACCGAGGAGGCCGAGCACATCGGTCGCGGCGATCTGAAGAGACGCGTTCCGGTTCGCGGCAAAGACGAGTTGGCACGTTTCTGCGAAGCGTTCAACTGCATGGTGGGCGGGCTGCAGGCGTCTCGCCAGGAAGTGTTCGACCAACAGTTGCAGGCGATCCAAGCCATGGTCAGCGCGGTCGAGGCGAAGGATGCGTATACCCGCGGCCACTGCCTGCGCGTGCGTGACAACGTGACGAAGATTCTCGAGCACCTCGGGGGCGTTGACCCCGAGACCCAGCAGCAGATCGAAATCGCCGCGGTGCTGCATGACGTCGGCAAGATCGGTGTGCCAGACAATGTGCTGCTCAAGACCGGAGCGCTGACCGACGAGGAGTTCGCGACTGTTCAGTTGCATTCGGAGATTGGCGAAACGATTCTGAGTCAGCTCGAGTCGCTGCGTGAAGTCGCCGTGTGGGTACGTCACCACCACGAGCGGTGGGATGGTAACGGCTACCCCGACCGGATCGCGGGGACGGATATCCCCTTTGCCAGTCGCGTGATCGCCGTCGCAGATACTATCGATGCCATGACCACCGAACGGCCCTACAAGTCCGCGTTGAATCTATACGAAGCGGTCGAGCTCATCCGTGAGGAACGGGGTAAGCACTTCGACCCGGAGATCGCCGACGCCGCTCTCGAAGCGTTTGCGTGTGAACCGGAGAGTATCTGTAATGCGTAGTTGGCTCAGTGTTGCCCTACTCGTGGTCCTGTCCGGTTGCGCGACGGGAGCGTGGACGTTCGGGCCCCGTCCTCGTCGCGACTCCGTGCGAAGAGACGGGCTCATGCGCTACTCGATAGAGATCATGGATCTGATCGAGAACGGCGAGTTGCAAAAGGCCAGCGATCAGGTCGAGCACATGGGCGTACGCTTTGGGTCGGATCCGCCTGAGCCATTCATGTCGGACTTGCTGCGACGCCACCTGCGAGTGTTGCAAGAGCGACGCGCTGAACTCACGACCATCGATACGGCGTCAGTTCCGCCGATTCCGGTGGCGGTTTCCGTCGATCCGCCGCCCGCAGACGTTCCGCTTCTCTACGGGACACCGGTCGATGGAGATCCAGCGACGCCGACCGAGGTACCGTCCGGGCCAAGCCGCGAGCCGAAGAGCGGGGAGCGGCGCGGAGATCGTTCAGCGGTCGTCGGGCCAGCGGTCGTCGAGTCACCTGTGCTCACCGAGGCTGTCGACGACGGCGAGAATCGGTTGGTGGTCGACACGGTCGGCGCGATCTTGAGCTTTCGCCGCGGCCGCAAGGCGCTCAACGCCGGGGAACGGTCCAAAGCGTACGAATGCTTCGAGGAGGCGCTGCAACTCGATCCCAATCACGGCGAGAGCTTGACCGAGTTGATTCGTTGCCACAAAGAAGACGGCCTCGACTCCTACGGCCGCGGTCACGTCAGCGCCGCGATCAAGTCGTGGACCCGAGCGATCCAGCTTGCTCCCGACGACTCGGAGACCCTGCGTTTCCTGAAACGCGCCAAAGCCGTGCAGGACAACCTGTAGCCGGCGAGCTCCGCGATCCTCGGAGAGCTCAAACTTCCACCGGGAACTTTGGATACGCGGCCGGGCTTCTAGTACCGTTGCAGTCTTCTGGATCCTGTCATTCCTGAGACGAAGGAGCCCTCGGCGGTGAAGAGCGAAACTAGGCTGCTGGCCATCGCAATCGTAGTTTTCGTGTTGCTGCTCGGCATTGCGATCGGGCGATTCGGATTGGGCTCGGGATCGACTGTTCCGCCGGCCGGGAGGGGCACCTCGAGTTCGAATCGGATGGGCGGCCAAGTGCCGGTCAGACCGCCGTCTCGCGATCAGGCGCTCCAGCAAGAGCAGGCGATAGCGGCCCTCAAGGATCGCGTCGCAGCCGACCCGACGGACCGTAAGGGTTGGGTCGACCTCGGGCATACCTACTTTGACCTGGCGCGGCACGATGAGTCGATCGTGGCGTACGACCGAGCGTTAGAACTCGACCCCGCCGACGCCAACGTGTTGACCGATCAAGGCGTGATGTTTCGCCGAACTCAGCAGTTCGACAAGGCGATCGCCAATTTCAAGAAAGCGCGCGAAGTCGATCCCACGCACATGCAGAGCTTGTTCAACCTCGGCATCGTCTATCAGCACGACATGAAAGACGTGGCCATGGCGCACGCCACTTGGTCGCAGTACCTGCACCTCGAACCGAACGGCCCGAAGACCGCCCAGATCCAGGCCGAACTTCGTCGCCTCGAGCAGGCGTCACCGAGCCCCATCAAGCCGTAAAACCAGCGACGTTTCGTCCCGCGATGCGTCCGTTCCAGCCGTGATTCACGGTGCCGCTTGAATCGGTCCGCCGATCGAGCGCCCGGTCTGTCTACAATGTTCCCCATACGCAAGCCGCGCCGGTCGCTTGCGCCAGGGAGGGAACGTTGATGCGAAGACGAAACAAGAGCCGCTCGCAGGGTCAGTCCGCGAGGGGCGGGTGTCACGGGTTCGGTCGCGCGTGGTCGCGTCGAGACTTCATGATGGTGGGCATGGTCGGGGGGCTCGGCCTGACTCTCGGAGACTTCTTCCGTCTGCGGGCGTTCGCGGATCAGAAAGACTACGCGAGCGTCGAAGGTCCCGCGAAGTCGGTGATTCAAATCTTCCTTCCCGGCGGACTCGCCGCGCAGGAATCGTTCGATCCCAAGCCGTACTCTCCGGTCGAGTACCGCGGACCGCTCGGATCCATCGCGACCAACGTAACCGGGGTGCGGTTCTCCGAATTCCTGCCGCAAACGGCGAAGATCGCCGACAAGTTGACCGTCGTGCGATCCATGACTCACAATGAGGCCGCGCACGAGCGCGGGACTCACACTATGTTCACGGGCTATCGTCCGAGTCCCGCCCTGCAGTACCCGAGTCTTGGCAGTGTGGTCGCGCACGAGTTCGGTCCGCGAAAAGATCTTCCCCCCTACATCTGCATTCCGAACGTTCCCAACGAGTTCGCCGGCAGTGGCTATCTTAGTTCCGCGTACGGCCCGTTCGGGCTCGGCTCAGACCCGGCGAGCAAGGGGTTTCGCGTTCGCGATCTGTCGTTGCCCGAGGGGGTGACTGAAGAGCGATTCAAGCGTCGTCAGGGATTACTCGACGCGATCGACGGGCACTTCCGCGAGGTTGAAGAGTCGGACGAGCTCGACTCCATGGATACGTTCTATCAGCGTGCGTACTCCCTCATCGCCTCTCCGCACGCACGGGCGGCGTTCGATCTGGCCAAAGAGCCGGACAAGGTGCGCGACCGTTACGGGCGAGATGCGGCCGGCCAACGGATGCTACTCGCTCGGCGGCTGGTCGAGTCCGGAGCGCGATTCGTATCCATGAACTACGGCGGCTGGGACCACCACGACAACATCGCCGACGGTGTGCGTCGCCAGTTGCCTCCGTTCGATCGCGCGTACGCAACATTGATTCGAGATCTCGACGAGCGCGGATTGCTCGATTCGACGCTCGTCATGTTGACCACCGAGTTTGGACGAACGCCGAAGATCAATTCAACCGGCGGGCGTGATCACTACCCGAAGGTGTTCTCGATCGTGCTCGCGGGGGGCGGCATTCGTCGCGGGCACGTCTACGGAACGTCGAACGCGACCTCGTCGGAGGTCGAGGAAGATCCACTGGCGATCGAAGACTTGGCGACGACGATCTATCGACAGCTCGGCATCGTCGCCGACAAGGAACTCATGGCGCCGGGGAATCGCCCGATCGAGATCGTCGACGGGGGCTCGGTCGTGAAGGAGTTGCTCGCATGAGGGCCGCACGGTTGGTTCAGCTTGTTCTGGCGTGCGTCGCGCTGCTGTTCATGGTGTTGCCGTCCGGGTCGGGGTCACTGTTCGGGGCAGAACCGGTACTCCGTCAGGTGCTCCCGCGCGGAGCGCAACGCGGTACCGACGCATCGGTACGCTTGCACGGCGACCGATTGGCAGACGCGGTGGCGATCGTTTACTACACACCCGGGCTCGAGACGGTGGAGCTGAAGGTCGTCGACGCTAAGAAGGTCGACGCCACAATTCGAATCGCACCCGACTGTCGGTTGGGTGAGCACTCGTTACGCGTGCGAACTCGCTCGGGACTGTCGAGCTTCTTCACCTTCTGGGTGGGCCCGTACCCCACCGTCAAAGAGAAAGAGCCCAACTCGAGTTTTCAGGAGCCTCAGCCGGTCGCGTTCGGCGTCACGGTCGAAGGCTTTGTCGACAACGAAGATGTCGACCACTTCGTCGTCGAGGCGAAGAGGGGTGACCGCATCACCGCCGAGGTCGAGGGGATTCGACTCGGTGGAGTCATGTTCGATCCCTATCTCGCCATCCTCGACGCCCGCCGCTTCGAACTCAGTGCGTGTGATGATTCCGCGCTGCTCGTCCAAGATCCGGTGGCTGGGATCGTCGCTCCTGAAGATGGCCGGTACGTCATCCAGTTACGAAGTGCGTCGTACCGGGGCAGCAAGCGGCACCGGTACCGTCTGCACGTCGGCCATCATCCGCGACCGTTGGTGGCATTTCCGCCGGGCGGCAAGGCGGGAGATACCGTCGAGCTGCGCATGATCGGCGATCCGACCGGCGACCTGCAGGCGAGTGTCGTCGTTCCCCATGAACGTCCGCGCAGCGACCGCGTCGGCGAGATCTTCATCGAAGACGCAGGACTGACGCCACCGTCGGGCAACTCGTTTCGTATCTCGCCGCTTCCCAACGTGCTTGAAACGGAACCCAACGACAATCGCAAGAAGCCCCAGTCAGTGGTCGAGCAGAGCGTCCCGTTCGCTCTCAACGGCATTGTCGAAAAAGTTCGTGACAACGACTGGTACCGATTCAAAGCCGAAAAGAACGTTACCTACGACCTTCGCGTGTTCGCCCGTCGCGTGAACTCACCGCTCGATTCCGTCATTCACGTGTTCGATGGGAATGGCAAGTACCTCGCCGGGAATGACGACTCCAATGGTCCCGACAGCTACTTGCGCTGGAAAGCTCCGGCTAGCGCCGAGTTTCTTCTGAGAGTGCGGGACCACCTTCAGTCGGGCGGGGCTCAATACGTCTACCGGTTGGAAGTGACTCGTTCGGAACCGAAGCTTTCCGTGACGCTTCCGCAAGTTCGACGTTACGCGCAAGATCGACAAGCGATCGCGGTTCCGCGCGGAAACCGATTCGCAACGTTGATCCGAGCCAACCGGCAGAACTTCGGCGGCCCGCTGACCTTCTCGTTCGATGGTATTACTCAGGGTGTCACCGTCGATCACGAAGCGATGGCCAACAGCCAGACGACGGTGCCTGTCGTGTTCGAGGCAGCGCCCGATGCGCCGCTCGGAGCGACGGTGGTGCCAGTCAAGGCGCGCCATGTCGACTCGAAGCGCAACATCGAAGGACCGTACTACCAGAGCGCTGACTTCGTGCGTGCTGAACCGAACAACACGATTTACTACCGGGGACACGTCGACGCTCTCGCCGTCGCCGTGACCGAGGAGGCGCCGTTTGCGTTGCGGCTCGAGGAGCCCGCGGTCCCGCTGGTGCGCGGCGGCGGAATGAACCTTCGCGTCATCGCCGAGCGTCGCGAGGGGTTCGACGGCTCGATCACGCTCAACATGCTCTTCAGTCCGCCCGGAGTTGGCGCGGCTCGCAACGTCAAGATCGCGAAGGGCAAGAATGAGGGCCGTATTTGGATCAACGCGAATGAGCGCGCCGAGCTGCGCGAGTGGAAGATTGTCGTCATCGGAACCGCGAGTGTCGCCGGCCCCCTGACGGTATCGACTCAGCTTGCGACGTTGAGGGTCGAAGAGCGGCATGTCGACGTCGCTGTCGAGATGACCGCGGTCGAGCGCGGCAAGCCAACCGAGGTCGTGTGCAAGGTCGGAGTGAAAAAGAAATTCTCTGGAAAGGCTCGCGCGCAGCTGGTCGGCCTGCCGGCGCACTGCACCACCCGTGAGATCGAGTTCGAGAGCGGTGTGACCGAGTTGGTGTTCCCGATCGAGACCACCGGCAAGAGTCCGATCGGACGTCACAAGACGTTGTTCGTTCGGACGCACGTCCCGAACGAGAAGAGCACCATTCTTCATCACAGTCCGGGCCGAGTCGTGCTCCGGATCGACCCGCCGGCGAAGAAGAAGATCGTTGCGCAGAAGCCGAAGCCGAAACCCAAGCCCGCAGACTCGGCCGCTGACGTGGCCGCGAAGAAGGAGCCTCGCTTGTCGCGGCTGGAGAAGCTTCGTAAGGAACACGCGGCACGCAAAGAGGCGGCTAACGACGACGCTCAGTCCGGAGCGACCGCGGTCGGAGACGACGCCGAGGCTACCGAAGCCACGTCCAACTCCAAAGCCAACTCCGAGTCCACTTCCACCGAATCCAAATCGAAGGAGGAGCGCTCCGCGGCTGAGGAGTCGGCGCCAGTCGGCAAGAAGTCCGCTGGCGTCCAACGCAGCGCGGCGACGACCACTTGGCGAGCTTGGGTGCGTCACGGCCTGCTCGCCATGACCGCGTATCTTGTCTCGGTTCCCGTCGTCGAAGCGGAAGATCCCGGTCGTGCGATTGCGGCGTTGCACGTCTATCCGAACACAATCGAGTTGAGCGGTGGGCGAGATCGTCAATCCATCGTCGCGCAAGCGAGGCTCGCCGACGGCACCACCGTGGACGTTACGGCCGAAGCGACGATGACTCTCGCCGAGCCGGTGGCCAAGCTCGACGGGGCGACGTTGACGCCGTTGTCCGACGGTCAGAGTGTGTTGATCGTCGAGGTCCGTGGCGAACGGTGCGAAGTTCCCGTCGTTGTCACCAATGCGACGGTCGATCCTCCGATTCGGTTCGGTTCCGATGTGATGCCGATCTTCATGAAGGCCGGGTGTAACTCCGGAAGTTGTCACGGCGCGGCCCGCGGCAAGGATGGCTTTCGCCTCTCGCTGTTCGGCTACGACCCGGCCGGTGACTACGATCGCATCACTCGCGAGTTCCCCGGGCGACGCGTCGATGTGTCGGCGCCGCGTGGAAGTCTTCTGGTCGAGAAGGCGGTCGGAGCCGTTCCTCACACCGGGGGGCAGCGGTTCGTCGCCAATTCCGAACTGTGTTCTACCCTGGTCGAGTGGATCGAAGCGGGAGCGCCGAGTGATCCCAGTGATCTTCCGATCGTGGTGGGGATCGAACTGACGCCGACGCAGGCAGTGATCGAAGGTTCCGCCGGGACGCAGCAACTCGTCGCTGTCGCGCGCTACTCGGACGGTAGCGATCGCGATATCTCTTCGCTTGCAGCATTCTTCTCGAGCGACGACAGCGTGGCGAAGATCGATGGCGCGGGCCTGGTGACCGCGGGGCAGCGCGGTGAAGCGTTCGTCATGGCGCGTTTCGACACCTTCACTGTCGGGTCGCAGATTCTCGTCGTGCCGGCGGATAGCGACGCGGCCTTCCCCGATATTGCCGAGAACAACTACGTCGACACTCACGTCTACGCCAAGCTTCGGAAGTTGCGATACACGCCGTCGGAGCTCTGCAGTGACTCCGAGTTCTTACGGCGAGCGACAATCGACATCATTGGGCAGTTGCCGACGGTAGCCGACTTCGAACAGTTCTGCTCTGACTCCGCGCCCGACAAACGAGAACGACTCGTGGACGAGTTGCTTTCTCGCAAAGAGTTCGTCGAGCTGTGGGTGATGAAGTTTGCCGAGTTACTGCAGATTCGATCTACCCGAGAAGTCAGCTACAAAGCGACCCTCCTCTACTTCAAGTGGCTCGAGGAGAAGTTGGCGAGCAACGTTCCCATGAACGAGATCGTGCGCGAGTTGCTCGGCGCCACTGGGGGTACGTTCAAGAATCCAGCCACGAACTACTACCAGATTGAGCGCGACACGCTGAAGGTCGCCGAGAACGTCGCCCAGGTTTTCCTCGGCATGCGTGTGCAGTGCGCGCAGTGTCACAACCACCCGTTCGATCGGTGGACACAAAACGACTACTACGGATTCGTTGCGTTCTTTGGTCAGATCGGCCGCAAGAAGGGTGAGGACCCCCGCGAAACCATTGTCTACAACCGTGGCCGGGGCGAGGTGAAGCATCCGGTGACGAAGCGAGACATGCCTCCGAAGTTTCTCGGCGGCGCGGTGCCCAATGTTCGCGGCAAGGACCGTCGGCAAATACTCGCGGACTGGATCACTGCTTCCGAGAACCCGTTCTTCGCCAAGAATCTGGCGAATGTCGTTTGGGCGCACTTCTTCGGTCGCGGTATTGTCGAGCAGGTCGACGACGTTCGGGTGAGCAATCCGCCGTCGAACCCGGAACTTCTCGGCGCGCTATCCTCACGGTTCACCGAATACCGATACGACTTCAAGAAGCTCGTGCGGGACATTTGCGTCTCTCGGACGTATCAGCTCGCGACTCGGGCCAACGACACAAATCGGCTCGATCGACGCGACTTTTCCAAGCAGTCGATTCGCCGGATTCGCGCCGAAGTGTTGCTCGACTGTGTCACCCAAGTGACCGACACGCAGAACAAGTTCCCCGGCTTGCCGCTCGGAGCGCGCGCCGTGCAGATTGCAGACGGTCGTACCTCCAACTACTTCCTCACCACCTTCGGTCGCGCGACCCGCGAGACGGTCTGTTCGTGTGAGGTCAAAATGGAGCCGAACCTGTCGCAAGCGCTACATCTCCTCAACGGTGAAACCGTGGATCGAAAGATCCGCGAGGGGAAGTTGATCCCCACGCGGTTGGCGGAGGGCAAGAGTGCGCGAGATATCGTCAGCGAAATTTACGTTCGTTGTTTCGCAAGAGAACCCGACGACGCCGATTGGGCGAAGCTCGACCCGGCGCTGACCGGAACCGACAACACGCAAGAAGTCCTCGAAGACATATTCTGGGCGGTTCTGAACTCTAAGGAATTCATTTTCAACCACTGATGCACTGTTGAACTGAAGAACTGAAGAAAAGTGTCATGCGCATAACACTATTCATGATGGTCGGTCTTTGCACCGTTTTCGCCGCGGCATTAGCGGGAGCTGATGTCGTCACGTTCGAAGACGACGTCCTCCCCGTGTTTCGTGACCACTGCCTGAGTTGTCACAACACGGAAAAGAAGCGGGCCGACATCGACTTGAGCGTGTACTCGGCGATCCTGGACGCAGACATCGTCGCCGCCGGCGACTTGGATGACAGCATTCTGTACCAAGTCATCACGCACGCCGAGAAGCCGACCATGCCGCCCGATCAACCAAAGATCGCCGAGTCACAATTAGCGATCGTTCGGGCTTGGATCGAAGGCGGGCTCGTCGAGCGCAGCGGCGCCAAGGCCATCCACAAGAAGAAGTCGAGCGTCGCGGGGTTGAGTGACGTTCCGAGCGGGCGTCCCGACGGGCCCCCGTGCATGCCGATCGACAGTTTGCTCGAACCGACGGTCGCGCTCGAGCGGCCGGGCACGGTCACGGCGATGGCGTGCGCTCCGTGGGCACCACTGCTGGCAGTCGGGGCGCGCCAACAGGTACTGGTCTATCACACGGCGGGATTGGATCTGATCGCGGTTCTCCCGTTTCCGGAAGGCACCCCGCAGGTCCTACGGTTCAGTCGCAGCGGGACGTTACTGTTGGCCGGTGGGGGGCGTGCCGGCCACTCGGGGCGAGTCGTCGTTTGGGATGTCGAGACGAGTCGGCGTGTGTGTGAAGTCGGCGACGAACTCGACGCGGTGATGGCGGCCGACATCAGTCCGGACCAAACTGAGATTGCGCTGGGCGGAGCGTCGAAACTCGTCCACATCTACTCCACGGCCACCGGCGAGAGAGTCGACACGATTCGCAAGCATGCGGAGTGGATCACGGGGATTCAGTACAGTCCCGACGGTGTGCTCTTGGCGACTGCGGATCGCGGCGGCGGATTGTTCGTGTGGGAGTCGTTCAGTCGTCAGTTGTTTCATGATCTTCGTGGGCACGACACCGGTATCGCCGAGGTGTGTTGGCGGGCGGATTCCGACGTCGTCGCGACCGCCGGCTCCGGTGGCCAGGCGTTGCTGTGGAACATGAACAACGGGGCGGTGATCAAAAAGTGGAAGGCGCACGAGCCCGGGATGACATCGATCGCGTTCGCCGCGGACGGTCGGTTGGTTACCGCGGGGCGTGACCAGGTCGTGAAGACGTGGCAGGCCAGCGGCAAGGGGATTCGCGCGTTCCTGGGGCTAACCGACATTGCAACTCGCGCTCGGTTTGATGAGTCCGGTACGCGGGTGATCGGCAGCGATTGGGCCGGGCAGGTCGTGGTTTGGAGCGAGAAAGATGCCGTCGCGGTCGGAAAGATCGTGCCCGCGCCGCCGACGATCGCCGCGCGTTCCATGGCGGTCGCCAAGGAGCTGTCCGTGGCGAGTAAAGAGTTCAAGAGTCGCGACAGCAAACGCGCGGAGGCCGAGCGGCTAGACGTAGGTCGAGCCGCCGAACTCGCCAAGTTCACCAAGGTTCGCGATGGCGCGTTGGCTGACCACGAGGGGGCTCGTCTTCGTCTGGAGAAGTCCGAGGCGTTGTTGGCGGCGATTCAGTCGGCGATTACCGCGGCCGTGGCCGTCGCGGAACAGGGCGCCGACGTCTCCGGCTTGCTCGAGACGCAACGCGGACTCTCGGTTCCGGCGGCAGCGCTACGCGACGTCACTTCGGCCGAGGAGACTGCGGCCAAGACGGCGCTCGCGGCGGCGGAAGCGCCGTTGGTCGAGCTTGGCCGGTCGCGTTCCGAGTCAGAGCTGGCCGCGAAGAAAGCAGCTGCCGCGGCGGAACTTGCACGACGGTCGGTGGCGGATTGCAAACGGCGATTGTCTCGGTGGGAGGCCGCTGCCATCAACGTCGCTCGGCTGCGGGCACGCGACGAGGTCGAGTCGGCGGAGGCGGGGCTCGCATTGTTGCAGGAAGAGCACGACGCGAAGCAGTTGCTGGTCGACGCGCGCCAACGCGAGTTGAGTGACGCAACCCGATGGGCTAGTGATCTTCCGGGGGACCGGGCGCAACACGAGGCTCGAATCGCGATGGCGACCGCTACCTGCACCGCTGCGAATCAAGAGCTCGGGGCGCTGCGGGATCAACTCGACAAGCGAGTCGCGTTGTACGACGCGGCGAAGGCTCTGCTGGCGAGCGTCACTCAGCGCGCCGAAGCTGATGCTGAAAACGAAGCGTTGCGCGACGCAGTGATGCACGCTCAGTCGACGGTCGAAGCGCTCGGTCGAGATCGGGACGCCGCCCAAGGGGTTCTCGATGCGCACCGCGTGCAAGTCTCTGCCGACGAATCGGTCCAGCTTGCCGCCGTGGCTGCGCTCGCCAAACTCGATGCCACTGCCGCGGCGTGGCCGGCCGAAATCGAGCGCCGAGAGCTCGCGCTCGAGTCGAGCGTCGTGGACCTCAGGAAGAAGGCCGGAGATCTGGAGGCGGGGCGGGTCGGCGTGCAACGCCTTCGAGCGCGGTTCGCTCAGGTCGACGCACGATTTCGAGAAGCACAAGACCGAGCGGTGCCGCCCGGCGTGAAGCAGAGCCGGGACGCGAAGGCGAAGAGCGAGTGAGTTCGTGAGCGATTCCGGGCAAGTCTCTCTTCAAGACAAGTCGTTCGTCGATTAACCTCCGGATCGGCTGGCGCTCGATTTGGGCTCGTCCGCCGGCTGACTCGAACGACATACCCGCTCCCGCACGCAGAAAAGCGAGGCTCTGATGAAAACGAAGATCGCAGTCCTATGCGCCGCCTTGGTCGCCGTTGCCGTCGCGTTCCCGTTCGCGAACCGTGTTGCCTACTCTCATTGCGAGATCCCGTGCGGTATCTACGGAGACAAGACTCGCATCGACTTGTTGTACGAGCACATCACAACGATCGAGAAGTCGATGGCGCAGATCAATGCGATCGTCGCGTCTCCTCCGGACGCCACGGCGATTAACCAAGTCACGCGTTGGGTCAACAACAAGGAATCGCACGCGACCGAGATCCAACACGTCGTGATGCAGTACTTCCTGACCCAACGGGTGAAGGCGAAGGAGGCAGGAACCCCGGAGCACCTGAAGTACATGACGCAGCTCGAGTCGCTCCACGGCATGCTAGTCGGCGCGATGAAGTGCAAGCAAACGGTGAGTACCGATCACACGGCAGGCTTGCGCAAGAGCCTGGACAAGTTCGTCGGCGCTTACTTCACCGGCGAAGATCTGAAGCATATCCGTGAGCACCACGGCAAGAAGTGAGTCTCGTCTGATTTGAATCGGAACGAACAAAGGGCGGCGGTGCTCCAGTGGAGCAGCGCCGCCCTTTTTTGGTGCGACTAGTTCTAACTAAAGGTAGCTAGAGGCCCGGCCGAAAAGTCAGAGGCACGGTGCGCGGCGGTCTTCGACGGAATCTCACCATTCGTAATCCTCAACGAATCCACCAATTCGCCTGCGAATTCCGAACGGCAATCTCCCGCCCAACTCCACCACTCACCGCACCTGCACTTTCCGGCCGCACCTCTAGAACGCGATCTCTCCGAAGACGTACGGTCCGTCGAGTCGGACGTTGATCTTCGAGTCGTTGTTGCGGGTCTCTTCGACGTTCAGGTCCATGACGCGGTAGCCCACTCCGAGTTTGAGCGGTCCGAGGCCGAGTCCCGCCCGCGCCTGCGCGTCGACGAAGCGACCGTCGATCCCATTGGTGCGCACCGCGAGTCCGAACGCTTCCGCTTCGCCGAAGATCGAAAGCGTATCACCCAGACTTTGGTTGAAGGTTGCGACCAAGCCGACTCCGGGGAACGCCGTCTCGAGATCCTTGCCGACCACGACTCCGGGAAGAGAGGTACTCGTGAGTTGATCGTCGACTTTGATGTATCCGACGCCTAACACGACGCCCACGGCTACGGGACCGGCGCCGACGACGCCGATCTTTGCTTTGATCGCTCCGTAGTCGAGGTTGAATTCAGAGTTGATCGGCGCCCCGGCGGTGAACGTCCGGCCTTTCACCGTGATGCTGCGACTGAGTGTGTTCTCGCCGTCGTAGTCGACGCCGAAGTAGGTCCCTTCGATCGTCAAGGATCCGGCGGATGCGTAGGCTCGGAACTCTGGGATGCGCTCGTCCTCAAGGTCGAGTTCGCGGGCGAGGTCAATCTTGTCGCCGATGAACCCCGCGAGGTCGACCGCGACGTCGCCCGAGATTTTGGGAGACCAGAGCGAAGCCGATGCGCCTCCGACTTGCACGTCGTACAGCGAAGCACAGCCCGACATGATCAGCGCGATGGTGATCGCGACGAGGGGCAAGAGTCTGGATGAACTCAAGAGGATAGCCTTCCGGCACACACGGCGTGGCTGCATTGTCACGGAGGCGGCGCCGGTTGTGCAAGCCCTTACTACACGGCGTTTTCGGGGTAGCTCGGACGTCTCTGGGTGCGAATCGATCGGGATCTTCAAAGAATCGGTGAGCACCTCTGCGCGGCGACTGCGGCTTGGGGAGCACTCTCGAAGGGAGAACCCATGAAATTCCTGATCGCACTCGTTGTGCTTCTGCCGTCTCTTCTGCCGGCACAGTGGACTCCGGAGCCGGAAACGGCGGTGACTCTGGTCGACCTTATTGGAACCCAGAACAACGGCACGTCCGTGCCCGACGGGCTCGACGGTGTGATTACCGTCTGGGAAGACGGGCGTAGCGGCAATGCGGACATCTATGTTCAGCGCGTGGACGCCGACGGTGTTCCGCAGTGGACCCCCAACGGAGTTCCCGTCTGCGTCTTCGCCACGACACAGACGTGGTCGGACATGGTCACCGATGGTTCGAACGGTGCGGTTATCGCATGGTTCGATGATCGCAGCGGTACCGACAGCGTGTTCGCGCAGCGTGTCGATTCCTCCGGTAACGTTCTGTGGGCGACGGACGGGGTCGAGGTTTTTGCCAGCACGACCGGCTCCAGTTTTCTGCGGATGGTGTCGGATGGCGCCGGCGGCGCGTACATCGCCTGGATCAAGGGCGCCGACATCTCTGTTCAGCACGTCGACGGCACCGGCGCGGTGAGCTGGCCGAACCCCGCGGTTCTGTGTGACGCGCCGAACGCCAAGGCTGAAGTGATCGGGCTTCCCGACGGATCCGGCGGAGCGACGTTCGCTTGGGTCGACGGGCGATGGATCGGCAACCCGAAGGTCTACGCGCAGAACGTTCAGCCTAGTGGCGCCATGAGCTGGACCGACGACGGCGTCGTGGTGGCGACCGACGGGACGGACCAACGCAACGTCTCCATGATCACCGACGGCGCGGGGGGGTACCTCTTGGCGTGGCAGGATTACCGCGACTGGTCTTCGCTCGGGATCAACATCTACGCCCAGCGGCTCCTCGCTTCCGGTGCCATCGCGTGGGGCACAGGCGGCAAGCCCATTTGCGTAGCGCCGAACACGCAGGGTGGTCCGTCGATCGCCAGTTCGGGCGACGGTGGCATGGTCCTGGCATGGGAAGACTGGCGTCACACGGGAGCGCACCAGACTTACGCTCAACGGATCGACGCGGCCGGAGATCCGGTTTGGCCCGTGGACGGAGTGCGCGTAGCTCCGACCGACTACAACGAGGATCACGTGTTGGTCGCCTACGACGGAGCCGGCGGAGCGCACGTCTTCTGGGAGTCACAGTTTGCCATCCATACGCGCTCGATCGACGCAGCCGGTGTACCGATCGGCGCCGAAGCGGGCGCAGTGTTCATCGATCTTCCGCCCGGAGATTACTTGGAAACTGTTGTCAAAACGTCCGATGGCGGGGCGATCCTGACGTCGACCAAGTCGAACGACGGGCTCTACTGCGACAAGCTCGGTGGAGTTGCAACGCCACAGTTCATCCGCGGGGACTGCAACGACGACGGTTCGGTCAACATTGCCGACGCCCAGTACTTGCTCGGTCACTTGTTCGTGGCAATGAGTCCGTCGCCTCCGTGCATGGCCGCGGCCGACGTCAACGCCGGTGACACTGTCGACGTCTCGGACGCCGTCTTCACCCTCAACTACTTGTTCGTACTCGGGTCGCCCGCGCCGCCCGCGCCATTCCCGTCGTGTGGAAGTGATGCGACGACCCCGCTGCCCTGCGCGAGCTATTCGTCTTGTCCTTAGCCCGGTTGCACTTCGAGATCTGTCACGACCGAGGATGTTGAACCGTCGAGAGCTCCGCTGGACACCGTTTGGGAGAGCGCATACGCTTTCGGGCTAGCCCCTGGCGTTCGTCGCTACGGTCGATAGCCCGAGGAGTCTCCGATCGTCCCAGTTTGCTCTCCCGAGGGCCGGTGGCCCCGACCCCGCTTGCAGCGAAGCCAACGCGCAGTCGTTGCGGTCAGCTGTTCGGTGCTCGCCGTGCTCTTGTTGGGTGTCGTTCTGACGAACGAGGTTTCGGGTAGCTCGTTCTTCGGCCGCAGCGTCTTTGCGCAATCTACGGCGCAACCCGACTACGAGCGTCTGCCCGTCAGCTACAGTAAGTCGAAACCGAGCGATCGCGTTCAAACTCTCATCGAACTGTTGCACCGTGGCGCAGCCGAGTTGACGTGGGATCCCGATCGGGGGTGGCTGCCCTCATTGCTGAAACTTCTCGAGGTTCCTCGTTCGTCGCAGCTCCTGGTCTTCTCGAAGACCAGCATGCAATTCCGACGCATCACGCCGGCGCGGCCTCGGGCGTTGTACTTCAGTGACGACGTCTACGTGGGGTGGGTGCGCGGCGGTGACTTCTTGGAGATCGCCGCCGTCGACTCCGAACTAGGAGCTGTGTTTTACCGGCTCGATCAACAGCGGACGGAGCGTCCGAAGATCGAACGAGACGGCGGCGCCTGTCTGACGTGTCACGCGACGGAGAAGACGCGGCAAGTCCCGGGCTTCTTGGTTCGATCCGTCTATCCGCAGCCCGACGGCCAACCCGACTACAAGCAAGGGACCGTCACTACGGATCACTCGACGCCGTTCGACCAGCGCTTTGGCGGCTGGTACGTCACCGGAGCTGCAGGTGACATGAGGCACCGTGGCAACGTCGTTCTCTCCGGGAAATCTAAGGGCTCTCTCGACCGAGAGGCGGGGGCCAATCTCGAAACGCCTCCTGCCGCGGTGCCGGTCGACGCCTACTTGGAGTCGACCAGCGACATCGTCGCCTTGATGTTGCTCGAGCATCAGACGCAGTTTCACAACTTGGTAACGCACGCGTCGTACACGGCGCGCCAAGCGCTGCACCAGCAGCAAGAGATGAATCGAATCCTCGATCGACCGGCGGACTACCGAAGCGAAAGCACGGTTCGCCGAATCAACGGTGCGGCCGAGCAGTTGGTCCGCTACCTGCTCTTCTGCGCGGAGCCGACGCTTCCGTCTCCCGTCGTCGGCAGTGCCAAGTTTGCCGCCGCGTTCTTGTCTTCGGCGGTGAGAGACTCCAAGGGGCGGAGTTTGCGCGACTTCGATTTGAAGCGGCGGCTCTTCCGCTTTCCGTGTAGCTACCTGATCTACACGAAGTCGTTCCAATCGCTCCCGGACGTCATTCTGCAGCGAGTTAAGACGCGGTTGACGGCGATCCTTACCGGCGCGGATCGCTCGCCCGAGTTCTCGGCACTGTCCGCGGCAGACCGACAGCATGTGTTGGAGATTCTTCGAGAGACGCATCCGCTGTTTCGTAGCGACACGGGAGTGCCGAAGCCGGGGCGGTAGCTAAGCTAGCCTGGAGCGAACCTCCCTACGATTCGTCCGCGAGTTCCAACCGCAATCGCTTGGCGTGGCGACCGATGCGCATGCCAAAGCCCATCTGCAGTGGCCAGAGAAGGAAGTAGCAAAACCCTCCCCACATCCCAGATCCCGTGATCACGACAACGACTATCGAGAGAATGCCTACCGCAACCATGGTGACGTGTTGCAGAAGCGTGCCTCTTGTCAGGAGAACCTCGAGCTTGTCGAGTTCTAGCTGATCCCGAAGTGCATACGCGCGTGCCGTCATCAGGAGAAACACCGCGAAGATGCCCACGTACCCGGCACTGTAAATGATCAGAAGCGAGGCGTCGGGTGTGCCGAGGGCGGTGGTGATCCACTCACCGTCGATCAAGAACATGGCTTCGAGAGCTGCCTGGTCACCGAGGATGAACTTCCAGAGCATCATGGGCAGGAACTGCAGCGGCAGGGCGTAGAACAGGACCAGGAACAACAAGACCAGGTTCAGCAAGATCGTGACGACGTCTTCCAGTCCGTACCTGCGGAAGAAGTTGTAGTGGCAGTACCAAAGGAAGATGAGCATGGTGAAGGAAGCGGCGTACGCCGGGATGTCGATGAACGTCTGATAGATATCCGAGAACGTCGTTCCGCCCCCGACCGAGACGATCATCATGGTCAGGGCGAGAGCGAACACGGCGTCGCTCAACCCCTCGAGTCGAGAAACGTCCCCGCCCCGCCAACGAAACAGCGGATCCGCGGGAGCTCGTTTGTCGAAGAGATGCTGTCGAAGCATCGAGTGGCCTTTCGGAGCGCATGTGCAGAGGTTTCTGCAAAGCGTACCGAGTCACTCGTCTTTTTTGGAGGGCGGCCGCGAGCTCCGATCGGATTCGGCTAAGGCGCGACTTCCAACACGCTTTTCAGCACCCAGCGGCCGTCGCGCCGGACGAGTTCGACACGGCCGATGAACTTGGGCGAGCCTTGGGCGAGAACGCGGATCACGCGGGAGAACTCGGTCTTCTGCTCGGTCTGGATCTGGAACTGGCTCAGCGATCCGGCCCGTTCTAGCGTCTTGCGCAGGTCGTCGAACGCCCATTGATCGCCGGAAGGAATGTCGACGAGCGGAGACTGTACGCCGTCTTCCATCGCCTGGCGAAAGTCGGAGTACAACAATCCGGTCCGAATGCGGCTCGACTTGTCGTTCTTTCGCGGGGCACTGGAGACGCTCGACTGCTTCCCCGGCGGGGCCCAGTTCGCGCGCTTGTATGTCCGCTGGTCGCCGACGAACGGGGCTTGCTCAATGCGTTCACCGGACGAAACGGACTGGGCTTCCGCCACCGCCGGTGTCGGCGAGTTGAACGCAAGATACATCCCGACGCCGACAAAGCCGACGAGCACCACGCCGATCATCCAGTTCGGAGTGAACCGAGGCGGTGTTTCTTCGACCTGAGACTTGGAGGCGGTCAGGGCCTCTTCCGCCTCCCAGTCTTCCGTGATGTCCAGCAGCTCTTTACGGTTGTACATGTCGATACGAGAGCACTCTCACACTGGCGTCGACGACTTGGTCCACGCCGTTGGCCGTCGATAGGATCTCACTGGAGAAGTATACCCCGGCGTTGCCGTTCCCCGCATCGAAGACCTCGCTCTGGCCGGTGAACGTCGTCCCCTCGGCGGCGAAATCAACGAGCAACCCTCCGATAACTCGCGCGGAGTTGTCGAACTCGATGAGCGGGTCTCCTGGGATGTTGGCTTCACCTTTGAACCGAACGACCACGAGGCCGTGCCACTTGCTGGAGTCTTCCATGTAGAACGGAGTCGTCGTCGTCGCGCTGTCGACTTCGATGACGAGGGTACCCCACCCTTCGAAGTTCTGGCGAATATGGAGCTGTTCGTTGGTTCCAAGACTTACGTAGGTGAGGAGCGGAGTCGTCGCCGTTCCGAACGCGGCCCCGGTCGAATTCTGAAGCGTCGTATCGCCGACGATCATCGCGTCCGCGTTCGCCGCGGCGTAGCTGGCCAGATTGGCAATCAGGTCACTCTGTGCAGACACGTCGTTGGCGGTGGGGGCAGGCGAGCCTTCGAGATCGGCGCCATTGGCGACGTCGACGTACACGTCGACGCTAGGCGCACCCGGGACCGGCGACATGGCAATCCCGTAGGTCGCCTCTGCCTGGTCGGCGAGTAGGCTGCCGAGCGGGTCATGGTCTTGGCCGGTGATGATTGCGGACCCGTGCAGCGCGAAGTCGATCGTGGCGGGCTGGACCTCGACTCCGTCACCGAACGTGACCTGCATCGCTCCCTCCATTTCGAACGTCGCAACCGACTCAATGTAGATTTCGACGGCGGAAAGTTCGCCTTGGAAGGTACCGGTGCTCTGCACTCGGTGGAGCGTCGGCGTCACCGGGGTGACGGTGATATCTGCGCTGCCACCGCAGAGATTTTCGGTCCACGTGGTGGCGGCCATGGTCCCGTTCGAAGCGCGAACGAGAAAGCTACCGATCTGAGCGCCGGTGTCAGCGAGGTAACCGGATCGCATGGTTCGCGAACTCTCGGAGGTCGCCTTCTGATGGGTCAGCGTGATCGCGCTCGACGCCGCCGTGAGCGCTAGCAACGCGACCAGGCAGACGAGCACGTAAACGTAGGCTGAGCCCTCTTCACGTCTGTTGTATGGGTGTGTCACGAATTCCCTCTCGTGGTTTGTTCGCTACTCGCTGTTTCGCATCCGCACGCCCGACACGATGGTCAAGAGCTCGGGCGGGCCGTAGTCTTCGATCTGGTCGAACATGGTCAGGTTGATCTCGATGATGGATCCGAATCGATTGAAGACGAGTCCATCGGTCACAACGTTTCTGGCCACAATGCTCACGTTGTCTTCCGTGCTGGGACTGGTGCCCAAGGGGGCGATGTCTTCCCAAATTCTAAGACTCGCGGATTGGCTCTCACCGTTCGTCACGAGATCGATCTGGATCGGATTGCCGTAGACGACAGCCGTACCGACGAAATCGATCGGGCGTTCGAAGCGGATCCAGTTGCTCGTGTCTGGTATCGGCGGATCCATGGTGACGAACTGACCGGTTACCATCTCGTCGAGAAGGCGGTCCATGACGACTTGGGTGCGCGATGCGAGGTGTGCTTCTTGAACTTGTCTCGTCACAGAAGTCGAGAACGTCAAGAAGCTTTGCCCGGCCGCGATCGATATCACCGAGAACACCGAAAGCGACAGCGTCAGCTCGACGAGGGTGAAGCCGGAGGTGTGCCTTCGACTCTTACATGAACCCTTGGGGGTGGTCATTAGTTCTCCGATGAGAGAAGGAAGTGGAAGTCTGAGACGGTCGTGCCAGACGCGCCTTGCCAGGTGACGCGCAGCCTCACTGCGAGCAGCATGTAATCCGTCGTGACGTCGGTGTCGCTGGCCGAACCGTCGCCGTTGAGATCACGAGGGAAGCCGAGCGCAGCGGTGTCGTCGGAGTCTTCGGTTTCGTCCGTGAAGATGGTGACGATGCCGGCCCCGGAGACTCCGTTGACTGCGAACGTGAACCCCTGGTAGCTCGAGAGGATGTCCTCGAACGGGGTTCCACGGATGCGTTCGGCCTGGTTTCGCAGTGCGTTGCGAATGACCGCCTCTTCCGCGGCATAGACCTGCGAGCGTTCGTTGGACATGACCAGCGTGGCCATGCCAAGAAAGGCGAAGGTGAGGAGGGTGATGGCGATCAAGATCTCGATCAGCGAGAAGCCCGCGGTCGAAATCGGTTCGTGACTGTCTGGTAGTTGGGCGGGGCGTTCCATACTGACTTGGGTGCAACGTTGGGACCCGGTTGCTCGCACAGTCCGGCGGCGAGGCGCAGTCGGCTGCAGGGCGGTGTACACCGCCTGGCGGGTCCACTCTTCAGCTCACGACTGCGAAAACGCAAAGACGTTGTTGGCGACGGCATAGCGTCGAGCCGAACCCCAGAGGGCTACCCGGGTGAAGTCCGCTCGCTTTGTCCGCTCTTCCTTGTCACCGAACGTGTTACGTCTTCTCGCGACGCGTTCGTTCGAGCGGCCTGGGTCAGAAAACCCGTCGTCCGTAGCGACACTCCGTGGCGGTTGGACAAGAATTGGCGCCCGTCTGCGTCACTTGGTGAGCAGAGCGCGCGCTGGTTTTGTTCCGAGTTCGGGTTGGCATGGACTGGACCCAAGGGACTTGGACCCACGGGATTCCGACCGGGCCGGATCGTCCAACGACGAAGTCGGTTGCCCACCGATGCGCGAGACAGGTGACATCTTGGGGAAGATGAAGGAATAGGCGCAGGTTCGTCCCAAGGCGGTCTGCTTGCGGCGCGGCCTCGGTTAGAGTCTTAGGAGGCAAGTGTTGGTGCCGCGAAAGGAGAGCGACGTTGAGAGGTATTCAGTTGGTGGGGCTCTTGGTCTTCATGCCGTTTCTGGCCAACGGCCAGGAAGCGTGGGATCACCTCCGCAAGAAGCACGACAAGAACGACGACAAGAAAATTACAACGGCCGAGTACGACCGTGGTGAAGCGACGTTCAAGCGGCTCGATACGAACGAAGACGGCGTGATCACCGCCGATGATTTTACGCGGTCCGGCCGCCGCGGACGCGGCGCGCGCCCGCGCGGTGGTAACGGAGGCGCCGGACGTATGATCACGCGGGTTGCCGACGCGGACCGCGACAATGTGGTCAGCGCGGCCGAGTGGAAGGGCTTCCTAGACGGACTATCCATCAGTGACGGTGGTGCGGTCGACGTCGAGGCGATGCTCGGCGGCGGCAACGGTGTCGAGCGAATGACCGGGATGCTCGACAAGGACAACGACGGGACGCTGACCGTTAGTGACTTGAAGGCGCACTTTAAGGAACTCGACAAGAACAACGACGGAGAGTTGAAGGGCGACGAGATCGCTCGGCGTCGCCGACCCCGTGGCCGAGACGGAGCGGGGCGCGGTTCACGCGACGGTTCACCACAGCCGGGCAGACCGCATCCGGGAACTCCACAGCCGGGAGAGTTGGCTCCGGACTTCAACCTTCCGTACGCCAGCGCTAGCAAGAAGACGGTGCAACTGTCCAGCTTCGCGGGACAGAAGCCAGTGGCGCTCATCTTCGGAAGCTATACCTGACCGCCGTTTCGACAGTCAGCCGGTCGGCTGACCGAGATCTACAACAAATACAACGGCGAGGTCGAGTTCTTCCTGGTCTACATCCGCGAGGCTCACGCGCTCGATAGCCCGAGGCCCATGACCAACGGTCCACTGCTCGAAGATCCCATCAGCGTGCTCGAGCGTGGCGGGGTTGCGCAACAGTGCACCGCGGATCTGAATTTGCCCATGCCTGCCATTCTCGATCGTATGGACGACGCCGTCTCCAAGGCGTACC
Source organism: Planctomycetota bacterium (assembly GCA_021776775.1). Lineage (GTDB taxonomy): Bacteria > Planctomycetota > UBA8108 > UBA1146 > JAJFFE01 > JAJFFE01. The sequence continues at coordinate 7,845 of JAJFFE010000162.1, read as the reverse complement.
AAGGCCATCCGGATCGGCTCTACCTCGTCGGCAAGAACGGCAAGATCAGCTACGCGGGGGCGCGCGGCCCGTTCGGGTTCGATCCCGAAGGCTGGTCGGAGGCCATCGAGAAGGAAGTCCGAGCCCAGAAGGGCAAGCACTGGTTCTAGCTAGAGGTCGTCTTCACAAAAGGAGCGCAGCCGAGTGGGCTGCGCTCTTCTTGTGTCCGGGCCACGGTCGCGCCGGGTTGGGCTAGCGATCCACGAAAAAAGCAGCGGCACCGCCCGAAGGGAAGTGACGCCGCTAGCTAGTGGAAGGTGGAGAGAGTGCTTCTTGGGACGCGTTAGCGGTCCGTGTTGCTTAGAACTGCTCTTCTTCCGTCGATCCGGTCAGCGCCGTGGTGCTCGATAGTCCACCCGAAATCGTGTTGACCACGTCGTCGAAGTAGCCCGTTCCGACTTCGCGCTGGTGCTTGGTCGCGGTGTACCCCTGGGACTCCATAGCGAACTCCTTCTTTTGAAGTTCGACGTACGCACTCATGCCGCGTTCGGAGTAGCCCTTGGCGAGTTCGAACATAGACGTGTTGAGCGCATGGAAGCCGGCGAGCGTGACGAACTGGAACTTGTAGCCCATCTCACCGAGTGCCTCTTGGAACCGAGCGATGTTCTTTGCGTCGAGATGCGCTTCCCAGTTGAAAGACGGCGAGCAGTTGTACGCGAGCATTTTGCCCGGGAACTGGGCGTGGATCGCTTCCGCGAACTCCCGAGCCTCACCGATGTCTGGGGTCGACGTTTCACACCAGATCAAGTCGGCGTACGGCGCGTAGGCCAAACCACGGGCGATCGCTGACTCGATACCACCGGAGACTCGATAGAATCCCTCAGCGGTGCGTTCGCCAGACATGAACTCGTGGTCTCGGCCGTCGATGTCACTCGTGAGCAAGTTCGCGGAGAGGGCGTCGGTTCGAGCGATGATAATGCTCGGTACGTCCATGACGTCCGCAGCGAGGCGCGCTGCGACCAAGGTCTTCACGAACTGCTGAGTTGGGACGAGGACTTTGCCGCCCAAGTGGCCGCACTTCTTCTCGGACGCGAGTTGGTCCTCGAAGTGTACGCCCGCCGCGCCGGCTTCGATCATCGACTTCATCAGCTCGAATGCATTGAGTGGGCCACCGAACCCGGCTTCCGCGTCGGCGACGATCGGTGCAAACCAATCGACGCCGTTTCTACCTTCGGCGTGGTGAATCTGGTCGGCTCGTTGAAGCGTGCGATTGATCTTGCGCACGACTTCCGGAACCGAGTTGACCGGATAGAGGCTTTGGTCGGGGTACATGTTGCCGGAGATGTTGGCGTCGGCGGCGACTTGCCAACCGCTGAGATAGATCGCCTCGAGTCCGGCTTTGACTTGCTGCATCGCTTGGTTGCCGGTCAAGGCTCCGAGCGCGCGCACGAACTTGCGATCGTTCAGCATGTACCAAAGCTTCTCGGCGCCGACTTTGGCAATCGTGTGTTCGACGAGAAGTGATCCTCGTAGACGCAGGACGTCTTCGGGAGAGTACTCTCGGACAATGCCGTCCCAACGGGGGTCGACTGCCCAGCGCTGACTCATCTCGGGAAGTTTTGTGTAATCCACCATAATTTCCTCCTGGCTGCCGTCGGGCGATTTTTCTTGTTGTCTGTTCTAAATGCGGTCGTAAGCGGGAAGGGTGAGAAACTCGATGAGTTCATCCGAGTCGACCATACGGCCGAACAGGGCGGCAGCCTCACCGAGCCGCCGATCGGAGAATGTGACTTCACCGAGTTGATCACGAAGTGTGTCGACTTCGTCTTGGAGCAAGTCGAATACAAGAGGACGATTCACCACCCGGCCGTCGTCGAGCGTTGCACCGTGCTGAACCCACTGCCATACCTGTGCGCGTGAGATCTCTGCGGTGGCCGCGTCTTCCATCAAGTGGTTGAGTGGGACGCACCCGTTGCCGCATAGCCACGCGGCCAAGTACTGAACCCCGACTCCGAGATTGAGCCGTAGTCCTGCTTCTGTGATATCGCCCTGAGGAACAGTGAGCAGATCTGCCTCGGTAATAACGACGTCGGGCGAAACGTTGAACTGAGTTGGCGTCTTCATGTGTTGATCGAAGACGTTCATAGCGACGGGCACCAATCCGGGATGGGCAACCCAAGTTCCGTCGTGGCCGTCCGTCACTTCACGGGTCTTGTCGTCGATGACCTTGGCGAGTGCCGCGGCATTGGCCACCGCGTCGTTCTTGATGGGGATCTGCGCCGCCATGCCGCCCATAGCGTGGGCGCCACGTCGGTGGCAGGTTTGAATGAGGAGTTGAGAGTAGCTGCGCATACAGTGAGTGGCCATCGTGACCACGGCGCGATCGGGAAGAACGAACCCCGCGTGGGCGCGGAGCCGTTTGATGAAGCTGAAGATATAGTCCCAACGGCCACAGTTGAGGCCGACCGAGTGGTCGCGGAGCTCGAAGAGAATTTCATCCATCTCGAACGCAGCGTTGATCGTCTCGATCAGAACCGTGGCTTTGATGGTCGCCGGCGGGAGGTCGAGTTCATGTTGTGCATATTCGAAGACGTCGTTCCAGAGACGCGCCTCCAGGTGATTTTCGATCTTCGGTAAGTAGAAGTATGGCCCACTGCCTTGCGCGATCAGTCGTTTCGCGTTGTGGAACAGGAACAGGCCGAAGTCGAAGAGCGAGGCCGATACGGGGCGCCCTTCGATGGCTGCGTGCTTTTCCAAGAGGTGCCAGCCGCGGGGGCGAACCATCAAGGTCGCAACGGTCTCATTGAGCGCATACGCTTTGCCGTTGGGGTTGGTGAACTCGATCGTTCGGTCGACGGCGTCGCGGAGATTTATCTGTCCACGAACCACGTTGCCCCACGTCGGAGACGTCGAGTCCTCGAAGTCGGCCATGAAGACTTTGGCGCCGGAGTTCAGCGCGTTGATGATCATCTTGCGTTCAACCGGCCCGGTGATCTCTACCCGTCGATCTTGAAGGTCGGCCGGAGCGGGCGCGACGGTCCACGACTCTTCGCGGATATCTGCGGTGTCGGGCAGGAAATGCGGTCGCACTCCACCGTCGAGGGCACGCTGTCGTCGGGCCCGAGCGTCGATCAATCGGCGACGTATGGGGCCGAATCGTCGTTCTAAGTCGGCCACGAATGCGAGAGCCTCTGGCGTGAGAATCTCGCTAAATCCTTCTTCGAGCGGCGCGAGTACTTGGACCCCGCCGGTTTCGAGCATTCTTGCCATCAAGCACCCCAATCCATTCCGGGGGGCTAGAGGGCAATGGGCGGACCCGCCCAGATCGGCCGAATCGCGCGGAGACGCAGCCGGGAGCGTTCCAGTTGCGAACCGATGACCGAAGGTTGGACGGTTACTCGTTCGTCATAGGCTGGAGCTTAGGCGTAGCCATGCGTTGGTTACCTGACAGGGCCCGCGATGCGCCCTGCAAAGATGCGCCCCGCAAGAACGCCGTCGAGGCGCCTTATCCGGTGACCAACGCATAGCCTTGCGATTCCGCTCCAGTGATTCAGGCCCCAACACCCGAACGAATGGCTAGCCACCGCCTACTCGTTCATACGTCGATTCCGACGGGCATGACGAGAGCGCTAGCAATCGCTACTTGATGAGCTCGTTGATCGTTCCGTGGAGGTAGGTCTCAATGGCGTCGCCGGCTTGGCTTTCGAGATTCAGCTCGAGGTGGTACTGCATTACCGGTTTCACGTCGGGCACGAAGAGGGTGACGGTCTTGCGATCCGGGCTGAGTTCGATCCGGGAGATCGTCCAACGGTCGCGCCCCTCTTCACCTGAGGACTTGAACTCCGGAGAACCGTACCGTTCGGTCCATCGGTAGTTCCACGCTTCGATCGTGTACCGTTCGGGTTCAACCGCCGTATCCGCCAACGGTTCGTTGAACCCGATGGCAATCCGACCGGCTGCGGGGCGAACGGCTACCGGAGCGGCCGGCGCCTTTCCCTCGAGTCGAACCCGATAGAAGCCGCCGGGGTCCGTGACGTCAGCCGACCAGCCGAAGAGTCCGCACACATAGAGCTGGCCGTCGACGGGGTGGAATCGTGCGCGCATGATTCCGGTCGGGAGCTGAAACGGGAGCGGCGTGATGGCGCCCTGCGGGACGTTGTTGCGAACGGTTTCGAGCACGTGGAAGACGCGACCGACTCCGTACGAAAGCGACAGCAGCGATCCGCGCGGGGTGCTCCACTGATCGGATTGGACAATGACGGGTGCGCTCGGCGAGCGATCGATCTTCGGATGCACCCAACAGATGGGTGGGTCGTACGACTTCGGGGGCCCCTCGGGAAAGAAGCTCCAACCGTTGCCGTAGAAGCCGCCGGGAATCATCCGGTTGATGCGGTTGGCCGGCATCCAGTGACCTTCTTGGTCGGTCGTGTACGCCGCACCGTCACCGCGCATGGCTAGGCCATTTGGCCCTCGCAGACCATTGGCGACGATCGTACTGGTGCCGCCGTCCCGCGAGACTCGCATCAACGTTCCGTGCTGCGGGAAGAGCGCCTTCTTCGCGTGGCGCGCACCCTTCATATAGTAGAAGTTTCCGTCGGCGCCGAGTTGAAGGTCGAGCGCAAACTCGTGAAAGTGCGAGCTGTTGTGGGTGTCGTTGTTGAAGCTTTCGTAGAAATCGGTTTCGTGATCGCCGTTGAGATCGACCAGCCGCGTGATCTGGTCGCGGCCCAAGACGTAGATCTGGTCGTCGACGATCTCTAGGCCGAGCGGTTGGTAGAGCCCGGTCGCGATTCGTTGCCACTCGAGCTTTGAGTTGTCGAGTCCGCTGACCAGCCACACGTCACCGCTCCACGTCGAAATCGCAGCGCGCCGCCCGTCGGCAAAGAAGTCGAACCCTCCGAACCGCATCCACGACTTCCACGGGTTATCGTCCGGCCAGGCGAGTGCGTCGACGCGATACGCGGGGCGCGCGCGGCTGGCCGCGGTCCGTAGCGACGACGCGGCGGCGGTTTGACTCGGCGCACCGCGGTAGGTCGCGAGCGTGACGACGCCACCGTTCTTCTGTGCCGGAATCTTCAGGTACAGGCGGCCGGGTTCTGTCTCCCACGTGGCACCAGCGGGAGCGTCGATCGCGAGGTAGGCTTGCATCTCGCGCTCGAGCGCACTGCCGTGTAGGGCGGCGATCTCTCGATGATCGAGCTTCCGTGTGTAGATGCGCAGTTCGTCGAGCTTCGCATGCAGCCACGGGGTGGCGGGAAAGTTGGGTGCGGTGAAGCCGAGCTGAAGCGCGTGGTCCGACGGCGCCGACTTCGCGCGAAGCACCGCTTTGTTTTCGAACTGGCCGTCGACGAAGAGTTCGGTGGTGGCGGTGGTCGCGTCGTAGGTGAACGCGACGTGGTGCCAAGCGCCGTCGGTGATGACGGTCTTGCCGGAGACAGCGCCGACCCAACCGACATCGAAGCACAGCTTGCCGTCGCGAATGAAGAACGACTTGCCGTCGGCGACCCACGCTCCGGTGGCGCGGGTCTTGGCGAGGAGTGTTCCGTCGTTCTGAGTGGCGACCCAGGCGCTGACCGTGACGTCGGAGCCGTGCAGATCGAGCTCGGCGCCGCCGGACACGGTGCCGCGAGTTTGACCCTCGAACTCGAGGGCGCGATTTTGATATCCGCGACGCCACGCGGGGTCGTCGACCGTGATCGATCGTTCACTGACGGTGTCCGTCGCGGTGTTGCCCCGTCCTTCATCGAACGGCCAATGCCCCCACAGCTTGGTGGTCGGTGGCTCTGACTGGCGCCGAGCGGCAACCGCGGCGTCACCTTCGATCAGCGCCGCTGCGGTGCCGCCGTTGGTGAGTGACCACGTCGTCGCTTCTGTTCGTGGAACCTCCGCGATCAGCAGTCGACTCGGCTGTTCGTTCGCTCGATAGGGAACTTCCGTCCAATCGCCCTTGGGCGTCATCGGGCGCACCGTTGTCGTCGAAGTTTCGGCCCAACGTCTCGGCCCGCCTTTCACCAGCGCACGTGGATCCCAGTGCGGGGACGCTTCCGTCAGGATCGCTTCGAGATCGGCGTCGCGGTCTCCGGTGAGCAGTCGAAGGTGGACCGCACCGGGCGAGGCCGATACCTCGAGGAACAGAGCGTTGTCACGCTTGATCCACCTTGCCGTCGCGCCGCGAACGTGAAAACCGAACGAGGCGTGTTTGGACTTGGCGACCCGCCCGTCGATCTCGATAGCGCCGTCTGCGACTCGGTGTAGCCGGGGTTTCGAGTTGGCAGTCAGCTTCAAGTGTCGAATGAACTGCCGTTCGTCGCCCACTTCGTAGAGCATGCCGTGGTCGAGAACGTCCACGTCATCGATGCGATACGACAGGACCACCTTGTCTTCGTGAAGGTAGAGACCCTTCCACTGTCCCCACTCGCGAGGCAGCGGACCCCAGGGGCGTGGGCGCGGATCGGCGATCGCAGATTCGTGCACCCATCCCGGCTGCGCCGCTGTTCCCCAGATCTGATCACCGGAGATCGCTGGGAAGACACCGTGAATCCCGTCGTACACCACGCCCTTGAGATCGACGAACTCTCCAGTCCAACCCGCGGACCAGCGAAGCAAGTCGGTGTCGAAGATCGCTCCGTACCGCTGACCATCCGCCAGTCGGAAGGGAAGCGCGATCGCCTTGTTCGTGATGTTGCCGGACGGCATCGGCGCTTCTATGGAAGCGGAAAGGTACGGCCCGTAGTCCATCGCTTCCCAAGGTTCTTGTCCCGTCGCCGCCGACGCCAGCAGAACTAACAACACACCGACACGAACCATGGTGAACCAGACCTTTCCGGATATGATCAGGAGTTCACGCTAACAGAATCGTCCCGCGTCGCGGCGTGGATTTTCAGTCTCAAGGAACGAAACGAGCCGTTGTGATCTTTCGCTGGTTTCGTACTCGGCGGCGACGCAAGCAACTCGGTCAATCGGCCGATCCGAGCTGGTTCGCCACGCTGAAGCGTCTCGACCTCTTTCGGGGATTCGACGACGCGGCAACAACGCGCCTCGTCGATATCGCGCGCATCTTTGCGGCCGAGAAGCGGTGGGAAGGGTGCGGCGGTCAAGAGATCACCGCGGATGTCGAGCAGACAATCTCACTGCAGGTGGCGCTTCTCATTCTCGAACGACCGCACGACTACTTCAACAACGTGAAATCGATATTCGTCTACCCATCGGGGTATCAGACGAAGCACCTGTCCGGTAGCGGAGACGGATCCGTCCGCGAGGGTAGCAGCAACTTGGGCGAAGCGTGGTTGCGGGGCCCGGTCGTGCTCGCGTACGACGCGGCGCTGCTCGGCGGAATGCAGGCTGCGGACGGCCGCAACTTGGTATTGCACGAGTTCGCCCACAAGCTCGACTTCCTCGACGATCGCGGCGACGGCACGCCGGTCCTCGACAGCAAGGAAGCGTACAAGCGGTGGCAGCGCGTCATGAGTGAAGCGTACGACTCACTACGCGAGTCCCTCGAGAAGGGGCGGGTGACGCTTCTCGATGAATACGGCGCGACCAACCCGGCCGAGTTCTTCGCTGTCGCCACCGAGTTTTTCTTCGAGCGAGCCAAACCGCTCAAGAACCGCCACCCCGATCTCTATGACCTTCTTCGCGACTTCTACGGCCAAGACCCGGTAGGGCGCTTCAAGTAGGCCGAACAATTCACCCCCGGGTGTAGACGTCAAGGTTCGCGGCGGCTTGTCTAGCCCGGACTATTCATCAGGCGAAGCCGCGCAGGCTGCGCTTCCCGCGAATCTCTGCGTTACTCCTTCTTGAAGACCCCTAGGTCGACTGCGGCGTCGTGCCTGGATCTTCACGGAAATCGCAGCCTGTGTTCCGTTG
>JAJFFE010000161.1 GCA_021776775.1 Planctomycetota bacterium | reverse complement strand
TTCGCCCGATAACCGCCGGCCGCTTTCCGCTCTGGCGTTGTTGCGCCTCCTGGAAGTGTTTCCGCTCGGCGCTGGCCCGTTCCTAGTTACCAATACGACGGCGTCGGCGCGCCTAGCCAGAGCGCAAAGCTACTCGCCGGACTATTCGGACGAACTTACGATACAGGACACTAGAAGCGGAGTCGTTGCGCGCCCGAAAGGGCGCTAATGGTGCCCAGCGAGTTACAGCAGTCGACTATCCCCCGAGCTTGAGTGTTGTGAAGACGTCATGCTGCGCGGTGGAAATGTCGGAGGAGCCCGCCGAGCCGTGAGCGACACTCTTCTATCGTGCCATTCGCATTCGGTTCGCCAGCGATCAAGGTGTTGTCTAGCTCCTTGGTGCTTTCGTTCTTCGTGGTGATGGCGGAGCTACTCGGTGTCAGCGCGGCGGAGTGATCGTTCTCCGATGAGTTTCAGCTTGTCGAGGCACTCGCACTTGATCGTGTGGACGAATGCTTGTCTCTTGCGTCTATTCGTCTGAAGTCGAACTCGATGCCCGCAGTCCAAAGCGATCACGAAACGGCCGTGCCGTGCTGTATGATTGGGGGCTCTCCAATCAGACGAGACCGTGACCACCCGGCACCCCGAGGAACCCGCATGTCCCGACTCCACCGATCCTTCGCTCTCTTCACGCCGCGGATGGCTCTACTCCTGGCTCTGTTCTCGCTCCCTGCGGGGCTCCTTGCGCAGGGCCCGGACGTGATCACCGCGGCGTTGCCGTCGCCGGGAAGTTGGGGGACCGATGGCTCGGGGACCTTCGCGTACTCCGTGGCGACCACCGCGTGCAACATCGGCGACGAGGTCGTCGCGTGGGAGAGCGGGACAGCGAGCCACCCGGTGATCGCGCAGAATCTCTATCGACTTCAGCTCGGACGCTTCGAGCAGATCGGGCTGAGCTGGGTCAAGCACGGTGCGATCGCGCTCGACACGTACTACTGCGGCATTTGCTTCGACTCCGGGACTGTCGCCACGCTCGGCGTCGGGTGTGCCGATCCGTACAGCGCAAACGCCAACGGACTGCAGGTTCGACTCGGGCCCCGCTCTGTGGTCGACGTTCGCACCGGTAGCTTTCCGTTCCCAATCGACACGACCAGTTTCGACTCGGTGATCGATCGCCGGCTCCAAGTCGACTCGGTCGATGTGGATCCGTCGCTCAATCCAAGCGCGGAGTACTTCATCGAAGCGCACTACGTTGCAGCGGATGACGCACTGGCCGGGAATGAACTCAACAATGCCTCCTACCGCCCGGCGAGCTTCGCCGCGGATACCGATTACACGATGAGCTTGAGTGGAGACACCACGGTTGGGTTGCCGGCGATCTACGAGTGGCCGGAGCTCGATCCCGATGTGGAGCTGACCGAGATCGATATCGCGGAGGACGGCCGACTGATCTTTGCTCACCGCGTCGAGTCACTGGGAGCGGGGAGTTGGCTCTACGACTACGCCATCTTCAATTACACCTCGGGTCGTGGCGTCTCTGGAGTCCGGGTGCCTATGCCGATCGAGAATCTGTTGGAGGCAACCGAGTTCCACGATGTCCGCACGCACAGCGGTGAGCCGCTCTCGACCGACGACTGGCCGGCGATACGCTCCGTGAACCACGTTCAATGGGCGACCGATCGCGAGGATGTCGATCCGAACGCCAACGCCATTCGTTGGGGAATGCTGTTCAACTTCCGTGTCGTGACCAACGCACCGCCAGAACTCGGTGTGGTCGAACTCGATCTCTTCGAGCCGGGCACCCCGGCGATGGTCGAAGTGGCGGCGCTCGTCCCGTCCGCAGCGCCTCCGATCAACGAGACGTTCGTTCGTGGCGACGTCAACAGTGACGGCAGCCTCGACATCGGTGATCCGCTCGCCGCGCTCGGTTTCTTGTTCCACGGCGTTCCGGCGCCGAGTTGCGTCGACTCCGTCGATGTCGATGACTCCGGAACAGTCGATCTGGCCGATCCGATCGCGCTCCTCGACCATCTCTTCTCGGGCGGACCCGGTCCGGCGTGGCCGTTCCCCAACTGCGGGCCCGATCCCACTCCGATCGATCCCAACCACTGTGCCGAGAGCGCCTGTGACTGATAATCCATCTGAACGTTCAACGCTGACGAGCAACGCTCGCGGCGGTCCACCTTGCGCCGGGGGTCAGTCAACTTCTCTGCGGTACTTACGTCGGAGTCGTTGGTGGGGGAGTCGTCAGGTGATTATCCGTCGCGGACGATCGGATCACGAATTCCACGACTCGCGTTCAAGTTCGCTATGACCATCGCCTTCGAGATCTCGTTCGGTCGACAGGGGACAGCGGGCACGCTAGGTGCTTCCCTTATCCCGTGGTCTTTGCAGTCAGTGTTCTTCCGGTCTTGGACTCGAAGAAGCCGTGGGAAACAATGTTCTCTCGCCTTTGGAAGCTGCGGTTGCGTGCGGACCCGGCTATTGGAAAATTTTCTCTCGTATCCGCCAATACTTCCCCTGTTTCCTCGCGATCACAAACAGCGGAATCCGAAACTCCTTTAGTGAGCCGAGAGCGCGATCGATCGAATCCACTTCGATTGTTTTCTCAGGCTTCGGGTTGTGGAACCGCGAGAAGTTGTAGTGGAAGACTTTCGTTCCAGAGTTGTCGTCGAAAAAAAAGACCTCGCTGAGAAACTGACCGTCGAGATCGTAGTATCGAACTTCTAGCCGATCCCGACCTTTTCCATCCGTCTTCATCTCGAACGTCATCGTGTCCGGGCGCATGACATGAGCATCTCTTGCGGAGTTTGCCTCTTTCAGCTTCGTCTCGTCGTCCTTCAAGTGCGCACCGCAGACCGCGCAACTCTTCGCGAGGTAGTCGTTCTCGGACTGACACGATGTACAAACCGCAAAGCGGTAACGAAACCCGCAGGGAACGATGTCTGCCGACTCTGGATCGACAACAGCACCCCGACACTTCTTCCCGAAGTGCTCAACGACCTGACCGTCGTCGTCTTTCAATCCCCAGAAGTCGTTCTCGGCTGGACACTGCGGGCACGAGACTCTCACCGGGACAGCATCGGGGGATGGCCTTCGATCACTGATCTCGGGTCGGAGGATATCGTGCGGAACCCCGGTATAGTCGAGAACGAGGCAGTCCACTTTACCTTCAGATAGGCGAAGACCGCGCCCAACGATCTGCTGATAGAGACTCACGGACTCGGTCGGTCGAAGAATGGCGATGACGTCGACATGCGGGGCGTCAAAGCCAGTCGTCAGGACCGAAACGTTGACGAGATATTTGATCTTTCGCGACTTGAATCGTTCGATTGTGTCGTCTCTCTCGTCGGTCTCTGTCTCACCAACGACAAGGGCAGACTCTCCTTCAGGGAGGAGGGACAACACGTGACGAGCGTGACTCACGGTCGACGCAAAGATGAGTACTCCGTTTCGATCTCTAGAGAGGTCGAGGATGTTCTCAACGATGACCGGCGTGATTCGAGTTTGATCTTTGAGGATCTCATCGAGCTCAGTTCGAGAGAATGAGCGACGCCCAAGGTCTGAGGCCAGTTTCGAAAAGTCATAGCTCGCAACCGGCGCGTCAATTTGAACGGGAGGAGTGAGGTACCGACTCTCGATCATCTCCCTGAGAGTCAGCTCGAATAGACAACGACGAAAGAGCCGCTTTTCCTCGGAGCGAATGATCCCCTTGTTGTGTATCTGATAGATCCAGCCCGTATCGAGTCGGTAAGGAGTTGCGGTAAGCCCGAGAATGCAAAGTTCTGGGTTCTTCAGACGAAGTTTTGACAGCACTTCGGTGTACTGCGTTCCTCCTTCTCCAGAGATTCGATGGCACTCATCGATCACGACGAGCGAGAACTCGTCGAAGAAGCTCGAGCCAGCGTGTGCAACAGATTGAATCCCGCCGAAGATGACTTTCTCTGAAGTGTCCTTTCGGTCGAGTCCAGCGGAGTAGATCCCAGCCTCGAGTCCGTAGCTCATGAACTTCTCGGAGTTCTGCTCGACCAGTTCCTTCACATGGGCGAGCACGAGGACTCTTCCTCTCGCAATCCGTGCCAACTCAGCAATCACGAGGCTCTTGCCAGCTCCGGTAGGAAGAACCACGAGCGCCGGCTCTCGTGAACGTCGAAAGTGCTGGAGGGTCGCTTGAACCGCAGCCTCTTGATAGGGACGAAGCGTGTACATAGCTCTCAATTCGGTGAAGCGAGCGGTGCTTACTAAGAACCAGTGTTCAGGTGCTTGACCGCGTGAGACCAAAAGCCCTCGGCGATAAGCACTCACGCAGAGAGTACGGAGAGCCTCGAGAGCGAAGTCGCACCTGGTGCTTCTCTCAACGACTGTTGCTGACTGGACCGCAAGTGTAAGTGGGACCTAGTATTCAGTCAACTCGCGGGGGGGGGGGGATGGTGAGCGCATTGACGAATTCTGCAAGGTCGATGGCGCCACGGCGCTGCTGGCGTTGGTGATGCAAGACCCCGATCGAAAACCCCTCAAGAAGCAGCTTTGGAGGCCTATCTCCGTGGTATTGGGTGGGGGGAGTGCCGGCCCCGATTACCCCGGCGGCACATGGATCTCGGTGAACGAACCGAAGAACACGTGCTTCGAGGACGTTCTCAGCACCACGACGATGCGGGCGTGCACATTGACCAACCTGGCTTGTGCGTGTCGCGTCACCTAGGTCAATGCCGCGGGCAAAATCGTCAGCCATATCTACCGGGCGAACTGCGGCAACATGTTCAACTATTTCAAAGTGGGCCATACGACAACGCTGCACGTGCATATGAGTGGCGTTGGTGCATGACTTGCTTGCTTCCGAAGTGCGGTATCATTCGGTCTTTGGAGTCGTTCTCTGGGGAGCTGAGTGTATGCCTTCCGTGAAGTCGAGTCGCGTCCATCCGAAGTACAAAACCGACTATCGCGTCAGGAACTGGAGCGAGTATGAACAGGGTCTTCGTGCCCGTGGCGACGTGACGATCTGGTTCGGCGAGGACGCGATGGCTAACTGGCTCGCGAAGCCGAGTGGGGGACCTGGTGGTCCGCGGCTCTACTCAGATCTTGCGATCGAAACGGCGCTCACACTCAGAGCTGTGTTCCGGTTGCCGCTTCGATAAACCGAGGGATTCGTCGGTTCGGTTCTACAGTTGCTCGGCCTCGATCACTTGCCCGTACCAGATCACACGACGTTAGCTCGACGATCGCAGGCACTCGAAGTCGTGCTCGAGTCTGAGGCCGTCCGGCGAGCCGATCCACTTGATCGTCGACAGCACCGGCTTGAAGATCGTTGGCGAAGGTCCATGGGCCGCTGCCAAACACGGTGGTCGTGGAACGCGTGAGTGGCGGAAACTGCACCTCGGAGTGGACCAGCGTGGTTTCATCGTCGCAAGCGAACTGAGCGACAGTAACGTCGACGACGCCAGCGTCGTGCCTGAACTGCTGAGCCAAGTCAGTAGTCCGATTGATCGTTTCACTGCTGACGGGGCGTACGACACCGCCGCAGTGTATGACTTGCTCGCGAAGATGGGAGCAACGGTCACCGTGCCGCCGATTCGGAACGCGCGATTGTCAAAGAGCGACACCGTCGGCGCACGTGCACGAAACGCAAACGTTGAATCGACTCGCATGTTCGGGCGGCGGAAGTGGAAGAAGCTATCCGGATATCACCAGAGCCGCGTGTCGAGAACACGTTTTATCGTTGGAAGAAGATCATCGGCGGTGAGCTCCGTAGCCGAACCACCCCATCGCAAGCCACTGAGATCAAGATCGCAGTCAACGTTCTTAACCGAATGCTCGAACTCGGCGCCCCGCAGTCCGAAGCGATCAAGAAATGACCGAGCATCGAGTGAAACCGGTAGGTCCTGAGCATTCATGCAACAACACCCGTCGACGACATCTTCCGATCTTGCGACGAGCTCCGTGAGCGAATCGCGTTCGGGCTGACGCCGTACCGACGACGCCACTGATCTGCCCGTTCGTGTTTCGATCGAGTAGAATGTCGGCGACTCGTTGGCATCACCATCATCGGTGGCAAGCTCCGAAGTAGTGACTCTGCTTCGCAGGCGACCGAAATCAAACTCGCGGTCAAGGTCCTCAACCGAAAGCTCGAGTTCGGAGCGCCGCGATCCGAGCCGGTTCTGAACTGACACAGAATCGAGTAGGATCGGTTCGTTCTGAGGGGCCGTGCAACAACGCCACGAGTACACCGGAGGAGAGAACGAGATGCGTTTCACCAGCTTGCTGCTCACCGTGCCGGCTCTCCTGTCGCTAGCCTGCGTCGCGCCTCCGCAGGCGTCCGAAGATCCGGTCCAGGAACCGACGGTCACCCTGCCCGCGCCCCTGGCACGAGTGTTCGCGGACTACGAAGCCGCGTGGCGGAACAAGGACGCCGCCGGACTCGCGGCCCTGTTCACGGAGGATGGTTTCGTCCTCTCGGAGGGGATTCCCCCCGTACGAGGTAGGGCGCAGATCGAACGGCGCTACTCCGGCTCCGGCGGTCCCCTGGTCCTGCGGGCCCTCGCCTACGCGACCGAGGGGTCCATCGGCTACATCATCGGCGGGTTCGCGCGGGAAGAGGGCCAGCCCGACATCGGGAAGTTCACCCTCACTCTACGCAAGGGGCCCGATGGGCGATGGCTCATCATGTCGGACATGGACAACGGAAACACCCGGCCATGAGCCTCCAGGGCGCGAGCGGGAGACAGCGTGTCCGACCGTGATGTCCAAAAAACCGTCCGACGCCACGTTGGTGCATGGCTCACTCGGATCGGAAGTTCGGTATCATAGGGTCTTTCCGAGTCTTTCCCAAGGAGCTACGCGCTGGCCGTGGTGAAGTCGAGTCTCGTTCATCCCCGCTACAAGACTGAGTATCGGGTCCGAAACTGACGGGAGTATGAGCAGGGACTTCGCGCTCGCGGCGACGTGACGATCTGGTTCAGTAAACGAGCGATCGCGAACTGGATCGCGCGTTCGTCGGGAGTTCCGGGAGGGCAGCGGCTCTACTCTAACCACGCGATCGAAACGGTCCTGGCACTTCGCATGTTGTTCGGGCTACCGCTCCGTCAAACCGAGGGATTCGTCGGATCGCTGCTGAGCATGCTCGGCCACGATCATCTCCCCGTACCCGATCACAGTACTCTGTCCCGAAGAGCGAAGACCCTCAAGGTCAAGCCCAGGAAGAACCCGACCTGCGGTCCCATCCATCTCATCGTCGACAGTTCAGGTTTGCAGATCCAAGGCGAAGGCCGTGGTGTCCAAAAACTCGTTCGCGCTTCACGAAGCGTACTCAACCGAATGCTCGGCCTCGGTGCCCCACGATCGGAAGCAATCAGGAAATGACCGAGCAACGATTGGGGCCAGTGCGTTCTGAGCAATCATGCAACAACACCGAGATCGCGATTGAATGTGACCCCGGAACCTTCGATAATCGTTGCCCTTGGTGCGTCGGACGAATAAACGGACATCACGCGGTAGGCTGTGAGAGATAGCATTCGGCGGACTGACATCAAGAGAACGGCGCGGAGGATCCTTGCTATCCCCCGCGCCGTTCGTCAGATCAGTGCATCTGTCTCCGAGCGAGTGTCCTTCTCAGGGCCGGGTTCGCAGTAGAACTCAGTCCTGAGGGCAGGAGCCGTACATGCAGTCCAGAGCATCCGGCGTCGGGTCCTCACCGCACTCCCCGAACGGGACGCTCGGCGGCGGGCCTCCGGAGAAGAGCGCGGCCAGGGAGTAGATCGCGTCTCCGATGTCCACGGCGCCGTCGTCGTTCGCGTCGCAGGCGTCCTGGCAGATCGGGGTATCCGAACCGCTGAACAGGAAGCTCAGGGTCATGATCGCGTCGCCGATGTCGTAGGCGGTGTCCCCGTTGCAATCGCCTCGCTCGAAGAGGTGATTCGAGGGCGGCAGCACGTCCCGCTGACCCGGCGCAGTGCGATACTCCTCATCGGTGTTGTCCGTGGGTCGGGCCAGAAGGAAGCGGCCGGTGCACGACTCACCGGCGAAGGGCGAATCCGTCGTCTCGACGTAGGCCCCGGAAGCGTCCCGACCATGGAGCCGCACCACGCCACCCTTGGTCCAGTAGAGCTTCTCGCCCCGAGTGGCGTCGAGGCCGATGGCTCCCACCAGCTCGATGTCGAAAAAGGAATCGACCACGCTAACGCTTCCCCCTCCGGCGCCGCCGGTCGCGGGATCGAAGGTACCCGGCTCGTAGCGGAGTCGGTACACCATCCCGGACTCGGAGCTCCGAACCCAGAAGTCCCCGGAGTTCGGACAGGTGGTCAGGAACAGTTCGCCGAGGAGGTCGAGGGTGCTCGGCAGGGACAGCACCTCCGCCGACTCGAGTTCCTCGTCCATCACCATCACGCTCCAGGAATCCCGTGAGATTGCGAAGACGCGGTTGTCGATGTTGTCGAAGGCCACGTCGTCGATCGTCAGAGGCAGACACTGGGACCCGATCAGATCCCCGCCCAGGTGCATGTCCCGAGCCTCGACGCAGGTGCCGACGATCGCGTAGAGGATGTCACCGCCGTTGAAGGTGATTCGACTCGTGGTCAGTCCCGGAAGCGGGATCGTGGTCTCGCCGGTGCGCTTCTCGACGCAGCGGACCCCGGTGACGATTCCTCCGGTGGCGTCGGTCACGGTGTAGTACACGTAGCGCTTGGACGGGTGAATGGCCGCCGCCTGAATCTGCAGGCCGTCGGTGGTTGGCAGCGGCTGGAACTCCGGGTTCGGGTCGAAGGGAAGTCCGAAGGGGTTGTAAACGTCCAGGCCGGGACCGTTCGGGCCCACGCCGAACATGCCGGACAAGGTGTAGTAGCCGGAGATGCACCCGTGCCCGCCATAGCCCTGGAGCACTGCCATGGTGCGCCAGTAGTACTCGGGCTCTTCGTCATCGTCGCTGTAAAGTCCGAAATCGTAGTCCACGGTGATCCCGCTGCTGATGAAAGGGGACTGGTCGAGCATGGAGTCCCCGCCGGAACCCGGGTCC
>JAJFFE010000017.1 GCA_021776775.1 Planctomycetota bacterium | reverse complement strand
GATCAACG
The DNA here is from genome assembly GCA_021776775.1 of Planctomycetota bacterium. Taxonomy (GTDB): domain Bacteria; phylum Planctomycetota; class UBA8108; order UBA1146; family JAJFFE01; genus JAJFFE01. Next base: position 29,146 of record JAJFFE010000017.1, on the reverse strand, counting down.
GAACACAGGCTGCGATTTCCGTGAAGATCCAGGCACGACGCCGCAGTCGACCTAGTGGTCTTCAAGAAGGAGTAACGCAGAGATTCGCGGGAAGCACAGCCTGCGCGGCTTCGCCTGATGAATAGTCCGGGCTAGAGCCCGGATCATTCATGAGGCGGAGTCGTTCCGCGCTAGAGGACCCAACATGGGATCGGCCGTTGCCATGGAACGACCGATCCGCATCATCGGAGCCTACAGCGTCGACTCCGCTTCGGTCGGATTGCCGACCTTGAGCACGGTGATTGCGGCCAAGTTGAAGACGTCCTCCGCCGTCGCGCCCTGCGGGATGATGTTCACAGGCTTTCGCAGGCCGAGAATGATGGGCCCGATCGCTTCCGCGCGCCCGAGAGCAATGAGCAGTTTATAGGCGATGTTGGCCGAATCGAGATCTGGAAAGATCAAGACGTTTGCGTAGCTATCATCGGTCGAGCCCGGAGCGACCTGTCGGCGTACGAACGAATCCACGGCCGCGTCAGCCTGCAACTCGCCTACGATGTCTAGCCCAGGGTAGCGCGCCCGTGCTATTTCCACCGCCTGCCGCACCTTCTCGGCACGAGGGTGAGCTGACGATCCGAAGTTCGAGAACGACAACATGGCTACACGCGGCTGCGACCCAAATCGCTCCGCGGCCTCCGCGGCGCAGATGGCAATCTCGGCCATCTGCTCCGGATCCGGATCGATGTTGACCGTGGTATCCGCCAGGTAGAAGACGCGATCACCGAAACTCAGAACATAGAGTCCGCAACACTGCTTGAGCCAATCCTGAACCCGAATGATCTGAAGCGCTGGACGCAAAGACTCGGCGTAGCTGTGCCCTATCCCAGACAGACAACACTCCGCTTGGTCCGCGTGGACCATGAGCGTTCCGAAGTAGACGGGGTCTCGACTCAAACGAACGGCACTCTCGCGCGCCATCCCCTTGTACTTTCGAAGTGCATAGAGCGTGTCGGCAAACGGATCACCCCGGGGATCGCTGGCTGGGTCGACGATCTCGTACTGATCGGAACGCCACTCCATGCCCAGCGCCGAAAGGCGCGCCTCGATCGACGTCTTCTTCCCGAGCAAGATCGGCACCCCGACCCCCTCCGAGATGACGCGGTGGGCGGCGTGCACGATCACAGCGTGATCGCCTTCCGGGAAGACGATACGAGCACGACGAGACCGTCGTGCCCGCTGCACGGCGGAAACCACAATCTTCGACGATCGACCGAGCAAATTCTCGAGACGCTGACGATACTCCGCCATGTCGACCGGAGCCCGCGCGACGCCGCTTTCCATCGCGGCTTCGGCGACCATCGACGAGACCTCGACAAGTGCCCGTGGATCTAGTGGTTTCGGAATCAGGTACTCACGCCCGAAGCGAAAAGCCTCGTGACCATACGCTTCCGAGACACTATCCGGGACCTCCGCCTTCGCCAAACGGGCGAGTGCCGTGACCGCGGCGAGTTTCATAGCCTCGTTGATCGTCGTCGCTCGAACGTCGAGCGCTCCGCGAAACAAGAACGGAAACCCCAGTACATTGTTGATCTGGTTTGGATAGTCCGAGCGTCCCGTTCCGACAATGACGTCGTCGCGCGCCGCTTTCGCATCGGGATACGAAATCTCGGGATCCGGGTTCGCGAGCGCGAAGACGATCGGGTCCGCGGCCATCGAACGCACCATGTCTTGCGAAACGACTCCACCTTTTGACAAACCGACGAACACGTCGGCTCCAGCAAGAGCTTCCTCCAACGTTCGCGCTTCTGTGTCGGAACGCCACTCTTCCTTGTACGGGTTCATTCCAACCGTACGTTCACGGTGAATGACACCCTTCGAATCCACAACGATCATGTTCTGCTGCGTCGCACCCAATTCGCAGAACAGGCGCGCGCTTGCCAACGCCGCGGCGCCGGCGCCGTTGATGACGATCCGAACGTTCTCTATTTTCTTGCCGGTGATTTCCAGAGCGTTGAGCAGGGCTGCTCCGCCGATGATTGCAGTGCCGTGCTGATCATCGTGAAAGACAGGAATGTCCATTTCATCCCGGAGGCGAGTTTCGATTTCGTAGCAGTCCGGGGCTCTGATGTCTTCCAAGTTGATCCCGCCGAACCCTGCCCCAAGGGTCTTGACGACTTGGATGAACTTCTCTGGATCGGTCTCATCGACCTCGAGGTCGAAAACGTCGATGTCGGCGAAGCGCTTGAAGAGAACCGCTTTTCCCTCCATGACCGGCTTCGATGCGACCGCGCCGATGTTCCCGAGCCCAAGAACGGCCGTGCCGTTGGTTATGACGGCAACGAGGTTCGCTCGTGCCGTGTACTCGAATGATAGATCTGGGTTCTTGTGGATCTCCCGACAAGGCTCGGCCACGCCGGGAGAGTAGGCTAGGGATAGATCGTGCTGAGTCCGGGTCGGCTTCGTCGAGCGAATCTCGAGTTTTCCCCGCCGCCCCTCCGAGTGGTATCGCAGCGCTTCTTCTCTGGTCGTCACTGAGTCTCTCCCGATCGGCGGCATTGAGTTGGCGTATCGTAGGGCCGCAGACCGGAAGTTGCATCAGAATCTAGAGTTGGGGACGACCGACGCACGCGCCCCACTCGGCTGCACGCGAACGACCTGAGTTGAACAGACCAAGTCATGGACGGCTAATCTACGCTGGTTCCATCCTGCGACCATGAAGCCGAGCCCGAACGGAAGGAGACTCAGAAGGTAGTTCACCGTTCGAACGAATCCGTCGAGAAGAGTCATTTCTCGCCCGTCGACCCTGATCACCTCGACCCCCAGGGCTAGCTTCCCAAGCGTTTGACCGTACAGCCCGGTACAGATGCCAAAGTACGCCAAACTGAGAAGCGCAAACTGGGGCCCAAAGAAGACGGGGAAGAAGAACAGCGGAGCTGTAACAACGGCTTGCAGAACGCCGACGAACCAGAGGTCGATGAGCATGGCGAGTGCTCGTATCCAAAAACCAACGGGCCGGCGGGTACGCAGCGCTCTTGAGTCGAGATCGCGCGGCTTGCTCGCGAGCGCCTCGGATACTCTCGCGACGCGATCCGCGACCGATTCGACTCTGCGCGCAGACTTGCCCGATAGCAGCCGCGTCGGCTTCGACCCTTGTTCAACGCGCGGACGGTCCCCGTTGAACTGGTGGATTTGATCCCGATCAAAGCGACGCTCTCCATTGATCGTAAACGCTTCCAAGTTCCCACGTCGCATCCAGTGTTCGAGCTCTTTGGACGTGAATCCCAAGATCCTCCTCGCCTCGGCCTCTGTCGCGAACCGTCGTTTCGGCGGTGTGAGCGGGGTGACCGTTGCGGCCTTGAACTCTTTCGCAATGTCGCACTCCACAGCACTCACGTCGGAGTAACGACGGTCCCGGCGCGTGTATAGTCCGGCGAAGACGCGATCACACCACACGGGAAGCCCTGGCTCCAAGTCGCTCGGCAACTCGCGACCGGCAGGCCGTTTCCCGGTCAGCAGCTCGAACAGAACGATCCCCAACGAATACAGATCAGCCCGACCGTCGATGGAACCCGACATGTCTCGAACCTCGGGAGCCATATAGGCCAAGGTTCCGCCAAACGGTTGAGCCTCGCTCCGCAACGAAGCCGAGAGTAGTAGGGAGTCGCCCGTGATGGTATGCCCCAAGCCGAAATCGGTGAGCTTCACTTCCCCGTCATCGGTGACCAAAATGTTTTCGGGTTTGATGTCCTGGTGAACGATCCCGCGTTCGTGCGCATAGCCCAGAATGTCCAAAACGTCGAGCAGAATGCGACGAGCCCGCGACGGCAAAAGTGGTCCGTCAGAGTTCATGATGTCACGCAAGTTTGAACCGGGGACGAATTCGGTTACGAAGTAAGGAGGGTCGGCGGTCACGTCCATGCCAAGCGTCTTGGCAATCCCAGGGTGATCCAACCCTGCCCGCAGGACGCCTTCCTTGGTTAGGTCACGCACCGCCTCCGGCGAGACGGGAATCTTGATGGCCACTTCACGTTCTTCGAGTTCGTAGTGATGCGCTTTCCAAACTTCGCCAAAGCCACCACGCCCGAGTGGCTCGTCGAGCACATACTCGCTGATGCGATCACCCTTACGTACTCCAGTCATGCTCGCCTCGCTTCTTCGAGTGCACTGAGGTAAAGGTAGGCAAACGCTGCAGCCAGGGCAGCAGCCACGAACGTCGCGGTGGCGCCCCCCAGGCCAGATGCGAATCCGGTGAGAACCCAGGCTCCCACAATTCCAGGCAGTGCAACTGCGCCGAGCAACACAGCATTGATTGTATTCGACTCCCTCGACAGTATTCGCCGGTGAATCGCAGACCCAACGATGGGCAATGCGCACGCAAGGATCACCCAAGCGAAGAATCGCCACACACGTGGCCATGAAAGTACGGTAAGCCGCGCGTAGTCCCCGTCGGTCCAAGATTTCTCGATAAACTCTGTGGTCTTGCCGGAGGCCAGCTGCTGGGGTTCCGTACTGACGGAGACCAACTTCCAGTCTACTTCCATTGCCACGCGATCCGTGTCGTCGATCCATTCATCGACCTTCGCTACGAGCATGGCGGTGGGTCGGTCGGTCGCCTGGAGCAACTCTGGAAGCCAATGATCCGACAACGACTGAAGAGTGGCCGTAATCAACCCGGGCGCCTCAGTGGCTTCATCAGGAAGAACAACTTCGACTCCCTTTTGAGCTTCGACTTCCCGTTCGATTCGTCTACGCAAAGTGTCGCGCACGTCCCCGGCAATCGGCGGCAACGTAAGAACCTGCACATCGCTGGAAAGTGCTAGATCACGGGCAACAGAATTCGATACTCGACATTGAACGAGATGTGGAATCGGAGCCAGTTGCGGGAGAGGCTCGGTCGCCGGCCACCACGCGTACACGAGTCCGCCGACAAGACCGAAAGTACAGAGACCGAAGAGTGCGATCACTTTCGCCGAGAACCCCATCATCGCTCGGTCCTTTCTTCGCGTCGCCGTACGATGGCGATGGATTGAATTTGATCAGGAACTCGAATGCGAACCACCGGAGCACTCGTCTGATCCCAACGCCAAACGAGAAGATTGAGCCCGAAGCGATCGACACCAAGAACACCTTCGCGTCCTGCCCCGACCCAACGTATCGGGTATCGGCTTCGAAATTCGCACAAAGACCGACCGTCGCCGTCGACAATGTGTACCGCCGGAAGCCGAGCACCGATCGCCCACCGAGGTTGATCTCCGCCCGCGACTGGAGCAATGCTGAACACCGGTCCTGGAGCTCGATAGTCGAGCCGACGCGGACGCTCGTTGGGGCGCACGCAGAACAACGCGCCTTCGCGTGTGCCGACCATGACCGAATGAGCGTCACACCCCAACGCGGTGACACTTGCGTCTAGTTCACCATAGATGATGGGTGCCGACTCAGGATCACTCCCATCGATAGACATGACTGTGTTGCCGTGTGCGAAGTACAGCCTACCGCCGGGGCCCATTTGTAGCCCGCGAGTCGATCGTCCCGGCCGCACGACCCCTCTATGCAAGCCGACCGGTCGCAGCCCGTCGTTTGGCCACCATGTCAGACCGTGCTCGGAGTGGCTTGCCAACACCCCCCTGGCAGCGGAGAAGACAGAATTCGCGCCGCGGCGACTCAACCCTGGCTTTTCGTAGTCGAGCGTCGTCCAACTCGAATCAGCCGAATGGTAGACCCCGACTCCGTTCTGACCTCCGACAAGGACATCCTTGCCGGTCGAACACGTTGAGACCGACCGTAGATAACCTAGGTCCTGTGACGGCAAGACAGGCCTCGCCGCCGACGCGTCATCAAGGCCAGTGCCCGGGACCCTGTAGATAGCAAGTCCCGCTGCGAGCCAAATACTATCCATGGACGACAACTCGTGTGACCAACGGGGTGCGTCAGATCCTGATCGTAGAGACTCCACCTGGCGCTCGAGATCTCGAATGACCTGGATCGAGGACTCGGCTTCGATTTGCTCCGGAGTCATCTCGCGTTGAATCAACAAACGAAGCAGGCGCTCTCGCGCGGCTACGTCGTCTAGTCCTGCAATCGACGCTGGAATCCCAATATCTCCAAACGTTGCTTCGAGCTTCTTCGCGCGAGCGATCTCGTGTTCTAGGTTTGCTTCGTCAACCGCCGCTCGAGTCTCGATTCGTTCTCGCTCGAGTATTCGGCGAAGCTTAGCGCGCTCCCTGGACTCTTCCGCCAACGCTTCAGAGGCTCGCTCTTGGTCGAGGCGTGCCGCATCGCGATCGCGAAGAACCCCCTGTCGACGAAGGTGCGCGGAAACGCGTTCCACCTCGTGACGTGCCAGCGCTTCACCAAGCTCTGCTCGCTTCCAGAGTTCGATGAAGTCGATACGTTGTCGAATTCGCTCCGCCTCGGTCGTCATCTCGAATTCTCGGGTTCGAGCTTCGAGCAATGCTTCCGATTCCACTCTCACCATGACGACGCGCTTGAGCTCGAGTCCCATTTCGAAGAGGGGTTCTTCAAGTCGATCGACGAGCGCATCCGACCGTAACACCTCAAGTACGCCCGCTACCCCATCCCATGGTTTCGACCGAGCCAAGCGTGCGACATCCAGGCGGAGCAGATCAGCAAGCTTGTCGGCCAACTTCGACCTAGGAAGCTCATCGTCTGAGCTGAACAACTCCGACTGAAAAAGCTTCGCGGCCGTGAGTGTGTTGGGGGTGTCGATTTGAAGTTCGAGGTGTAGATCGCCAGGAGTGCCATGAGTATCACGCAAATCGACGAAGTCCAAAGAGAGAGAAACGGGCCCCGACGATACGAGCATTGCGGTCTCTGCCAGCAACTCACCCGATTCGTATCGTCTCGCCGGCTCACTCAGCGAGAACGCCTTGACGTTCTCGGGAACGACTTCTTCCCGATGTCGGAGCGTGCCTCGACGATGAATCGCCGCTAGCCCTTCACGCTCGAACCAATCGGCCTTCGGAACCATGACTCTCAGTTCTCTTCCCGGTAGGACTCAAACCTCGCCAACGACGCTGAATCCACCGACGGGTTCAACTCCGACAGCGCACGAAGCATCCCACATTGAGTGATCGGCTGATCCTGCCCCGTGGCTATGCTCACCAAGAACGCGTCGTCTGCCGCCCTCCGACACAAGTTGCGAAGGTCCGCGCCGGAGAACCCGGAAGACTTGGCGGTCAGTACGTCGAGATCGATGTCGTCCGCTAGCGGTCGATCCTCGAGGTAGATTTGCAATACACGGCGCCTTGCCACTGCGTCGGGCAGGCCCACGTAGATCTTCTCGTCGAAACGTCCGGGACGCAGAATCGCGGAATCTAAAGACCACGGTTCGTTGGTCGCGCCGACGAACAGTATCGGCGCGTCCGATCCAGAGAAGCCTTCGAGCTCAGCAAGAATTTGTGGAACGAGGCGCGCCATGACGCTCGACTGAGTTTCTTCACGCTTGGGAGCAAGCGCGTCGATTTCGTCTATGAAAATGATGGATGGCGACTCCGCCCGAGCGGCCGCGAAGAGTGACTCGAAGTTCTGCTCCGCTTCTCCAACCCACTTCGACAGAATGTCTGACGGCTTGACGGTAAAGAATGCACACTCGGTTTCACCGGCGATCGCGCGGGCCATCAGCGTCTTGCCGGTTCCCGGAGGACCGTACAGAAGGATTCCACCTCCGGGGTGCACGCCGAACCTCGAGGCGGTTTCGCGGTGTTGGAACGGATAGATGATCTTGAGTCGTACTTCTTCTTTGACCGATTCCAAACCGGCGATGTCATCGAAGGTCACATCGGGACGCTCGGCAACTTCGAATCGAGACCCGTCCGCATCGCCGGCGTCGTCACACTCGCCACGTCGCTCATCTTTGGAGATCCGCGGGGAAGTGGACGCGGGAAGGCCTTGCGCCATTTCGAGAAGCTCTCCGGCCCGCCTCGACCGGACGTCCCGCAAGCGCCCCTCGCTGAGATTCGCCATCTGAAACAAGTGCTCGGCACTCTTCAGAAGACAAAACTTCGCTCGGCGAGGATCTCCTCCACGATAGGCCTCGAGTCCCTGAGTTCGGTACCGTTCGTAGTTCGTGAGGTGAAATTCCAACGCCACAGCCACCCTACTCCCGTCCCAACTCTTTGCGGACCGCTTCGAGCCCGTCAGCGATTGCCGAGTCCAATTCCCCCGAACTTTCCTCTTCGATAACCTCGTCCTCGATCATGCGATCGATCTCCGCATCGGAGACGATCTCGTCACCGGCGCCCTCGTACCCGAACATCGAACTGCTCGACATGTCGAGGAACACTTCCATTTGTTGCTCGAGAGACTCGGCCTTGGTCATCGCGCGTTCGAACTCCCGCTGCGTCGCCGCGACGTCCGTCTGTCCGAAGGCGTCTCCGATAGCCCGCGACACCGCATTCATCGAGGAGGCAAACTGGGCGTGGGCCTCAGCCTGGTTCTTCACCTGCATCGCTGTCTCGATGTTCAGAAGCTGCCGCTCCATCATTCGTTTCTGCGCCGCGGTGCGCTTCAACGTTTGGCGGAGGAACTCCGACTGGCCTGCCGACCCCAGCTGCTTTGCCCGTTTCGCTTTCGCCAGATACGACGCCTCGTTTCGCTCTAGATCTCGAATGTTCCGGCGGATCGCATTGATCCCTTTCCGCACTTCTATTTCACGCTCGATCCGGCGTTCTTCGCGGGTCTTGAACAGAGCCATTGCTTCACTCGCCTTTCACTGTCCGCTCGGCTCGCGCGCGGCCTGCAAACCACCCGCCACCGATACAAGCCGACTGTTGCTGCGACTTACCGGGGCGGGGATGGTGAAAACTCTCCATTCCGAGCCACTGATTGGTGAGGTGTCCCAGTCGCCCCATCACTCCGCCTCTGCATCAGCCTCGGATTGAAAACGTTCCAGTAGCTCCAACTCCCGCTCGGTTGCGTCGTCCGAATCGCCTGTGCGTTCAGATGTCGAGATTGCGTCGAGCTCTGCGAGAAACAGGGCCTTTTCAGGATCGACCGGGTCGCCATCCGCCCCGTCGCCGAACTCTTCCAAGATGCTAGACATCTCCTGGAGGCACGCGGCCTGTGAATCGCGGTGAACGGCCAACCGCTCGAGGACGCCGGATCCCTGGATCCGGTCGAGGAGACGCTGAGCCCCGTCTCGATCTTGGCTTCGCTCGAGCTGCTCGAGTGATCGAACTGATCGCTTCAGCGCGATTCCCTCGAGGTTGTGTACCTTCGCCTCCCGTCGGAGATCATGCCCCGTGGTTCTGTGTCCCTTGAGTTCATCCCATAGGTAGTCGACTTCAACCTGATTGCGGCTCTCCCGGGACTTCTTCAGTCGACTGAGGATTTGCTGACGTTGACGTTCCCAACGTCGAATCTCCGTCCGCACCCGACGACGGTCACGCTCCACTGATCGCAATGCCTCTCGTAAGTCCGATAGCTGGACTCGCCGGCCTTTGAACAGATTTTCGAGGATCGTAAGCACTAGCCCACCTCTCCACTCGCCGAGTCCGCTGAATGCGCCGCGCTGACCGGCTCTGCCGTTCGAGCATCGGAACTCGACGGTTCGAAATTGAGATTGAGATCGTCTCGGCTTTCCACGGCGGGCGCAGATTCGACCGGACCCTCGTCCCCCGGTGGATCGACCGCGGTCGGAGCCGAGGAAGGGGGTCCAAGGATCTCGGCCTCGATGTCACTCAGTTGATCGCTGTCATCCAGCGTCGGTCCGAGCTCCGAGACGAGAATGTCTTCGGTGTCGAGGGCGTCTTGATAGCTACACAGCTCTTCTTCGTAGGTGTGCAGTATCGAGTCGATGGCGGTCTCGTCGATACCGCGCATTTCCATCGCTTCAAGCGCTTGGATCCGGCCGACCAGATGAATCTGAAGGTTGATGTTTCTGTTGTAGATTCGCTGTCGCTCTTCAAGGTTGTCCATCTGCTTGCGAAGACGCTGAATGCGACGGAGCACGTTGTTCTTGCTGCGCTCCGGGAGGGTTCCTTCGCGAACTCGATCGACCTCTTTCAACTCGACCTCTTCGAGGGCTTCAATCTCCCGATTGATCGCGTTGACTTCCATCTCATTTCGCGTAATCAACTCGTCGAGCCCGCGAAGCAGCTCTCGAGGACTCTTGGCGTCGGTGAGCAAGTCACGAGCGTCCTTTGGGACCTCCTTGCGACCGAACAGATGCCGGATCTTTTCCATGATCATGAGAGGCTCCTAGTAGCGATCCCGTTTGAGGATGTCTCGGCCAGCAACAGAGGTCATTCGAACGCGCGAGTCTTCTTGCTCCACCTGATCGAGGGCCGCCTTCAAGACCTCCCGGTTCACTCCAATAGTTTCGAGGAATGGATCGACCTCTACATGGCCACCTGGAATGCTGAGTTCGGCGTTCTCCATGATTCTGTAGAACGTGCGACTCACCTTCTCACCGAACTCTTCCGGATCGAACACGGTCCGAATCTCGGCTAGCTTCTTGGGAAGGCTGTCGCCTAGCCGCCACCCTCCGCCGGTAAGCGGCTCGATGAGCACAACGGAGAAGTTCTCCCCGCGAGGCGGCTGATCAAAGAGCCTCGGCTCCCAGCCCACGGTCGATAAGACGCCGAAGACGTGATAAGTCGTCTCGCCCCGCAGGTGCTCGTGAACAGCCTCGAGTAGAGGCTCTCGCCCCAGTGGCTCGAGGGCTCCACCAGCTCTTGCCAGCACCTCAATTGGACTGCGAACGATGCCGGCAAGAACCAACTTCGCCTTCTTGCGACCAAATAGTCCCGCAGGGGGAAACGCATAACTGGTCGAGCGATCGTGCGGGAGACTGTCCAGAAGAACCCGGTCGTACCGTTCTAGAGCCTTGAGGATTCCCACCACGCGCTGATAGGGATCCACGATTTCCGGGTCGAGGGAGCTAGCCTTGACGGGATAAGTACGCTTCTCGAGCGGGCTGTAGATGCGCCCAATTCTCCCTAAGTTGCGATCGAAGCGTTCCAGAAACTGTTCTTCACGCCTACGGGCCGACTCTGTACAGACTGCACCGTCGGGGGGAGACAAGGGAGTCACTCGGGGGTGCGATTTGGCTGAGGCTGCGTATCCCGACAACGGTTTTGACATACCGTCTTCCTTTCGATGATCGATCAGAACTTCTTCTGGTGACGTCCAACTCCACTCACCCTGCGGATCGCGCGTCCACTTCGCGACGGTGTCGAGGTCGTCCAACAACTCCGTGATCAAGAGCTCGGCCGGGCGCCGAGCCCCCGGCTGCCCACGGCGGGATCGTGGATACAACTCGAGTTCGCCCGTTAAGGTTCGGAAGAATGCGTCGACCAGCCACTCTCGTTCGACCCGTTGCAATCGTTCGCGGTGCGCGACCTCTTCGTAGAGAAGCGCGCACTTGTCAGCAAGGGTCGCTGCGTCTCCTCGCTCGCCGTGCAGGATCCGTTTGATTTCGTTGAGTGACCGTCCGAACCTTGTCTTCATCAGGCAGATGGACAACAGCATCCCGAGGATCTGATCCTCACGGAACGCTGGCGACTTCCCGACTTTTAGCGGCGGAGGAAGAATGCCTTCGGACACGTAGAACCGCAGTGTCCGAGTCGACGTGGGAAACCCGAGTTCCCGGGTTCGTGCAGCAATCGATGGGTAGTCGAGGAGGCGGCGCTCTTCCTGCTGAAGCACCTCGGCAATCTCAGACGCCTTGGACGGCATGGGCGACCTCTCGCAGCTCGTGCCAGAATTGACAGTGCGTGACAGTCACTGCCAGCAGCACCGGCTGTGCCGGTCGAGTGCGGAGCTCTCAAGAGTTGTCTTCGGGGCAGGTTACGAATGGGAGCCTGGATCGGCTCCCCGGACCGCGAATCAAAGTGTTCAACCCCAGAGATCAACATCGACAGTCGACTCACCGAATGGTTGAGGCGGAGTCGTTGCGCGCCCGAAAGGGCGCGAGGGTTCACGGGCGATAGCAATTGCCCGGTTTCGAGCCACATGTCACGGCACCCAGACCGTGGTTTCGACGAAAGCCGAGGCGCAGCGACGACGGCGACTAGGTGGTCTCCCAGATTCTGCGACGACGGGCTTCGCCGAAATAGCAGCGAGAGCGGCTTCGCACAAAGAGAGCTCGGGCTAGCCCGTCAGCTCCAGTTGCGCGATGTACGGAAGGTTTCGGTAGTAGCCCTGATAGTCGAGGCCAAATCCGACGACGAACTCATTGGGAATGTTGAACCCAACAAACTCGAGGTTCGAAATCTTGACGTTGTTCGACGGCTTGTGGAGCAAGGCGCACACCTTGAGGCTCGCCGGTCGACGAACTTCCAAGTTGGCCTTCAAGTACTCGAGGGTCAAACCGGTATCAACGATATCTTCGACGAGAAGAATGTGACGATTAGCAACAGAGCTAGCGATGTCGAGCTCGAGCTTCACCTCGCCGGTCGTCACGACTTGATTGCCGTAGCTCGAAACGCGCATGAACTCAGTCGTCAACGGGAACTCCAGGTGACGGATGATATCTGCGACGAAGATGAACGAGCCCTTCAGAACCGCGATGACAACGGGGTCAAGGTCTCGATACTCCTCTGAGATTTGTCCCGCGAGTTCTCGTACGCGTGACTGCACTTGCTCCTCGGAAAGGAGAACACGAAGCTGATGGTCGGGAAGCGGAGGTGAGTGAGCCATGGAACTTTCGATCACACGTATGAATTGTTCAGGATTTCGCCAAAACCACCGCCCCCAGGGACGATGTACTGTTGCTCGTTGAGTCCGTTCTCTCGGTCCCAATGGGTACCTGGCGTAGACTCGAGAACATCCGGATCACTCAACCCCCGGTCGAGACGAATCGCGTACACGACAACTTCCGGATGAGCTTGCTGCATCGCTCGAAGATAATTCGGGGTGACGATCAGGTGGACGTTGACAATTTTCTTCGGCGTTCCACCCACGACTTGCTTGTAGTGGTCGATGGCTTTTATCAACGACGATCCTGTCGCCCCCATCGGGTCCGGGAACACGACGATGCGCCCCTCGACATCTCCACCGATCTTCAATCCGTGAATGCCAGCACCAGTAACCCGACCGCCGTCGTCGGTCAGACGATCCATGGTGATGTGATCTTGTCGAACGCCGTCCGGATCGACAAGTTGGTTCAACATGTGGTAGCAAAGATGAGAAGGAAAAGTGCCCGCACGGGCGATATTGACTGAAACCGCGCGCGTCGACGGGTCGATGACCGAGCCTTCGTAAACTCCGGCAGGATTCACCGCTGACATTCGAGTCTGCCGGGACGTCATCACCTGAGGAAACTCGCGGTCGAACATATCGACGAGCAGGTGGCGATAGCAACTCTCGATCAGCTCGTTGACTTGAGGTTGTCGCGTCTCCTCGGCACACAGCTCGCTCAGCAGCGTCAGCAGGTATGGCGTCGACATGAGATGAACCGACGAGCCGTACGAATGCTCTAGCTCGGACTCGCTCACTCGATCGGTCCGATATGCAACGTCTTTGACCAAGGCACCCTCCTCCTAGTACGTCCCGGTCGGGATTCTAACCGGAATGCGAACAAAAAAAGAGGCGCCTCCCCAATCAGGGAAGGCGCCGCCTCTGTAACTCCGGACGATCTAATTCGCTTAGAAGGTCAACGGCTCAGTCAATCGAAGCCGAGGAATCGACTCGCACGACGGATTGACAAGCCAGTTCGAGATGGCCGAATCGCCGTTGACGAGTGGATCGAGCGGCGCCCCCTCGTCACGACGGGTCAACTCGGCCAAAACGGCTTCACCAAACGCGCTCTCACTGTCGGAAAAGATCGCCTCTCCCGCCGCACGGCGAGCGACATCCGATTGCCCGCCCATTTGCGCCACAGCTGCCAAGCTAACCCACCGCGAGGATCGAGACGGATCGCTCTTTGCCGCGCTGGTCAACGTGTCGACGAGCGTCTGAAATCGTTCGTGACTACCCAGATGCTCATCGGCATCCCAAGTGTAGGTCACGATCGACGGATGCTCGCGCACCGAGGTTTCGAACGCAGCCGCGGCGAGGTCATATTCGCCTGCTCCAGCCAGCGCCACCCCGGCAAAGAACGCCGCCAAGCCTTGTCGAGGCAGTTTTTCCAGAGCCGCTGCGAGGGCGCGAGCGGAGTCCTCGTACTCACCCTTGGCAAGTAGTCCCCAACCTTCGCAAAAACTCAGTTCACCGTCGGACAAGTTTTCCAGAATGCCCCGAGCGTCATCCGACTCCACCGCAGCGCGACCGTAGAAGATGTAGGTCGTATCCCGGTAGTAGTAGTCGTCGTCGCATTGGAACACGTGGTAACCAGGGTAGTAGGAGTAGCCGTAGTAAGGACTACTGTAGCAGCGGTATCGGTAGCTGTAGGGTCGAGACCCGAAGCAGAGTGAGGGTCTGTACCAGTACGAACTCGAGCAGCGATACGAGTAAGGTAGGTAACCGCAGCCCAATCCGTATCCGAAGTACCCGTACCCGTAGCCACCGTACCCGAACCCGACTGAAAGGCCGTACCCACTGTACGACGAGCCATACCCGTACGACGCGTAGCCGGAGGGATAAGGATCGTATGCAGTTCCAAGACTAGTTCCGACCACCACGCTGGAGCCGAACGCTGAAGCGCTCGGCGGGACAGTGCCGCTACCCACAACCCCCGTAAACGGGTTGGGTAGTCGGGCGGCGACCCCCGTGAACGGCGCGCTAGAAATGGCCGGGGCGAGTGTGGGCGTGGTTCCCGACACGATCGGAGTTCCGATCGTTCCAGTGCCAGGCTTCGCGACACCGCCCTTGTTCGCGAACTCGATCGATCCACGTCCGCCGGCTCGCTTCGAGGCGAGGCTATTGTCGCCGGGGATGACGATTCCCCCGCGCTTCGTCGCGAGGGCCGAGGCGGACCGCGAAGCGGTACCCGAGCGCGGCCCAACCGTAAGGCGCGGCAAGTCGCGCGTGGCGCCAACCCGAGTTCGCTCGAGTCCGAACCGTTGTCCCAGACTCCGCAAGAAGTCGTCTTCGACGCGACTGATTCGTGAGTTCTGCGGAGTTCGCTTGTCGTCGAAGACACGGCGGTAGGCGTCGCTCAGAGAACGGACACCCGGCGCAACGTCCCTCGCCCCACGTGAGCCTCGAGAACTTCGCTCGGTGGCGACCGCCGAACGGCTAGGGCGTCTGCGATCGACCGTTGATCCGCGTCCGCGGTTCGATCCGGAGTAGACGCTCCCGCCGCGAGACGAAACTCGGTCTCGGCCAATCGCTGGAGCAGACCGGACCGGCGTCCGGTTCCCACGGACGGTGCCTTGCGATCCTGTTCGATCAACGCGTGATCCTGTTCGACCAATGCCAGAGCGATCGACCGATGGGCGGACGATGTTCGAACGTCCGACGTTCGAGCGATTCGATCGCCCGACGCTCGCTCTTCCAACGTTGGAACGAGTGCCCGAACGACCCACGCTAGTACGCGGAGTCGTCGGTCGCGCCGCGCGCTGGGTTCGGCCTCGACTAGCACGCGCCGGAGCAGCTTGCCGTCGCGGAGCCGCCTGACGATTCGATCGAGACGGCGTTTGCCGCGCGCGCGAAGGAGCGGATCTCGTCGCACTCCGGCTGCTCGAACGACTCGGCGAACGTCCGGCGGACTGACGAGAGCTACGCACCGCGGAAGACCGAGATGATCTCCCGCTCGATTGCCGAACAGCGCCACTTCGTGAGGCGCCCGACGACCGTACGGAGCTGCCACGTCGGCCTTGAGCCTCGACAGGTTGAGCCGAGAAAAACACCGTCGGTGCAAGGAACGTCAGCACCAAGAGTGCGGTCATCGTGCGCTCGCGGCGCACACGTTTACTTATGATGGATCGCAACATCAGGTCGCGGCCTTTCCGCAGCTGCGCCACTGGAGGTCCGCCCATGGTATCCCCGAAATGCAGGTCGACCACGGAAAACCTTTGAGACACTCGACTTTGGTTCGGTTTCGAGCTCAAAGAACGGTCGCGCGTGCAGCTCCACTCGACCGGACGACCGCGTTCGAAGGTGGCCGTACCGGGAAGGAGAGTCTCACGACGGTTCCGAGCCCGGGCCCTTCAGAATGCAGTGAAATCGTTCCTCGGTGGGCCTCGACCGCCAGGCGGACGAGGGCCAGCCCCAGACCCGCGCCCTGCCGCCGGTCTACCGGTGACCTGTCCGGATCTACCGACGTGAACGCGGACTCCATGACCCCCGGTTCGAACCCGGTGCCCCGGTCGATGATTTCGATCAAGTACCGGTCCGTCGTGCTTCCCCGAACCGTCACAACCTGATTGGGGTCGCTGAATTTCGTGGCGTTGTCGAGGAGCCGGGTCACAGCGTCGGTGAGAACCTCTCCATCACCGCGTACGCCAGCCGGTTCCAGTCCGTCGATTTCGACGCGAACTCCACGCTCCCGGGCAACCACGCGAATACGATCGACGGACGCAACGACGACCTCGTCAATCTGGCACGGCCCCATGTTGAACGGATGCTGATCCGAGTACCACTGGCTCAGTTCCATGCAGTCTTCCGCGAAGCGACTCAACCGCTCGCCTGCGCCGAGTATTCCGCGCGCGATCTGGACTCGCTCTGCTTCGGGCAGCTCTGCTGACATGTCAAGGAGCTCGGCGTAGCCGAGAATCGAAGACAACGGGGTACGAAGCTCATGGCCAACCAAGGTGATCAACTCGCCCTTGAGTCGATCGATGGAGCGAAGTCGCTCGAGCGCCTCCGTAAGGTCGGACGTCCGCGCTTCGACTTCGCTCTCGAGCTTCGCGTTGCTCTTGACCAACGCCTCCACCAGCTCGCGGTTGCGGACCTCGAGATCGCGTTGGGACAGTACACGGGCGAGCTGTTTCGCCAGCAGCGGCGCGAGCGCTTCTTCGTCGCGGTAGAACAAGAGTGCCGCGGCACCTAGGTTGACAGCCGCTTCGGCGAGTTCGCCCGAGGGTGTATGTCCAATAAAGACAACCGGCTTGTCGATCTCAGCGCCGTGCATCAACGAGAGCAGGTCAAGCCCCGACAACTCATCGAGATCTTCCTCGATCACGACAGCATCGAAATCGGTGTCGCGGAGAAGGTCCCAAGCGCGCTGTCCGTTGGAGCAGATAACGAAGTCGTAGGCGCGACTCGCGGACAGAGGATTGTCGGGCAAGGGGGCGACGGTTCGAGCGAGAGTCCCCCGGCCGGCGCAGTACAGGATGTAGCTCGGCTCTGCGTCTGTGGCGATCTGAAGCACAGACGAATCTGGGGACGACATCGCAGTTCCCTGCCTCGAAATGCCGGGTCAATCCAACCGATCAATATCGGAACAATCGACCGACAGACGTCCCCTCTCGATCAAAGTATACGACACCGGATTCGTCGCGACCAACCGAAGGCGCAGACCGCGACAGCAAGGCAAATTCCGACCGCGTCGGCAGCTAGGTCTCCCCAGTCCGGCTCGCGACCGGGAACGAGGAACTGATGGGCCTCGTCGGCCAACGCAAATCCCAGCGCGCTACCTCCCGCGAACGGCATCCACTCGCGAGGGTTACCCCTACCGAGCCCCCACGGAACGAACATCATGAACAAGCCGAAGTACACCCCAGCGTGGGCGACCTTGTCGAAGTGGGGAAAAGGAGCGGTCACGGGTAGCGTGCCGGGTCGCATCGATGAGAGGGCATAGAGGCCTGTCATCCACATGATCGGAAGCAATAGCCACCACGTACGGCGGCCGCTGGATGGGCTCACGACTGACGACCGTC
Source organism: Planctomycetota bacterium (assembly GCA_021776775.1). Lineage (GTDB taxonomy): Bacteria > Planctomycetota > UBA8108 > UBA1146 > JAJFFE01 > JAJFFE01. The sequence goes on along the minus strand of JAJFFE010000017.1, from coordinate 11,447 downwards.
GTCTCCGGTCAACCGATAATCTCGGTAACGCAACTCTCCCCCGACCAGGACGTGCCGGGCTCGACCCCGGACCTTCCAAGAGTCGTACGGTGTGACCCTGGAATGAGACAAGAAGCGGGACGGGTCGATGCGATGCTCAGTGGTTACATCGAAACAGGTCAGGTCGGCGGGATCACCGACCGCAAGTCTCCCCCCGGGAACGCGCAGGATTCGGGCCGGATTGGTCGAGAGGAGTTCGATCAATCTCGAGATCGACAGCCGCTCCGTCTCGACAAGCCACGTGTAGAGCACAGAAAATGTCGTCTCCAACGAACCTGTCCCGGGGGCTGCGAACACGAACTCCAGGTTCTTTTCGAACTGGCCACGGGGAGAGTGCGCCGACGATATCGCGTCGATCGTTCCGTCCACCAGACCGTCGACCAGCGCGGCGCAATCGTCCTCCGTTCGCAAGGGCGGCATGAAACGAAACGCAGGGTCGTAGCGCTCGAGCTGTTTTTCGGACAGCAATACATGTGCGGGCGTCACGCTGCACGTCACTCGCACGCCCGCGTGTTTCGCCCTCTGAATCTGTGCGACCGAATCACGGGTGCTCAAGTGCAAGAGATGTATACCTGCCCGCTCCAAACGAGCGAGGTGAAGATTGCGCGCGAGCATGACCTCTTCGGTACCCGAGGATATCGCTGGCAACCCGAGCAAATCGGCCGTCAACCCCCCGCTGGCAACCCCTTGTCCGCGTAGCCAGGGATCTTCACAGCGAGTCATCACCGGACGATCTAGCATTCCCGCATAGCGAAGAGCCTTGAGGAAAATGTCGGCACGCTCGACCGCGCCGGCTTCATCGCTGAACGCCACCGCGCCGGCGCGTTTCATCCCCGCCATCTCGCTGAGGCGAGATCCCTCTCGTCCGTGAGTCAGGGCGCCGACGGGATACACTCGAGCCGATTCCGCTCGCTCACCCTTCAGAGCCACATAGGCTGCGCTCGCTTCGTTATCGACCGGCGGATCCGTGTCGGGCATAGCTGCGATTGACGTGTAACCACCCGCCATCGCGGCTTGCGCTCCCGATCGAATCGTCTCGACCTCTTCGAACCCGGGATCGCGGAGATGCACACAGAGATCGACCAGACCGGGCGCCACGATCAGGTCAGTCGCGTCAATCTCGACTTCATCGGTCGACGACGCCAGCGAGCCGATCTCTGTCACGAGTCCACCCGCCACTCGCACATCGCAAACCGCGTCGACGCCCTGCGCCGGATCGATAAGTCGACCTCCGCGGACCAAGAACCCGTTCACGCTGAGCCTCCCGCAACCATGTAGAGCACCGCCATGCGGACAGCCAACCCGTTGGTGACTTGGGCGAGTACTCGCGAGCGTTCTCCATCGGCGACGTCCGGCGTAATTTCGATACCTCGGTTCATGGGGCCCGGGTGCAAGATGAGCACATCGTCCCGGCAGCGTTGCAGTCGCTCGGAGTTCATTCCGAACAAGCGCGAATACTCTTCGAGCGACGGAAACAGCCCGGCGCCTTGACGCTCTCGCTGCATCCGCAACAGACAAATGGCATCGACATCACCGAGCACGGCATCGAGTGAGTGGCTGATTGTGACACCTTCGAGCTCCGAAAACGAACGAGGAACGAGTGTCGGAGGGCCTACGAGGACGACCTCCGCCCCGAACTTTCGAAACGCCAGCATCCCGGAGCGAGCGACTCGGCTATGAGATATGTCCCCGACGATCGCGACTCGGCGCCCCTCGAGCGATCCCAAGTTGTCGAGCAAGGTGTAGAGGTCGAGCAACCCTTGCGTGGGATGAGAGTGTGCGCCATCGCCGGCGTTCACGACCGCGACGTCGACGTTCGAGGCCAAGAACCGCGCAGCTCCGGGAGCCGGATGGCGAAGCACGATCGTGTCGACACCCATCGCGATAATGTTGTTCGCCGTGTCGACCAAGGTCTCGCCCTTGCTGATACTCGACGCGTCCGCGATGAAATCAACGACGTCCGCGGATAGACGCTGCGCAGCGAGCGTGAACGAAATCCTCGTTCGAGTGCTCGGCTCGTAAAACAGATTGACGACCACCTGACCGCGAAGCGCGGGAACCTTCTTGACGCTCCGAGTGCTCACTTCGCGAAAGCTGTGTGCGGTCTTGAAGAGAGCCTCGATCTCTTCACGTGACAAGCTATTGATGTCGAGAAGGTTTCGACGATGCCACACAGGCTTCGCTTCGACCTCGTTCATGTTGCTCGCCTCCTGCACGCTGCTGGGATCATGTTTAGTCGTCGCGGCTGACTGACTCTCGGTTTCATCATTCACCATGCACCACGCCAACGACGTTCTCGACCCCGTCCACCTCTTCGAGGTGCAATTGCACTCTTTCGTCGGATGGACGCTCCAGTTCCAAACCGACGACATCGGGGCAAATTGGAAGCTCTCGCATTTGCCGATCGATGAACACTGCAAGCGTCACGCAACGGGGCCGACCAAAGTCCGATAGTTGATTGAGCGCTGCTCGAATGGTTCGCCCCGTCTGAAACACGTCGTCGACCAACCAAATGTGAGCGCCCTCTACTTCAAAGGGGATCTCGCTCGGGCTCACCATCGGCTGTGGACGGCTGGGACTGAAGTCGTCGCGATACAGCGTTATGTCGAGAACGCCCAGCTGCGGAACCGTCACCCCTGCGGAGGACAAACGCGCTTCGAGCCGACGCGCCAATGTGTCACCTCGACGACGAATACCGACAATTTGAAGGGGTTGATCCGGAAAGGCGTCGACGTGTTCGCGATAGCGAGAGGCGAGGCCATCGAGGAAGGCGTCGATGGTGGTTCGAGTCTGCCGCGCGTCGTAGAGAACGCGTTCTTTCATAGTTTCGTCCCGCACGCTCGAGTTCAATCGATCAGAATTGAGCCCAAAGTGCGCGGGTGTCCCCCCCTTTTTTCATGGTCTCGACGAGGAGATCGAGCAGGTGGATCTGACGCATCGTAAACGGAGCCGGATCGCTCGGGAGGTCTTCGATCCCATAGAGCCGCTGCAGAATCGTTCGTTCCAGAAGCTCGACGCCGTCGCCGGTTTGCCCCGAGACACCAAGTAGACCATCGTCACCAGGTTCCACGGGCAAGATTTGATCGAATCTCGAACGGATCTTCAACGCTCTCGTTCCGAGATCGGCGCGTCCATCGCTGATTTCCGAAGCACCAGGCGGTACCAGCTCCACGACGAGATCTGCCTCGCCCCGGACTCGTTCCATTCGACGAACGCCCTCCTGCTCAATGAAGTCATCGGAAGAGCGAAGTCCCGCCCCATCGACGAGGCGTATCGGAAACTCTCGGACGTAGACCAACTCCACGATGAGGTCCCTGGTGGTCCCGGGGGACGCATCTTCGACGACGCGCGGACGTCCGACGAAACGGTTGAAGAGCGTACTCTTCCCCGCATTCGGCGGGCCGCTGAGGACGACGGTAGGCGGGTCTAGCAATCCGATCCCCCACCGCCGTGCAGACATAGCGACAACCGCCTCCGTCGCGGGCTCGACCGACGCACCAGAAGCGGCCTCGGCGACCCACGCCGCAAATCCGTCTTCGGTGGGGTCTGATTGAGCGAGCAGCCACGTTGCGATCTTGAGCGACCCGATACTAGAGATCGTCTCCAACGCTTCGGCACGGATGGAAGACGAACCGGTGCAAGGAACGACAAACCCAGACGAGAACTGGAGAAGATTGTCCGGGCGCTCCCCGCCGAGTTCGAGACAGCACTGCTCGAAAGCGTGAAGAAGAGTAGGGTTCCCGTGCAGCGTAACCATGAACGAGTCGCCGCCGACGGGCACGACGACGACATCATCGAGAGTTTCCCCGTCGACGGTCAACGTTCCGTACGCGCTCTGTGCGGGATTCCACGTTCGTGCACGGGGTCGGAAAAGCTGGCGAATCAAAGCCGCCACCGCCTCCCCACGAAGACCCACCACACCCAACGCCGCCTCTCCCGGCGGGCTCAAGACCGCGACGTCAAATGGTTTCAACGAGACAACTCCTCCGCCCACCAAACCCCTTCCAGTGTGAGGTACGGCAGCACCAGTTCCACGGAGTCGAACCACGGTGCGTACCACGATGCCCCGCCCCCTGTCGCGACGAACACTGTCTCCGGCGGCAACTGCTCCTTGAACGCGGCGAGATGGAACTCGACACCGCCGCGAAAAAGTCCGTACACACCCCGTCGGATACACGACAAGGTGTCCCGTCCGTAGAGCTCGGGAGTCAGGTCGATCGCAACTTCCGGCAGGAGTGACGTCTCGGTGTTCAGCGCACCCGCTACCATTCGCGGCCCCGGCAAGATCAAGCCCCCGAGGTAGGCACCGCTTTCCGACACGACGTCGAACGTGATCGCCGTGCCAAAGTCCACGATGACCGCCGGCCGCGGTTCGTGCTCTCGAACGCGTCGCGACCAGGCGAGACAATTCGCCAGCCGGTCGGCTCCAACCTGTTCGGGATGGGGAACCGCGGCGAGCACAGGAATCTCGCGAGTCACTCCCAACTCGACGACCGGCGGTGAATCGGGCCATTCCGCGCGCCAACGACTCGCGGTCCCAGCCCGAACGGAAGCCAACGCGATACGATCGACGTCTCGCCAAGACGATGTGGGTAGCCCCCACCGATCGTTCGCGTTCTCGCACGTGCCGACCTGAAGTAGCTCGGCCCCCGAGAACAGCCCCCACGTGAGGTGTGTGTTCCCGGCGTCGACCGCCAACGTGATCCCCATTCGCCTCCCTCACCGCGTCCGGTGAAGCAGTATAGAAGGATCGCCCCAAGAATACTCAACCGCGCCCGGGAACGAGAACAGGGCGCGAGTCCCGCTGCTCGCGGAGACTCGCGCCCTGAGATGCTCTCGAGCCGGTAGCTCGACCGATACTTTGACTTTGACGGATTCTAGTAGTCGAAGTTGAAGTCCGCCGGCGCGGTCCCCTTGTAAACGCCCCGCAACTCGAGGCGCAGCTCTTCGGGGTAGTCGGAAGCGGCCATGGCGTCATCTAGGCTGATGCAGTCGGATTGGTACAGCTTCTTGATCGACTGATTGAAGGTTTGACAGCCGAAGTAGTCGCCGTCCTTGATCGCGCCGTAGAGATCTGGAGTCATCCCCTTCATCAGGAGCTCCCGCACCGTCGGGTTGTTGATCATGATCTCAAGGGCGGGCACCCGCCCCTTGCCTTGCTTCTTCGGCATCAACCTCTGCGAAATGACTCCGGCCAGACACAGCGAAAGCTGTAGGCGAATGAGACCGTGCTGGTGCGGCGGGAAGTAGTTGATGATTCGCTCGACGGTCTGTGTTGCGTTGACGGTGTGTAGCGTCGATAGGACCAAGTGTCCGGTCTCTGCCGCTGACAATGCGGCCTCCATGGTCTCACGATCGCGCATTTCACCGATCAAGATCACGTCAGGGCTTTGACGCAGAGCGTATTTCAACGCCGAAAGGAAATCAGACGTATCGATTCCAACTTCGCGTTGATCGATGATCGACTTCTTGTCCTTGAACATGAACTCGATCGGATCTTCGACGGTGATAATGTGTCGGTTGTACGTCTCGTTGATGTGATTGATGACCGACGCCAACGTCGTCGTCTTACCGGCGCCCGTGTTGCCAGTGATCAGGACGAGCCCACGTCGCTGCGCTCCCAAGTGGCCCAACACCTTGGATGGCAGCAGCAAGTCTTCGAACGACGGAACCGTGTTGACGACGTGCCTGAAGACGAACCCGAGTTGTCCGCGCTGGCGAAAGATGTTCACACGAAAGCGACCGATACCGGGCAGCTCATAAGCGGTGTCGATGTCTTGCTTGTTGGGCAGCGGATCCCGACGTGCGTCCTCGATGATCTCGTAGATCTCTTGCATGTCTTGTGGCGCAAGTTCCTCGGTATCGAGAAAGTGGATAGCGCCATCGATGCGAAGGGACGGAGGTCCGCCAACTTTGAGGAAGAGGTCCGAGGCGTGCTCGATGACCATCTTCCGGAGCATTTCGTGAAATTCCATAAAGGACCTTCTCGCCGCCAGGAATCGATATACAGATGCCCCAAGTGCGGACAGATCGGGAGTGATTTCGTCGTCGCATCAAGAATACCCCGCTGCCTTCGAGTGAGGCCAACGGGGACCGAGCGCTACAAGCGCAAGTCTAACATTTGAAACATGATGCAGACGGCGGCGAAGAACTGTCAGGCGACGAACGAGCCGGGCCGAGAAGCTCTACCCGTGCAACGCGTGCCAGCTGGCGTCGAGCAGGGCCGAGATACCCTCCCCAGTTGCAGCCGAGATCCAAATGACCTCGAGACCGGTCGCACTGCGCAATGCCGACGAGAGCGTCGAACGCTCTTCCTTCGGAATAAGGTCGGCTTTCGACAGGACGGTGACGATCGGTCGATCGTTCAGATCGATGATGTAGCTCCCGATCTCGGATCGGATCACTCGGTGATCTTCGACTAGCTGCTCCGGGGTTCGCTCAAACGGATCGATCAAGTGAACCAGGGCGCGGGTGCGCTCCAGGTGGCGGAGGAACTCGATACCCAAGCCGACGCCTCGGTGTGCACCTTCGATCAGACCGGGAATATCAGCGATCACGATCCGACGGTCGACGTCGAGCTCAGCGATTCCCAATTGCGGTCGGAGCGTCGTAAACGGATAGCTAGCAATCCGCGGCCGCGCCTCGGAGACACGACTGAGGAAGGTCGACTTGCCAGCGTTCGGAAGCCCCAAGAGCCCGACGTCGGCCATGAGTTTCAACTCGAGTGCAATCTCGAGCTCCACCCCAGGCTCTCCTTCTTCCGACTCGCGGGGAGCTTGATGCGTCGCCGTGGCAAACGACTTGTTGCCACGACCGCCCCGCCCCCCCTTGGCGATCACGTATTCCTGCTGATGCTCCTGAATGTCGATGATGAGTTCCGCGGTCTCGGCGTGACGCACCAACGTTCCGGTGGGTACACGCACGACGACATCGTCTCCGGTGGCTCCCGTGCGGTTCTTCCCCATCCCGGCGACACCGCGAACAGCGGAGTAAAGGTGATTACGTCCCAGCTCGAGCAGAGTCGAGATGTTTTCGTCGCCCCGAAGAACTACGTGTCCGCCACGACCGCCGTTGCCACCGTCTGGCCCCCCGCGGGGCTCGTATTTCTCGCGACGAAACGACACGCAACCGTTGCCACCCGCACCGCTACGCACGCGGATCACAGTTTCGTCGATAAACGGGTGAGCCATGCTGCCTCGCTTTGGACCGAACCCGGTCCGTCAAATACGAAAGGGAGAGACCCGCAGCTAGCGGCTTCTCTCCCTTGTCATTTGTCCACGTCACGCTTGCCTATTGCCTAGACAGGTTGGATCGAAATCCGTCGTCGGCTGTCGTAGGAAACCTTGCCGGGGACCAACGCGAACAACGTGAAGTCGCGACCTTGACCAACACCCTGCCCGGCGTGGAACTTGGTTCCACACTGCCGCACGATGATGTTGCCAGCGCGGCACGGTTCGCCGTCGTACATCTTGATTCCGCGGTACTGCGGGTTGGAGTCGCGACCGTTACGAGACGCGCCCTGTCCCTTTTTGTGAGCCATGGTCGTACTCCCTTACTTCTGAATGCTCGAGATGCGAACTTCGGTGTACTTCTGTCGGTGGCCTCGTCGGCTACGCGAGCCCTTGCGGCGGCGGAAGCGGTGAAAGATCAACTTGGGACCCTTCGCTTCGCCCAGGACCTCGGCGACAACCTTCGCGCCCTCGACCAGCGGCTTACCGACGGTGAACCCGCCGTCGTCCTCAATGGTCAGGACTTCGGCCAACTCGATATTGTCCCCGGTATCACAGTCGCGACGGTCCAGAAGGACTGACTGTCCCTCTTCGACGCGGTACTGTTTTCCGCCGTCTCGAATGATTGCGAACATTCGTCGCATCCGATCTTCTATCGTTTGATCGCCGAGGACGGTCGTCCATCGTTGATCACGGCGGCTCGCCGGCCGCCCACAAACTATTGACTACAAGTGATTTACGCCTACGTCCTACGGACGCCCGAACGAACGCAATTCGCCCGGCGCGCAGAGCAGAGCGCGATACTTTACCCAGGCCCTTGCGGCCCGTCCACCCCCTGCAACTCGTTTCTGACAGCCGGGCTATGCTGGTGCGAACGGAATGGCCTAGCGCGGCGAGCAGCTGGCGCGGCGTCAGGAGATTCGAAGATCGTACGCGTCGCTCGCCAAGTCGTGATCGAGCCGGATCGAGACGCGCTTGTCGCCTTCATCCTCGATATCGATGACCTCTTGCCGACCCTCGTTCACCAGGTACTCGAGCAGATGGGTTCCGGCCCAGACCTCGGCACCGGAAACGCCTGGCGCCATGAGACCACTCCGGAGCTCTCGAAACAGTGCCGCCGCCACGATATGAGGGCTGCGGATCGTTCCACGCCCGGCGCAGGTCGGACACGGGCTGCGACCAACCTTGTCCTTCGACGGGCGCAGCCGCTGGCGCGTCATTTCGATCAATCCGAATCGCGACATCCGCGCGATCCAGTTCTTGGATCGATCCTTCCGCAGCTCATCTCGAAGCACCGTCTCTACCTGGCGTCGATTGGCTGCCTCGAGCATGTCGATGAAGTCGCAGACGATCACCCCGCCGAGGTCCCGCAGTCGGAGTTGGCGCGCAATCTCCACGGCGGCTTCGGAATTGATGAGAATCGCCGTTTCCTCGAGATCGTCTTGCCCTCGAGACTTCCCGGAGTTGACGTCGACCGCGACCAACGCCTCGGTCTCGTCGATCACCAGCGACCCTCCGCTGGGCAGGGGTACCTTGCGGTCGTAGATCGACTCGATTTGCTGCTCGATGTCGTACCGATGAAACAGCGGCTCATCACCAGAGTACAACTCAACTGCGCTACCACGCGACGGCGCGGTGCGTTCGATGAACGAAACGACGCGCTCCTTCACGGCGGAGGAATCAACAACGATGCTGGTCACATCCTCGGCAAAAAGATCGCGCACCGATCGTATGACAAGGTCGCTTTCCTCGTACAGCAGGCTCGGTGGCTTTTCGATATGGCTCTTACGAACGACGTCTCGCCAGCTCTGTTGTACGTAGTCGAAATCGGATTCGATCTCTTTCCGAGTCCGCCCCTCACCCGCCGTACGAACGATCACCCCAACGTTCTCGTCCAACGCCAGATTGCTGCAGATATCGCGCAGTTGATCGCGCTGCTCCTCGTCGGTGATTTTCTTGGAAATTCCAGCTCGGCTCATTCCGACCATGAGGACGAGATAGCGACCCGGAATGCTCAGGTAAGAGGTAACGCTCGGCCCCTTGTGTCCGATCGCCTCCTTGGTCACCTGAACCAGGATCGACTGACCGCGGTGCAAGACGTCCTGGATCAGCAACCGCTTTCCGTCCGGGCCTCGACCTGCTTCTCTATTATCGAGAATAGCTGGAGATGGAACCCCTCGAGCATCGGCGTACGCGGGGTGAAGATCCGAAATGTGAATGAACGCGCTTCGGTTTTCTCCGATGTCGATGAATGCTGCCTGGATCGCGGGTTCGACGTTGACCACCCGGCCGACATACACGTTGCCGTGCAGGCGCCGGTCGCCACTCTCTTCGAAGTGATACTCGACCAGACGTCCGCTCTCGACGAGCGCGACGCGAACGTTCGTGGTATCGAGGCTATTGACCAGGAGGCGTTTCATGGTCGGCCAGGCTATAGCAATCCAAAATAAAGGAAAGGCGAACGAGATTGACTCGTCCGCCTTCTCCGGACTCCCAATCGGGAGCCCACTCTGATCAGCTGAAAATCACTCGCAGACGACCGGCTACTTGCCGCCGTCCGCCGCGCTCTTCCCGCCGTACTTCTTCTTGAAGTAGTCGTAACGTTCCGACTTCAGGATAGCGTCACGGGTGATCTGATCTGCTCGCTCGGTCGAAGTGATCAAGCGGGGTGTAATCAAGATCAGCAGGTGATCGATATCCGTCGCCTTCCGACGCCACTTGAAGAGGTTCCCCAAGAGCGGAATGCTCGACAGGATCGGGATCTTGGTCTCGATCTCGAACTTTCGCTCGCTGTGGAGTCCACCGATCACCGCACTGTGGCCGCTCTGCACTCGCAGGTAGGTCACGACGGTCTGCTTCGCTTCTCGCGGAAGATCGATGAACGTCAGCAGGTTGTTGTTCTCGTCAGCCGAAAAGCTGAAACGATCGAACCCCTCGACGACCGAGGTCGTCCCCGTCAGGCTCGACACCTTCGGGATCACGTTGAGGTTGATCGTGTCCGTACCCGGCACGACGTGCGGCGAGATATAGAGTGTGAATCCGATATTGATCGGAGACCGCTCGTTCTCGTCGATCGCGACGGTGACGTTACCGTTTTGATCCTGGCTGACCTCCTGTACCGCGAACGGCACGGACTCCCCGACGAAGATCGTCGACGGGTGGTTGTCCAACGTGGTCAGGCTCGGCTCTTGAACGATCTTCGAGTTGTCGTCGTCGCGCACCATGGACAACAGCATCCGGGTCTCGGTGAAGTCCAAGATCCCGAGGGCATTGAATCCACTGCGAATCGACGACCAACGGCCGACGTCGAACGGATAGGTGCCGCCGAACTCGATGTTACGGTTCAGCGTTCCGGTGAACGCTTCCCGCGGGGTGATCAACGATTGCGGATCAGCGCCGAAGACGTTGATTCGCAGACCCTCACGCGCTGGCGTATTCGGAAGGTCGAACTTCACACCCGCTTCCAGCACGTCGTCGCTCGAAGTTGAGATGAACTTCACGTCTACTTGAACCAGCGCTGGCTCGACGTCGAGTTGCTGCACGATGTCGGTGATAGCGTCGAGGTTAGGCTTGACGTCCTTCACGATCAACGTGTTGGTCGCAACGTCGTAGTCCATGTCGCCGTCAGCCGACAACGCCTTCTTGAGCGCCGTCAGTAGAGTGAACTCGGACTCCGCGTCAATCGGACCACTACCGTGCTGGTCGAGGCTGACCGTCTCCACGTCTTTGATGATCGCCAGATACTTCTCCGGCGGTCGAATGTACTTGAGGCGAATCACGCGAGTCTCGAGTTGCTTCGTGAGAGACTCCGGTCGAACGATTCGGAGGATCGGCTTGATCCCCGCATTGTCTTCGACCACGACGTAGTTTGCCGTCTTGACGACCGTCTCGAGTGCGTCTCGCCACGGCACACCTTGCAGGGCGAGCGTGACCTTACCTTCGACGTCCTCTGCGATCACAATGTTTGCGCCACTCTGCTTGGCCAAGATGTCGAGCACGAATTTGAGCTCCGCCTCTTGGAACTCCATGCTCACGTCAGGCGGCTGCGCAAACCGAATCAGCCGTGGGCTCTCTTTGATGATCGTGCAGTTTGTCTCGCGTGCAATGTTCTCGAGAGCCTTGCCCCACTCAACCGTGTCGAGGCTGACCGTGACCGTCTCGTCGACCCCGGGGTCGACG
>JAJFFE010000160.1 GCA_021776775.1 Planctomycetota bacterium | reverse complement strand
ATCGATCCCGAGACGTCCATCATGTAGATCACGACGGCGTTCGATTGCGGGAGCTTGACGCTCTTCCAAGAGCGGTACCGACGGTCGTCTCGCGTCGGCACGATGACCGGGCGGTCCTTGTCGAACGTTCCGGAAGCTATTTGTCGCCGAAGCGCCGCCTTGTACGTGCGCTTGAAGTGACGCAGTGACTCCGGGCCGGTCTTGTTGATTCCGGTGTAGTGATCCTTGGCGGTGTAGATCGACTCGTTCCCCTTCGGCTCGATGTTGGGGAGTTCGAGTTCTTCGCCGAGGATGTCAGCGAGTTCCTCCAAGGTGACGTCGACTTCGAGAATGTGATCGCCGGGCTGGTCACCGGCCGGGCCGGGCGCGTTACCTTGCTCGTCGCCTCCGATCGGAGTGCCCTCATCGCCCGGGCCCTGGCCGACACCGCCCTGCTCTTGGGAGCCGTACCGAAAGGTCGGGATATCGATCTGAGGGAGAGGGACACTGACGATGTCCTTACCCTTCTTCGCAATCAATTCACCGCGCGAAATGTACTGCTTCAGATTCGCTCGGATCTTTCCTCGAACGATCTGACGGAAGCGGTGACTGTCTGGGTCGATCTTCTTGACCATAGGGTCCATTCCCTCGTCGGTGAGTGCGTCGCTGACGAATCAGCGCAGCACTCCCGACTCAGCGAGGCGGAGGCGCGTTGCGGCGAGGCGCCTCCGCGTGGGCGCGGGTAGACGGCGAGAGATCAGGCTCAGATCTCTTTGACGTCGCCTCGCGCGAAGATGCTGGCGACGTAGTTCAGTACGTCGGTCGCGCTGTCGTCGTTGTAGCCGTAGTTGTCGATCAGGCGCTGCTTCACGACGTCGATCTTGCCTTGCGTCTCCTTGTCGACAACGTCGGCGACGAGACTAGTCAGCTTGATCGAGTCCTTCTTGTCTTCGAAGAGTTTCAATTCGAGCGCCTTCTGCAGACGCTGATTCGTCTTGTAATCGAAGATCTTGCTGTCGACCGCGAGGGCACCGATGTAGTTCATGATCTCGCGCCGGAAATCGTCTTTGCGATTGTCCGGAATGTCGATCTTCTCCTCGATCGAGCGCATGAGTCGCTCGTCGGGCTCTTCGAACTGGTCGGTGTACGGGTTGCGGACCTTTTCGCGCTGCGTGTACGCCTTGACGTTGTCGATGTAGTTCGCGCACAACTTCGAGATCGCCTCTTCGTCCGCACTGATCGCACGTTGGACTTCGTTCTTGACGATGTCTTCGTACTCTTCTTTGACGATAGCGAGCAGTTCGATGTAGTGCTTGCGCTGATCATCGTTGCTGATCAACGAGTGGTGCTTGAGCCCGGTCTCGAGTTCGTTGAGAACCATGAACGGGTTCACGTAGTCGTACTCGGAGACGAGTGAGTTCGAGATCTTGTCTTGGATGTAACGCGGCGAAATTCCCTCGAGGCCCTCGCGACGTGTTTCTGCGCGCAGTTCCTTGACGTTCTCTTCGGTGAACCCGGGCAGCGATCGACCGTCGTAGAGTTTGAGCTTCTGCACGAGGCTCAGCTGAGCGTTGGTCGGCTCTTCGAGTCGAGTGAGGACCGCCCACATGGCGCAGATCTCTAGCGTGTGGGGAGCCACATGCTTGGCAACTCGCTCTTGTGTGTAGTCCTTCTCGTAGATCCGGACTTCATCTCTGAGATCGGTGATGTACGGGATGTCGATCTTCACCGTTCGGTCTCGGAACGCCTCCATCAGCTCGTTCGACTGCAGCTTGCGATACTCCGGCTCGTTGGTGTGGCCGATGATCACTTCGTCGATGTGCGTTTGGGCAAATTTCTTCGGCTTGATCGAGTGCTCCTGGCTGGCGCCGAGCAAGTCGTACAAGAAGGCGACGTCGAGCTTCAACACCTCGATGAACTCGATAAGTCCACGGTTGGCAATGTTGAACTCACCATCGAAGTTGAAGGCGCGCGGATCGGATTCGGATCCGTACTCGGCGATCTTGCGGTAGTTGATATCGCCGGTGAGTTCGGTCGAGTCTTGGTTCTTCTCGTCCTTGGGTTGGAATGTCCCGATGCCGATTCGGTCTTTTTCCGACAGAACGATGCGCTTGATGCGAACGTGGTTGATCACCTGATTCCAGTCGCCGTCGTACTTGTCCATATAGAAGTTGTAGTACCAACGACTGAACGGACAGAGGGATCCGTCGAGGCGCAGCTTGTATCGGCAAGTTTCGAGCTCAGAGAGCTGGGCGAGCAATTCCTCGCGAGCCTTCTCCGGCACCAGGTAGAGCGGCTCTTCGTGCATGGGGTTGGTGACCCACTCGCCGTGCTCGTCCTGCCACTCGAACGTATAGAGGGCGCCCTCGGGCCTTTCCGAGTACAGCTCGAGGCCCTTCTTCAGGACGCGGACGATCGTACTCTTGGAGGATCCGACCGGGCCGTGCAGGAGTAGCACGCGCTTCTCGGTTCCGTAGCCGAACGCCGCGGACTTGAAGAAGTTGACGAGCTTCATGAGCGGTCGGTCGAGGCCGAACACCGCATCTTTGCCGGCTTCGAAAGGGTCATCGAAGAACTTGTAGTGGATGTAGTCCTCGCGTAGGCGCGTGTACTCCTCTACGCCCTGCTCCATCACGAGGTCGTACATGCGCTGGAATGCGTTCCGAACGACGTTAGGGTCTTCCTGGACCACACGCAGGTAGTCGTGGAACGTTCCCGTCCAGTTCAGCTCGCGATGCTTCTCTGGGTCGAGGTTCTTCGAAATCAAAGAGTACAGGTTGATATCGGTCATGCTTCGCCTCCAAATTCATCTGTCGGAGTCGTCACGAAACTGCTTGAAGCGTTTCTTCGATAATCCGGCCTGATCGCGGTGCTTGCCGCGCCCGACGTCGAAACGCGCGGATCGGCAACATCACGGGGTTTACCGGGTCAAGCGGCTCGTTGGTTCCGGCCGAATTGGCGCCAGTACAGGGCTGGAGTATCGACCGAACCGACGTGAGTGTTCGATCGTCGTCTGAGGAGGGGCTTGCCGCTTCGCCCGCCTATTGTCAGGGCGAAACTCGCGATGAGCGTGCGCCAGTCGAATTTGCCGAGACCGAGTGGAAGTCCAACTGAAGCCCTACGAACCGTAGGTGACGTGGGACGATGGGAGACAGCGAGCTGTCGCAGGGCCCCCCGACTTCCTCCAGTCCAGCGCTCCTGAGTTCCGGCGCTCCTGAGTTCCAGCGCTCCTGAGTTCCGGCGCGCCTGAGTCCCTAGGCCTTGCGGGGGTTTGCGGTGTTCGATTTCCCAGCCACGGCAGCACTCGACGAGTTGCCCCGAGTGCGGGCGACCCTCGTTTCTGTAAGTCTATTGCTCGAAATGACCGACCGCAAGTCTGGTGTCTTGCGACGCCCGCGAAGCGTGCACTTTGGACAAAAGAAAATCCCGGACCGCGACGATGGTCGCGATCCGGGATTCTACGTGTCGAACGTCAACCGACGACGCTACTCCTTAACTTCGAAGTCCGCGTCGATCGTATCGCTCGAGTCGCCTTGCGCGGCGCCAGCACCCGCCGGCTCCTGAGCTGCTCCGGTGTCACCCGGAGCCTGCTCGGGCTGCTCGTAGATACGCTTGGCCAACTCGTGCGACGCCTTCTGCAACTCTTCGATCTTCGCCTTGATCGTTTCTGCATCCGACGACTCGTCGTCCTTCACCGCCTCGAGCGCCGTGATGGCCGTCTCGATGCTCTTCGCTTCGTCCTCGGGAAGCTTGTCTTTGTGCTCTTCCAGAAGCTGCTTGGTCTGGTAGACCGCTTGATCCGCTTCGTTGCGAGCATCGACGGCGGCCCGCTTCTTCTCGTCTTCGGCTTGGTGCTTCTCGGCGTCGGCGCGCATGCGCTCGACGTCGTCTTCACTCAGCCCCGACGACGACTCGATGCGGACTGACTGCTCCTTGCCGCTCCCGAGATCCTTGGCCGACACGTTCAAGATTCCGTTGGCGTCGATATCGAACGCGACTTCGATCTGCGGAGTCCCGCGCGGCGCCGGCGGAATGCCGTCGAGCACGAAACGGTTGAGCGTCCGGTTGTCCGAAGCCATCTCGCGCTCGCCCTGCAGGACGACGATCTCCACGCCCGGCTGGTTGTCGGCGGCCGTCGAGAACGTCTGAGTCTTCTTCGTGGGAATGGTCGTGTTGCGATCGATCAGCTTGGTGCAAACTCCACCCAGCGTCTCGATACCCAGCGAGAGCGGGGTCACGTCGAGCAGCAAGACTTCGTTGAGTTGCTCGTCGCCGCCCAGGATCCCTCCCTGGATTGCGGCTCCCATAGCCACGACCTCATCCGGGTTCACCGAGCGGTTCGGCTCCTTCTCGAAGATCTCCTTCACCATTTCCTGAATGGCGGGGATACGCGTCGAGCCACCGACCAAGATGACTTCGTCGACTTCACTCGGGCTGAGCCCGGCGTCGGACAGTGCCATCTCGCACGGCTTGCGGGTTCGATCGACTAGCTTCTTCGCGAGCTGCTCGAACGTCGCTCGAGTAATCTCCATCTGAAGGTGCTTCGGCCCCGAGGCGTCGGCGGTGATGAACGGCAGATTGATGTCGGTAGTGCTGCGGCTGGAGAGCTCGCACTTCGCCTTCTCGGACGCTTCCTTCAGACGTTGCAGTGCCATCAGGTCGTCCCGAAGGTCGATGCCCTGCTCTTTCTTGAACTCGTCGGCGACGTGGTGGATCAGCACTTCGTCGAAGTCGTCCCCGCCGAGATGGGTGTCACCGTTCGTCGACAGGACCTTGAAGATGCCCTCGTCGACTTCGAGGATCGAAACGTCGAACGTACCGCCCCCGAAGTCATAGACTGCGATTCGCTCGCTGCCCTTTCGGTTCAACCCGTACGCCAGAGCGGCGGCCGTCGGCTCGTTGATGATTCGCATCACTTCGAGGCCGGCGATGGTCCCTGCGTCTTTGGTCGCTTGGCGCTGGCTGTCGTTGAAGTAAGCCGGAACCGTGATGACCGCCTGGGTCACTTTCTCACCGAGAAAGTTCTCAGCCGTCTCCTTGAGCTCTTGCAAGATCATGGCGGAGATTTCGGGCGGTGTGTATTCCTTGCCCTGCGCCTTAACCTTGACCAGCTCTTCAGCCCCACCTGTGACTTCGTACGGGATCATCCGCTCTTCGTCCGAGACCTCGCTGTGACGGCGGCCGACGAAGCGCTTGATCGAGAAGATGGTGTTGGCTGGGTTCGTCACCGACTGTCGCTTGGCGGTCTGCCCAACGAGGCGATCACCCTTGTCTGTGAATGCGACAACCGAGGGAGTGACGCGGTTACCGTCTCGGTTGGGGATGACAGTCGGCTCTCCCCCCTCCATGACGGCGACCACGGAGTTCGTGGTACCTAGGTCGATTCCGATGATCTTGCTCATTTTGGATCCGCTCCTCAGCTTCGGGGCCGCTCGCGGCTCCCACGGTTGGTGCGTGTGATTTCTAGGTTCTGGCAAACTCGCAGCGACGTCGTCTAGTCGGCAATCGTCTCGATAAGGCTGCCAGGTCGGAGCACGGCCGGGGGCCGGGCGCCACCCTCCGATCGCAAAGTGCATTCCCAAACGAATCGCCCCGGCCTGACGACCTAAATGGCTTCCGAATCAGTAGGTCGGGGAACGGCCACGGCAAACCATGCCAATCTGACATACGGCAGCTACCTCAGGCGTTGCCATTCTGGCAGGGCGAAGCCCGCGCTCGGCGCACCTACAGACCGTACTCTTTGATCTTTCGGTACAAGGTGCGCTCCCCAATGCCGAGCAGCGAGGCGGCCTCCTTACGGTTGCCGTTGATCGCTTCGAGCGTGTTCTGGATAAGGATCCGCTCCATCTCCTGAATCGTGGTGCCAACGGCGATGACGCCGTGCGACCGTCCGCCGGGGTCGTCGACCGGGTGAATGCGGGGAGGAATGTCTTCGATCCCGAGCGCACTCGAACGCGCTTGCACGACCATGCTCTCGATCGCGTTCTTCAGTTCGCGAACGTTCCCCTTCCACGTATGACGCGTCAGGATGCGAAGCGCTTCGTGCGAGATCCCGTCGATGTTCTTGGCGTGAATCCGAGAATACTCAGCGATGAAGTGATTCACGAGTGGCCCAATATCCATCGCACGCTCTCGCAGCGGAGGCACCTCTACGGTCACGACGTTCAAGCGGTAGTAGAGATCTTCCCGAAACAGCCCTTGCTCGATGCGCTCTTGCAGGTCGCGGTGGGTCGCGGCAATCACTCGAACGTCGACTTCGATCGGCTCGTTCGAACCGATCCTCGTGACTTGCCGCTCTTCGAGAACACGCAGCAGCTTCACCTGAGTCTCGAGTGGGATGTCGCCGATCTCATCGAGGAACAACGAACCACCGTCGGCGTGCTCGAATCGTCCCTTGCGCGTATAGGACGCACCGGTAAACGCCCCTTTCTCGTGCCCGAACAGCTCGCTTTCGAGAATCCCCTCGGACAACGCAGCGCAATTCAACGGGACGAGGACCTTGTCCTTGCGGCGACTATTGTTGTGAATAGCCTTCGCGACGAGTTCCTTCCCGGTCCCGCTTTCGCCGAGGATCAGCACCGAAACATCGGTCGGCGCGATCTGCTGAAGTCGCTGCACGATCTCGTGCATGCGCGGGCTCGAACCGATGATCCCCTCGAAGCCGAACCGGCTGTCGAGCTGACGTTCGAGCTCGTCGACCCGACGTCGCAACGCTTGGCCCTCGAGCGTTCGCTTGACGACCATGCGTAGTTCGTTGATCTCGACCGGTTTGGTGAGGTAGTCGTCGGCCCCGACCTTCATCGCCTCGACGGCGGTCTCGATCGTGCCGTGTCCCGTGACGACCAACGAACTCAGGAAAGGGTGAAGGTTGCGAGCTTCGCGAAGAATACGAAGGCCGTCCATGTCGCCGAGATTCAGGTCGGTGATCACCATGTCATACAGCTCGGCGCGCAGCCGCTCGAGCGCGCTGGCTCCGTCGTGACAGACCTCGACGTCGTATCCGACGACTCGCAGGGAGTCGGCGGCCGCTTCAGCGTGATGGGGCTCGTCGTCGACGTAGAGGATCCGCGCACTACTTGCATCGCGGGGTTTCGTGATCGTCGACTCTGCGCTCGCGGACTTGGCCATACTGCTCCTGATCGCCTTCACGTCGTTCGCTCTCCGGGGAACTCCGGATCTGGGCCAAAGCAAGAAGTTGGCCGGACGCGAACCACCGAGTCAGCTCGCGTGGTGCAACCGCAGTTCGACCGTAGGTGCGCGTGTTGTACTAGACCCCGGCCGCGCAATCGACTGAGCCACTCTGACGTGACAAGCGCAGCGGCACGCAGACGCGACGCTCACACGAGATCCGGAGCCAGCGGGAGAAACACCGAGAACTGAGAGCCTTTGCCGACGTCGCTCTCGACGATGATGTGGCCGCCATGGTGGTGAACGATTCGCCAAATCGTCGGAAGGCCCAGTCCTGTCCCACCTGGCTTGGAAGAAACGTACGGCTTGAAAATGTTGGCAAGCCGCTCCTCGGGAATGCCGTCGCCGGTGTCGATGACGTCAGTCACCACGACCTTGTCTTTGGTTCGAACTCGAATCATCAAGTCGCCGCCGTCGGGCATGGCCTGCTCGGCGTTGCGGATCAAGTTGAGGAAGACCTGTCGCAGCAACCCGTCGTCGCCCGAGACCCGCGCCACTCCCTTGCCCGGCTGAAACAGCACGTGGACGTTCTGCCGCTCGAGCCCCTCGCGATTGTGCTGGATCAGCCCCTCGAGCAACTCGGGAATGTCGACCATGCCGGGAGAGACTTGCGGCTCTTTGACGAGCCGCAGAAACGAATCGACGATCTGTTGGATCCGTGTGATCTCGGAGCGCATGACGCCGAGTCGTTGCACCATGCGCTGCTCACGTGGAGTGTCGGGCTGCTCCCACTCCTCGAGGATGAGCTGGGTGTTGATGTTTAATGTGGAGAGCGGATTCTTGACCTCGTGAACCAACGTACCCGCTAACCCGGCAACGTCTTGATCCCAACTGTCGAGGTCTCTCACATCGAGTCTGGCCACGGCGCGACTACCCGTCGCCCTCGCCATCGCCACCCTCGTCGTCACCACCTTCTTCTTTGGGGGCCTCGATCTTGGAGACGATCTTGTAGCGCACGTCTTTCAGAAACATCTTCTGACCGGGCATGATGAAGAATGCGATCCCGCCCGTGGCGTTCGCCTTGGGGACGCCCTCCTTGAGCTTGGAGCCCGTGGTCACGTCGCGAACTTCGATTTCGCCGTCGCTGACGATGACCCGGAGGGTGTGCCACTCATCTTCGTCGAGGTCCGGGAACGGGTAGGTCGCCCACTGCTGCTTGCCGCGGCTGAATCGAGTTTCCCCGGCGGTGACTCCGAGACGAAACGGCTCATCCCCGGTGTACTTGACCGTGAACTCGACGGTCCAGTTCTCCCACTCAGAAGTACCAAGCACGAGCGGAGCGGGCAGCTCTCCGCTGTTGTCGCCCTCGGCAACGCCGTCAACGCCGTTCCACACAGTCACGTCGCCGGACAACATCACGTGATGGAAGTTCGAGAGGTATTCATCCATCTCGAGATCGACGAACGGAACCGCATCTTCTTTGTCCCGCTCCGCGCGCTCGACTCTGTAGTCCTCCATGTAAGACGCGATGGTCTCTTCGATCTGCGCGTATTCCGAGGTATCTCGATACTTGTTCGGGAATGCCACCAACATACCGATGGCGCGTGCAGTCTCGCCTTGAAGCTTGTACTTGGTCGCCCGGCCGAGAAGCGTTCGCGCTTCTCCTTCGGCCATCCCCTTGATCTTGATCTCTTCGATCATCTCTTCGTAGCGGTTCCAAGCGGGCAATGCGCGAAACGCGTCTTCGTTTTGCGCGAAGCGGATCAGGGTACGCTCGGCTTCGTCCCAATCCTTCTTCGACATGTGCGTCTCGACTTCGACCATGAGTTCGTCGAGCTGCTTGTCGGCAAAGTCCTTGAGCCCCTGCTCTTGCTGGTCAATCTCCGCCTGAATGTCTTCCTCGTACCTGGTGCCCATGGCTCCGACGAGGATTCCCTGGAGGTTCTCTGTGTTGGTGAAGAAGTCGGTCGGGTTCTTTCGGACCAGCTTCTTCGCGCGCTCGAAGTTCGATTTGATCGATTCGAGCCGGCGCTTCTGGACCTCGGCGGCGACTTCTTCCGCCGTCATCTCCGGTTCTTCGTCCTTGGGAGCGGCCTTCTTGCTTCCGCCGCAACCCGCCACGACGAGAGACAAGCAAAGGACGAGGAAAAGCGCCAATCGCGGGGCGAGGCAATGACCGGTCGAGGTGCGTGGTGAGCGAGCTAGCATGCGGTTGTTCCAGTACCTACTCAATTTGGTCCCGCCCGATAGTGTCCGTGCAGGAACCGACTCAGTTGACGCTGAAAGACGGAAGACGACTCTCCCAGGAAAAGCAGAGAGTTAACGCAGAGAGTGACGACAGCAGCACGTTGGCGAAGCAGCGTACCAGGCTCGCGCTCGCGATGCGTTCGCCGATTCACTGCAGAACTTCGAGCGCAGCCGACACGACACGAGAGACGACGTCGTCGTGAGAGCCCTCGATCCGAAAACCCGCCGCTTTGGCGTGACCACCTCCGCCGAACTGACTGGCCATGGCGTGCACATCTCGACGCCCCTTGGAGCGGAGGGACACTTTATATCTTCCCGAAGAGACTTCAACGAACAGGATTAGGATTTCGGCGCCGCGGACTTCCTTGAGGTGATCGATGAACCCATCGATCTCCTCCAAGGGGATTCCGAACCGGCCGAGCTGGGTCTGCCTAACCACGGAGTACACGAGTCGCCCGCCGGCCTGACTGCTGAGTGACGACAACATCTCGCCGAGCATTTGAGTTCGACCGAGCGACGAGTTCTCGAACAGAGCGCGGTGCAGATACGCCGGGTCGGCGCCGGCGGAGACCAGGCGGCTCGCCGATTCGAAGACGAGCGCGGTGGCATTGGAGAATCGGAACCAGCCCGTGTCGGTGGCGACCGCGATGAACAGCGGCTCGGCGATCTCGGCCGTGATGCGGATCCCCAGCGTGTCGAGGAGCGAAAGCACCAGCAGTCCGGTCGCGGGGCAGCTCGGGTCGCTCCACAGCGCGTCGAATGCCGTCGGGTCGACGCACAAATGGTGATCTATGCAGTACTTGAGCACGTTCGATTCACGAGCGGCGCGCTCCAACCGACCCAACCGGGCGTAGTCGGAAGTGTCGAGGATCAGGCAGAGGTCCGAGGTCGCGAGAGCCTCGACCGCGTGCTCCTCGGACGCGACGACGACGACCCCTTCAGGGTCCATGAACTCCTGGAGAAGCGGCGCCGGGTGGGCGATGAGGATCCGAGGCTCGGCACCCTGGCTAGCCAGGGCCCGCGCAAGCGCGAGTTGCGACCCGATCGCGTCACCATCGGGATAGATGTGGGTCAGGAGAACCGGCCGGCGCGCAGCGGCTACCCGGTCAACGAAGTCGCCCGGGGGGGTGGAAGCGTCGGAAAACCTGTTCGTCAAACGTCTTGAGCCTCTCGACTGTGGGCGGTCGTGCCCTGCTTCAGCTTTTTCTTTTGCGTACGATATTGCGAATTGTAAACTCGTGGGCTGTCGTGGTTCGACAACGGCTTAGTCCGAACCATGGTTGCAGGTGTGACTTCCGGCTCAAGTTCATTCGATTTAGGCTCTTCGCAGCATTCGTCGGCACGGTACATCCTCGGTACCGTGTATTCGCGACACCGTGCATCGTCGGCACGGGGATCGTCGATCGACGGACGCCGTGGTCGCTCTGCCCTTGGGGTCAGGCGGCCGGAGCCGAACCAGTCGTCGCACAAAAGTACCTGTTCGCCCAGAGCGTATCCAGGTCGCACAGACGCGACTAGCGAACCTGGAGACGTACTGCGAAGAGGTCTGAGGGGCTCGCGGACCGAATCTCGGGGGAGGGTCGGACCGTAGGTGTGAACGTCGACTGTGAACGTCGAAGAGTGCTGGGATCCGCCCGACCGAACGCGATCTCGAGGTGAACCTTGAGATCCGTGAGACCGGGCAGGAAATAAGTCTTCGCAACGGGGAATCAGGAGCAGGCTCGCAAAATGGAAACCGGCAGGAAAATCCTGAACCTGCGGAAGGATCTCGGCGTGCCACAGAAGTCGCTCGCCACGCAGACGTCGGTGACGCCGAGTGCATTGTCCCGCATCGAGGCAGGCCATCATCAGCCACGAGGTCCGGTCGCACTTCGAATCGCGCGGGAGTTAGGCGTGACCGTCGACTATCTCCTCGACTCAGAGGCACCGTACCCACCGCCGGGACGAGAGATCCTCGACAACATCAAGAAGGGTACAGAGGACGAAACTCGCGACGAAAAGGTCGTGGTCTCAGCCCGCGAGAAAGCGATCATTCAAGCGTTGAGGAAGATCGCACCTGAGCAGTACATCTTGCTGGAGGCGACACTCAACAGCACGCGTGAAGACAACCGTTTTGCTGCGTTCCTGCTCGGCGCGAGCGAGGAACTCCCGGGCGTCGACGACGACGAGCTCCGCGCGTTCAAGGAGCGGCTCGCCGAGTAGATCGCGATGTCGCCGTTGAGCGATGTCACCGAGAAGACGACCGAGAACACTTAGACGAGGAAAACGAGGGACCCGCGGTGAAACCGCAAGCCCCTCGTTTCTTCGTTGATGTCGTGCACCGCCGCAAGCGCTAGCCCGCCGCTACCGCGAACGTCTCACCGATTCCAGCGGGAGAATCAGTCACAGCAACTCCAGCCCGCTCGAGCGCCGCAATCTTGTCTTCAGCCGTTCCTTTCCCGCCGCTGACGATAGCGCCGGCGTGACCCATGCGCTTGCCGGGAGGAGCGGTGCGACCGGCGATGAACGCCGCCACCGGCTTCTTCACTTCGCTCTGGATGAATTCGGCCGCCTCTTCCTCTGCGGTTCCGCCGATCTCACCGACCATCACGATGCCGTCCGTGTCGGGATCGTCGTTGAACAGCTTGATGACATCGACGAACGTGCTACCGATGATCGGATCTCCACCGATACCGACACACGTCGACTGGCCGAAGCCACGCGCCGAGAGTTGGAAGACCGCTTCGTACGTCAAGGTCCCGCTACGAGACACGACACCGATACGCCCTGGCTGATGGATGAAGCCGGGCATGATGCCGATCTTGCACTCGCCCGGCGTAATCACGCCCGGACAGTTCGGGCCCACCAAGCGAACTCCGTGCGCGCGAACCGCAGCCTTGGCACGGGCCATGTCGAGCGCGGGAACACCTTCGGTGATGCAGATGATCACCGATATCCCCGCTTCGGCTGCTTCGACGATAGAATCCGCCGCGAACGGCGGAGGCACGTAGAGCACCGAAGCGTTGGCCCCGGTCGTCTCGACCGCTTGAGTTACTGTGTTAAAGACGGGGCGATCGAGGTGGGTCGAACCACCGCGTCCGGGCGTCACGCCGCCGACGATATTCGTCCCGTACTCGATGCACTGCTCGGAGTGAAACGTCCCGGTCTTACCCGTGAACCCCTGCACGATCAGTTTGGTGTCCTTGTTGACGAGGATGCTCATCGGACGCCCTCCTTTGCAGCAACGACCACTTTCTCCGCGGCGTCGCGTAGATCATCGGCCGAGATCAAATTTAGCCCTGACTCCTTGAGCAGCTTCTTCCCCTCGGCGACCCGGTTGCCCTCGAGCCGAACCACGACCGGAACGGGGATCGCGACATCTTGCGCGGCGGCGATCACACCCTCCGCGATCAAGTCGCAACGAACGATCCCACCGAAGATGTTGACGAGAATAGCCGCGACCTTGTCGTCGGACAGGATGATTCGGAACGCTTCGGAAACACGTTCTTTGGTCGCTCCCCCACCGACGTCCAAGAAGTTGGCCGGCTCTCCACCCTGGAGTTTGATGATGTCCATAGTGGCCATGGCGAGACCGGCGCCGTTGACCATGCAGCCGATGTTCCCGTCCATGCTGATGTAGCTCAGTTCGGCCTTGGAAGCGCGCAGCTCCATGGCGTCTTCCTCGTGCTCATCGCGAAGCTCGAGATTGTTGGCGTGACGGAACATGGCGTTGTCGTCGAACTCGATCTTCGCATCGAGCGCCAACAAATCTCCCTGTTTCGTGCGAACCAAAGGATTGATCTCCGCCATCGAGCAGTCTTCGTCCAAGAACATGCGCGCGACGCTCGACGCCATCTTTGCGAACGCGGCAATGTTCTCGTTCGGCAGCCCGATACGGGTGGCCAGTCGACGCCCCTGGAACGGAGCGAGTCCGGCAACCGGATCGAGAGTCTCGGTGTGGATCGCCTCCGGTCGGTTCTCGGCAATCTCTTCGATGTCCATGCCGCCTTCGGCGCTTGCCATCATGACCGGTCGCTCACTCTGGCGATCGATGACGATCCCCAGGTAAATCTCCCGCTCAATGTCGCTGCCCTTCTCGACGTAGATCGTCCGAACCTTTTGACCCGCCGGACCGGTCTGATGCGTCACGAGGTTCATTCCGATAATCGCTTTTGCTGCGTCACGGACCTCGTCGATCGACTTGCACACCTTCACGCCGCCACCCTTGCCACGACCGCCGGCATGGATCTGAGCTTTGACGACACTCACGTCGCCACCGAGTGCCTCGGCATGAGTTACCGCCTCTTCGACGGTCTCCGCCACGCGCCCTTCGGGCACGGATACCCCGTAACGCGCGAGGACACCCTTCGCTTGGTATTCGTGGATCTTCACCCGGTAGCCTTTCTCGTGTCGAGTCTCGAGGACCCGGTAATTTTCGAGCCGCGGATCATAGGTGTCCCTGTTCTAGGCATCAATCGCCGACTAGGAACCGACTCCGTGTTTCTCGGGGCTCAAGTCTGAAACACCCACGAATCGATAAACGAAGACAGAGTCCACTTTCGACCCTTGAGGAGCCGCCCCGATGCCGCGATCAAACTCGAAGTCCCCCATGTTGACCATCTTCGGCTGGTTGGTGTTGTTCTCTTCAGCCGGATGCTCGTCGCTCGACCACGCAGCGATTAAGGATCTCGAACAGGCGGAACGCAGCCTGCACAGTGAACCTGGCGTCGCCGTGCCGATTTTTGATCGATTGATCACGAAGAGTCCAGACGATCCCCGGCTCCTCCGGGGGCGGGCGACCGCGCTGGAGGCCCTCGATCGATTCGAAGGCGCGATACAGGATTGGACGCACCTTCTCGAGCTGTCCACCGAGCAAGACGACGCTGATCAGATTCTCTTGAGCCACGGCGGCATAGGACGCTGCCTCTTGTGGGCCCTCGGACGACCGGCGGCCGCGTACTCGCCCGCCTCGCCCGAGCGGATCGCGCGGCTAAACTCGGGCCTCAAGTCGTTCAGGGCTGTGCTCAGCGGCGGCGGTCAGGACGACTTCGCGCTATTCGGGTTGGCGTACTGCGAGTTTGGACTCGGCCGATTGGCCAATTCCAAACAGACGGTCGATCGACTCCTCGATCTCGACGCTGAACACGAAGATGCTCGATTCCTCGATCTCCGAATTCGCCAAGAGTTGGTCGGAGTATCACCGGCTTGGATTCGCGAGTTGGCCGGATTCCTCGACAGCGACGACTCTGCCGTGTGGACAGCGACTGCCCGGGAGCTCCTCGCATTCGCGCACCAGCCGGACCTCAGCACTCGCGTCAAACTCGAAGTGGCCGCCGGGGTCGAACTGATTCGGGACACCGACGATCTCCCCAAGGACATCGCGACCCTTCTGGCTCAACTCGACACGGAACAAGTCGAACAGCGCAGCCGACGAGAGTCTCAGCAACAGATCTCGATCGCGCGGCGCGCCCGTCGCAACCACGAGTGGCCGACGGGTTGGAAGGCGCTCCTGCGGGCCGAATCCCTCGGCGCGAAGGTCGACTCCGAAAAGAGAGCCTTCACCGACGCATGGGCGAACTTCCTGGCGGATCGCATCGAGCGCGACCTTCGGGGAATCCGAGTCGGGCTCGCCAAGAAAGAACTGGATGCCCTCAAGGCAGTTCCCACCGACTTCTTGAGTTCTGATGTGACGGAGAGAATCGCGACCGTCGAGGTCGACTTCGCCGACGCGTGGGCTCGACACCGCATCGACGATCAGATGAACGACGCTCGCAGCAAACTTCGCGACGGTAAAGCGACCGCCGCGCTTACGATCCTCGACGAACTGAGCGCGGACGTCCCGACCCAACGGCGGGTCGAATTCGACCTACTACACGCACAAGCGATGGCGGATTGTGATCGACCCGACGACGCCGTCGAGATCCTGGACAGGATCCGAGGCTCGGGCGCGCTGAAAGAGTTCAAGGATACCGAGGTCTTCCGGGTCTACGGCGTTCTGCTCAGCCGGGTAGGTCGATCCGAAGAAGCCCAAGCCATCCTCGAAGAACTCCCGCTGTACTTGTTCGATTCCCGAGCGTTCGAGGCTCTTCTCACTGCGTTGCAACAACAAGGCGAATGGGAGAGCGTTCTCGCACGGCTCCAAGGGTTGAGCACCATCCCGGCCAAGTACCGCTCGGTCATGGTTCATTCGGCGGCGCAGGCAGCGCGTCGACGCCTGCGTGGCTCCGACCCGGACGCCGCCAAGCGACTCCTCAACTCGTACCTGCAAGAGTCCGACTACCAGGACCCCCAAGTTCAAGACGTCTACCTGGAGATCCTCGTCGAAACCGACCACTTCGAAGAGGCGGCCGAGCTCATCCTCAACGCCAATGAGTCGCTACTCTCCAAGCTGCCGACCAAACTGTTGGGAATGGTCCGCTCGAAAGCCGAGGAGACTCTTTCGGCTGAGGACAAGTTCGATCTCTTCGTTCGACTGATGGCCCACGACGACGATCCGGATCTCGCCCAAACGGTCGAAGACTTGTGGCCACAGTACGGCTCGTACTTCCCGAAACCGGGCTCGTACGTCGCGGAGTACCAAGTCCGCACGATCAACGGTAAGTCGACTCAGGACATCACTCCGGGCGAAATGACCGTCGAGTGGAAAGGCGACCACTTCGAAATCGAATCGCCACTGGGCAACGAGAACTGGCGCTTCGAAAGCAACGTGTGGATCCGCAACATGGGTGGCGTCGAAATGCGCTACCCGTGCCAAGCGAGCGCGCGACCACCCCACCCGGTTGAGCAGTACAAGTCGGGTGGTCAGCTGTGGAGTGCGCAAGTGATCGAATTCGGGGCGACGGCGACGGCGGCCGGACGTCGCTACCCGAACTGCCTGAAGATCCAAGTGATCAATGAGGCGAACCAGAATCAGTTCCGGTACCTCTTCCTCGCCCCGGATACCGGCATGGTCCTCCAGGAGGAGTACCGGTTCGGCGAAGTGATCAACAAGTGGGAGCTGAAGAGCTTCACGCCAGTCGACAAGACCAAGCTCTAGCCCGGACTATTCATCAGGCGAAGCCGCGCAGGCTGCGCTTCCCGCGAATCTC
>JAJFFE010000159.1 GCA_021776775.1 Planctomycetota bacterium | reverse complement strand
CGGTGAGGAAGATTACGTACCGCAACGCTCGCACAAACTAGAGGTAACCATCGTGGGATCTTCGACGACCGAACTCCTCTGCCGATACCACGCCGACGGCACCATCGTCGAGGCGAACCAGCGGTTCTGTGAGTTCTTCGGGAAGTCCGCGGACGCACTCGGCGAACTACGCTATCACGATCTCCTCCCTGCCGAAGCCCAAGCTGCAACCGACGCAACGATCGCAACACTGAAGGTCGCCGGTTACGCGACCCCTCGCGAAGTTCTGCTCCTCGATTCCGCCGGTTCTCAGCGACTCATTCAGTGGATCGACTATCCGACGCGAACCGAGTCCGGGGACTTGTCGTGGATCGAATCCGTGGGGCACGACGTCACTGATCGTCGGGACGAAGAACAGCGGATACTCCAGCACGAGAACGAACGCTTCGCCCTCGCCATCGAGGGATCGTCGAAGGGGCTGTGGGATTGGGACATCGTCACGGGTGACGTCTACTACTCTCCGCTCGTCTTCGAGATCTTGGAGCTCGATCCTGTTCACTTCCCCAGCGAGATCGACTCGATCTTGTCGCGCGTGCATCCGGAAGACCTGCCGCGGCTCGAGTCCGAGATCGCCGAACACCAAAAGTCGCGCCTTCCCTTCGCAACCGAGTTTCGCCTTCTCAACGGAGCCGGCCACTACCTTTGGGTGCGGATGCGCGGACGAGCCGTCTGGTCGAGTGATGGTGAGGCGATCCGCATGGCGGGGTCGCTCGCAAACGCCACCGAAGTCAAACGCACGCAAGATGAACTAGAAGCGTCACAGGAGCGGTTCCGCTTGCTGTTCGAGCACTCGCCCATCGGCCTTGCGCTGACCAACCTCGGCGGGGACATCCTCGAAGCCAACCAGACCTTCCGCACGATCACCGGGCTCGACAACTTTGACGGCGAGACCATGTGGACGATCGCGCCGGAGGAGTTCCACGACGAGCAACGCCACCGAGACGCGAAGCTTTACGAAACGGGCACCTTCGGTCCATTCGAGAAAGAGTACCAACGCCCGGACGGCCAGCGAGTGCCGGTCATCGAACACGGGGTCCTCGTCGAAGACGCCCAGGGCAGGGAGTTCGTCTGGTCGATGGTCGAGGACAACACGGAGCGCTCCATCGTCGAGAAGGCAAAGACCGAGTTCCTCACCAACATGTCTCACGAAATCAGAACGCCATTGACGGCGATCCAGGGGTTCCTCGATTTGCTCGACGACCCCGAGCACGAGACAGAACGCAAAGGATACATCGAGACGATCCGCACCAACGCCAGCCATCTACTATTGATGGTCAACGACATGCTGGATCTTTCGCAATCCGAGTCGGGCTCGCTCGATATCATCTTGTCGTCGTGTTCACCTGGTGCCGTCTTCGTCGAAATGATCGAGCTGTTCCAGCCCCGAGCAGTCGGTAAGAACCTCGACCTCCAGCTCCACTACCGCAACGGTATCCCGGCCGCCATTCGGTCCGACCTTGCGAGGCTGAGGCAGATCTTGATGAACCTCCTGGGCAACGCCGTGAAGTTCACCGAATCGGGCAGCGTCCGGGTTGAGATCGAGCTCGACGAAAGCGCGGAGCATCCCGTGTTGAACATCGATGTTATCGATACGGGAATAGGAATCTCGAAGTCCGACGTCGCGCGCATTTTCACTCCGTTTTGCCAAGCGGATTCGTCGATGTCGCGACAGTTCGGAGGCAGCGGGTTGGGGCTGGCCGTATCGCAGCGACTCGCGCGAGAACTTGGCGGCGACGTCACGCTCGTCGAGTCGACGCCGGGCAAGGGCTCGTGCTTCCGCGCGAGCATCGCCACCGGACCGATCGACGACGTCGCGCTGCTGGAGAAGCCGCATCTCACCAAGAGCGAGGCACGACGCAAAAGAGAACGACTGAAGATCAATGCACGAGTGCTGCTCGTCGAAGACGGACCCGACAATCAGCTGCTGATCAGCCACGTGTTGCGAAAAGCAGGAGCCGAGGTCGAGATCGCGGAGAACGGACAGATCGCGATCGATCGAATGAAAGCGGTCGAGGAGAGCGGCGACCCATTCGATCTCATTCTCATGGACATGCAGATGCCGATACTCGACGGCTACGACGCCACCGGCGCCCTTCGCGCGTCCGGTTGCGTGCTCCCGATCATCGCCGTGACCGCCCACGCCTTGGTCGGCGATCGCGAGAAGTGCCTCGACGCTGGCTGCGACGAGTACCTGACGAAGCCGGTCAAACGTGACACCCTGCTCACCGTTTGCGCCGAGTTCCTCAAACGCGAACGCGCCGACGCTTAGCAAAGCCAAGCTTCCAAGATCACCGCCTACTTACCGACGGGTGATCGTGCGCCACAGCTTCGACAGCCACCCCCCGCTCTGAGGCTCTACCGACGGCACATCCCAGCTAGGCGTCCAACGGCCTGCGTCCTGAATAGTCAGCGCCGCGGCGAATTCCTCTCCCGATTGAAAGCGTCGCGACGGATCGGGATCGATCGATCGCATGCAGATGCTCTCGAGCCATTGCGGGGCTTCGGGTACGAATGAGCGAAGTGACTTCGGGGGGCGTTGCTTTGCGGTGACCAAAGCTCCTAGGGTGTCACCGTCAAAAGGAAGCTCCCCGCCGGAGAGAAGCTCGAAGAGCACTAGCCCCAGCGAGTATAGGTCCGTTCGAAGATCGACCGCGTCTTCCCCATCGAATTGCTCCGGACTCATGTACCGAGGCGTCCCCATGATCTGGCCCGTGACGGTGAGGCTCGCCTCGGAAAGATCGAGACCCAACTTCGAGATCCCGAAGTCCGACAAGTTCGGTTCGGACTCTGCATCCATCAGAATGTTGCTCGGCTTCACGTCGCGGTGGACGACTCCTTTCGTGTGAGCGTAGTGAAGCGCTTTTGCGCACTTGACCACTGTCTCGACAGCCACGTCGACGGTGATCCCTTGCTCCCGATACCAGCTGGAAAGCGTCCCCCCCGAGAGATATTCCATGACGATATACATCTGGTCGTTCCATACATCAGCATCGTAAATTTGCACAATATTCGCATGCTGAAGCTTGGCGAGCACCTTGGCCTCACGCAAGAACCGCTCACGACCGAGCTCTCCTTGATATCGAAGGGGCAAAACCTTGATCGCGACTTCGCGCTCCAGCTGTTCGTCGACTGCGAGGTAGACGGCACCCGCTCCTCCCCGGCCTAGAACTCGAAGGATGCGATAACGACCCAAATTGGGAAATTCTCCCGCGTCGTCGTCACGACCAGCGGTGTCACGACCAGCGGTGTCACCGACAGAGTCATAATCCTTGTCGAGTATTCCTTCGCGCTCCCAACGATTGATCAAATGCTGGGTGGCGCCAACCCCGTGCTGACCACTCAACGTCGGCTCGGTCGACGGTGGTTGCGCTGGTTTGGGTTGTCGTCGCGGGGCCGGCATGATGGTCTGGTCGACTCGATTGCGCTCAGCGGCTCTTTCGTCAAAGCGAAGGCGAACACGCATGGCTTTCGGTGAATCGGTTGACGTACAGTCGATGAAGCCCCCACCCGTCCTCGTATCGTATTCCGAGAAGATCTCGAAACCGCGCCCAACTCCCTCGAAGGCGAGCACCGAAGTCAGATACCACGCAATCGCGGCATCGGCAGGACTGGAGACATGCTCCCCATCCATTAGCGTGTCCCATTCTTGATTCCCGGGAAACGGCCCGGGACTCGAGATCACGATGTTCGGATAGTCCGCCAGGACCTGGATCGACCCCTCTTCGGTGTAATCGCGATGCGCAATAGCGTTGGATAAAGCCTCTCGGACGGCCAGGAGATAAAGACGAGAAACTTCGTCGTCACCGACGCCACTCCGTCGGAGATATTGCTCGACCGCATCCAAGAGCCGTCGAAACTGAACGGGCAAGGGTCCTTGGATATAGACCGGCCGAACGTTTCGGGTACGCTTCCCGGCCGTGAAGATCGATCGAGCCTGCGGATAGAAGCCATCGGGACGCTTAGCAAAGCAAAGTACGGCGGCGCGGTGAAGCCGCGTCTCGTCGATCGGCGAGAAAAAATTCAGTTCACGCGCATCCGCTTGTCGGTTTCCAGATAGTGCGGAATGCCCCGCATTCTTGACGTACGCGTCAATGACATCCCAGTCAAGATCATCGACGGTCGCTTTTGCGCAAGGGTGACCTGAACTCCCAGTCTGCTCATAGAGAAAACGAAGCTCATCGATAGAGCGCGCGACGTCCACCGTCTCGACCGGTGGCGGTTCCTTCTCGACACTCCGGTTTCGTGAGAGCCAGATCCCACGATCGGCCCCGTGAACTCCATACGCAGGGGACTGAGGGAAAACGTCATACGGCTTCTCACTCAGTCGATCGTTGACGAACGACGTGATGTCGTCGATTCCGATCAAACCGTCCGGCGTCGCTTGGCCGCGCAAACCGCTCTGGAGTCCGTCGAGGAGGAGGTTGGTGAACACACTGGCAGAGCCGTCTTTCTCCTCGTAGCTCTTCTGTTTGGCGCGACACGACGCGAGAACCGCGATGCCATCGGGTATCGAATCCTCCGGGAGATCGAGATGGGAAGGGGACTTCTCGCCGGCGGCCAGCGCGGCTCCGCTCTCGCACGCGTCGAGGATGACGATCGCCCGCTTGACCGAGTGCGTCCTCAGGTCAGCAACCACGGCGTCGAACGGAAGCATCTCGGTCTTCCCAGCCTCCGTGGTGAAGACCAAGTTGTAACAACCATTCACCACCCGACCGTGCCCGGAGTAGTAGAGCACCAACTGATCTTCTCGCCGCCAGTCGGTCAAGATATCGAAGAGTCGATCCTGAAATTCGCGACGTGAGTGGCAGTCATAGAGCGGTGTCGGACCGGCCGGATCGCAGCAACCGAGGGAACCGTCGATCAGCATCCCGTGAACGCGGGCCGAGTCGGACCGGCCGCCCTTGAGCTCATCGCCCGTCCGCGCGTTAGTGACGAAGCAGATGCGCCGAGCCACCGTTAGTTCGAATCCGACACATCCACGAATACCGGCTGGGCCGCCGATCCTTTCGTGAGCTTCTCGGTTACGTCGAGAATTTCGGCTTGATCGAGATTCGTCACTTGGAAGGTGGTATCACCCTGCTTGATGGTGACCGAGTATTTGGGGCGCGTCGACTTCCAGTACGCTAGCGCGCCCACGAGCGTCGAGATCCCTGACAACGCCAAACTCGCCAGCGAGATACCAATGGTCAGTCCGCCGTCTTTCCGACCCGGCACCGTGACGGTGGCCGGCTCTACCGACAGGCCCGCCTCGATCAGATCGTTCGCTAGCTCCGTGAGATCGTCGAGACATTGCTCGCTCAGGGAACCACGCGGTTGGATCTCGACTCGATAGCCTTCGCTCATAAACACTCCTACTCAGCACCGAAACGCTGTCAGGGACGGTCGATACCGTCGGAGGCTATCTGCCCAGCGATGGCACAGCAAGGGATCGCCCGCGCGATCTGAGCAATTGCCAAGCAACTGACGGACAACGGGGAGCAAGAGGATGCTCAATAGCGAGCGGCGTCCTTCGCCATGAAGCTACCGGGAAACTGACTGGCTAGCTTGCTATTGAACCACGCAACCGTCTCGAGCTTCGGCTTGCCGCCATCCGGATCGTTGATATGCACGATTCCAGAGTCGACTCCAGTCAGCACGACAATGTGACCCGGGCCGTACCAATAGCCGGCGCACCAGATCGGGCCGTTCGCTTTGAGCATGGTCTCCAGAGACTCGTTGGTGTTGTTCGCCACGGAGGGCAGAGATTTCAGCCCGACCTGCGAGGCAAGCGTAATAAACTCGGGCGGTGAAATGGTCTCATTACCCTCCCACTTGGGAGAGATGGTATTCATCGGCCCCTGGCGTCCGGTCTGCTGCTGCCAGTATTGCCAGATCATCATCGACGAAGCGTGCCAACAGGTGCTGTCCTTGGCTTGAGCCACCAGCGGGACGGACATCTTGTACATAACGGAGTCCTCTCGGTTCGGGTTCTCGGGACCATTTGAAGGGCCATAGAGATCACGTCGCCGGCGAGGGACGGAGGCAATCTGGAACTTAGGATGGATCCGTCGTAACGGTCGCGTTTGTCGACAACTGTAGCGGAGCATGCTTCGGCGGTTGGCGCGGAGAGGTGGGCGGAGCCCTGAAGGATGCTAGGCCAATGCAGAGCAATTCGTCGCGCTCCGTCAGCGAAGGATCTCCTGCGCGATGCGCAGTGCCTGGGGCAAGATCTTCGCTGCGCTTTCGTAGTCGACGTTCGCGCGGCGGAAGTCGCGCAGGCGAAGACCCGCCTCGGGGACCGGGACCGCGTCTCGGACCGGGATCTGGCGCGACTTCGACGCCGCTAACGCTGCCTCGACTTCGACCGAGAGCACGAAGTCGATGAACGTCTGACCGGCTTCGGTGTGAGGGGCGTCCTTGATCAAAGCGATCGTGTTCGGAAGAACGATGGCACCTTCGTCGGAGTAGAGGCTCTCGGCAATGGACTCGCCGCGCCGGCGCACCACTTCGACGTCGTCGGTGTCGGTCAGCCCCAGGTCGACTTCGCCGCTCAAGACCTTGTCGCGTGAGGTGGCGTTGCCGGAGACGACCCGTACTCCGTTGTCGACTAGCGATTGTAAAAACGATCGGTAGCGCTCTTCGCCCCATATGTCGAGCAGGCAGGCGAGGTGACTGCCAGTGGTTCCGAACTGTGGGTTCGCAATGCTCACGCGGCCTTTCCACCGCGGCGCGAGCAAGCCGGCGTGATCGCGCGGCACGTCGGTTTCGGTGACGCGCTTGGGGTCGTAGGCGATCGTGCGAGCTCGCGCGGCGAAGCCGGTCCAATGCCCCTTGGCATCTTTGAACTCGTCGGGAATGTCGGCGGCCGCCGGCGAGAAGTACGGGGCCAGCACGCCTTCGTGCGCCAGCCGAATGGTGCGCAAGACTTCGTTGTTCCAAAAGACGTCGCAACGTGGACGTTTCGATTCGCGGCGGATTCGCTCGACCAGGCCGGTGGTCTTGGTCGCTTCCGTATCGAACACAGCGTTGACTCGAATGCCGGTCTCGCGCTCGAATCGTTCGAAGATCGTGCGGCTAAAAATCGGGTCAAGGGCGGTGTACACGACCACCGTCGGTTGATCACTGCCACAGCTCACCAACGCGAACAGCGTCAGGAACAACGTCGCGATCCAACAAGTTGACCCAGCTAATCGAACCATGTCTCGCCCCTACTCTGCCCTTACTCGGCCCACGCACCGTCGCGCATGTTCAAGACTCGTTGAGAGCGGTCGGCGACCGCCGCGTCGTGAGTGACCAGTATCATGGCGACGTGGTCCGTGCGGTGCATCTCGGACAGCAAATCGAGAATGGACTCACCGGTCTCGCTGTCGAGATTCCCGGTGGGTTCGTCGAGCAAGATGAGACGGGGCCGCTTGACGAGGGCACGCGCGATGGCCACCCGCTGCTTCTCGCCGCCCGACAATTCACCCGGTCGGTGATCCATGCGTTCGGCCAGACCAACCTGCGCCAGTAGCTCGACCGGATCGCGCGGCTGGACCGACGACCGTCGGTAGTCGAGCGGAAGCTGCACGTTCTGCAACGCCGTGCGATCGCTGAGCAAGTGGAACGACTGAAACACGAACCCAATGTCTTCGTTGCGCAGCCGGGTCCGCTCGCGATCGTTCAGTTCGGAGACCAAGCGCCCGTCGAGGTGGTACTCGCCAGCGGTCGGCCGATCGAGCAGACCGAGGATCTGCAACAACGTCGACTTCCCCGACCCGGAGGCGCCGCGCACAGCGACAAACTCTCCAGACCCGATCTCGAGATCGACGCCTCGCAACGCTTCGACCCGAGTGCGCCCGGCACCGTACGCTCGCACGACATTCGTCAGGGCAACGACCGGGCCGCGATCTTCTAAGTTCTCGACCGACTCCTCTGCTGGCATCGAGCGCATCCTTACTACTCCGCACACTGGTCGAGAACGACCGCTGGTTCGAGCCTGGCGATTCGCCACGCCGGTAGACTGTACGTCGCCAACGCGACGATCACGAGCAACAACGGCGTGCCCCAAATCGCCAGCGGCGGAATGACCGGCTCCCACAGATACTCGACGATGAACGCCGACAGCGCGTACTCCGCGATCAGGTAACCGATCGGCGCGCTGATCAATGACAACAGAACCCCCTCGCCCAAGAGCGGAGCGACGACGTCGCTAATCCGGGCTCCTTCGACGCGTTGAATCGCCACTTCGACATAACGCTCCTCCACGGCGAGGTAGGTGATCGTCGCGGTCAAGATCACGACGACGCCGAGCGAAACCACCCAAAGAAAGTGCAACAGGATCGAGAAGTTGTCGACGACGTCGAGCACGCTGTCGACCCAGGTCTTCTGCACGTGATAGTAGGGGTCGATGCCTCGACTATCGAAGAACTCGAACAAGCGATCATAGAGCGGATCGATATCCGCGATCTGCTTCACCTGAACCATGGCGCCCGATGGTTCGTCGACGGCCGGGTCGTACAGGACGTACACATTGAGAAACTCGAGCCGGCGCGACGTCACCGTGCGCGCCTTCGCTTGGCTGTCGAGAATTCCCATGTGACGACGTAGCACGATGGGGTCTTTGAGAACGCCGACGACTTTCGCCTTGAACGGCACGCGGTGGCGTTTGGCTTCGAACACGAGGCCGACCACATCGGCCGGATCGGTAGGTTCGAAAATACGGGCCAACGCTTCGTCGAAGACGACGTTGTTCTCGGCGCCTTCGCGAAACAGGTCGCCCTCTTCGAGGAACCGACCGGCGAGCAATCCGGTTCGAATGGCACTGGTGTAGGCGGGAGAGGTCGCCACCATGGTGTTGGTGGAGTATTGATCCCCACGCTCGACCACCGTCATCTCGAGTCGCAACGGCGCGATGGATCGAACTGAGTCGCCGACTTCGTCGGTCAACTCGTGAAGTGCTTCGCGATCGATCAAACGATCTCCGCCGCGACCGATCTTCAAGAACGGAACGCCTTCGACGCGAATTGGGTTGAGGACGGCGATTACGTCGATTCCCAGGGCGTAAAGGCTCTCCCGTATCTTTTGGCGCCCTCCCTCGATCGACCCGATGACCATGAGCACCATGGCGAAGCCGATCGCGAACGTCGCCACGAGCAGCGCGCTACGAACGGGCTGGCGCAGCACGCCCCGGACCGCGTCGCGAATCCAGATTCCCATCGGCTCACCCGCCCCTTCGCAGAAGTTGAACGGGGTCGTACAAGGTCGCGCGCCAGGCCGGAATCGACGACGCGATCAACGCGCACACCAACAGCCCTCCCCAAGAACGAAAGAGCTCGGCCCAGGGGAGGCCGACGTTGAGCGCTACGTTCGGGGCGATGAGCACGCGCACCCACGCGAGCATCAGACCGGCGAGCGTTCCTAGCACCAGTCCCACCAGAGAGATCGCCGTTCCCTCCCAGAGAAACTGCATGAAGATGTCGAGACGCCGCGCCCCTTCCGCTCGCCGGATGGCGATCTCGCGCTGACGTCGTTGACCGGACAGCAGCATAATGTTTGCGAGCACGATGCCACCCATGGTGAGGAACACCCAGTACAAGACGGCATGGATGCGCATGTAACTATCGAGCTGCGGATTGACGAGAACTGGCAGCACGGCGTTGGTACGGATCAGCACCGCGCGGCCGCGGTCGACCAACGCGCGCTCGACCAGCTTGGAGGTTTCGGTCAGCTTCAGAGGATTGTCACGGACCATGATCCAGTCGAGACCAGCCCCGGGGACCACGCGACGCGGCACGTAGATCCCCCGCCCCTCTTGCAACCACGGCGCGGGGTCAGCCGTCACCCCTGCCATCTGGATCAGCTGCTGCATCATCTCCGTCGTGGTGCGCCCCTTTTCGTTCCCGAGGGCGTCGGTCTGGCGCATGGATAGATCGCTCACGACTCCCACGACCCGCATCACCACTTCCGACACCGTCGGCTTCAGCGACTCGGCCGCCGGCGTTCCCGCCAAGTGGAGCTTCAGCGGCAAGCGCAAGGTGCGACCCCGCTTCGGCGGAGCTCGCGTCAACACTATGGCGCTGCCGATGAATCGCTGGGCGTGGACAGCGCGCTGGGCCGGATCGACGGGAGGGTCTTCGAGGTCGTTGCCCAGTAGACGCCACGCCAGCGTCCACTCGACCATGATCGGGATTTCGTCTCGCGGTCCGCGCAGCGGATCGAGCTGAGCCAACTCTCCCGCTACCGGCTGCAGGTTCCGCAACGATCCGATGGCGTCGTCGACGCCGTAAACCCATACAGATCCCGGCATCTCGGCCATATCTCCGGGCGCCCAACGAAATGCGGTCAGCTCTGCCTCGGGCGGGAGGATCTCCCGAATGGCGGCGAGGTCCGACTCCCGCGGCACCGCGGTCTCCCCCAAAGTGACATCGCCGGTGGGAGAAACGGTGAGAATGTCCGTGCCCATATCCCGGGCGCCGAGGATCGTCTGCTGCCTCGAACCCTCGATGATGGCGGCCGGCGCGATCGTAAGCGCAATCGCCCACACCATTCCCTGCGCCACGAGCACGGTGCGTGCACGGTGCAGGGCCACCTCGCGCAGCGCAATTCGTAACGGCGTCGGTCGTCGAGACGGTGTCGTGATGAGAATTCCTTTCAGATCTCTTCCCAAGTTCTCGCTGGGTCCTTTTAATGGCTCGCTTGCCCCGGTTTCGCAACCACTTATGCTGTCGGATGTTCATCTGGCTTCTAGTCCGCCCGCATAGCGAAATCGGCGGCCGAGAGTACACTCTTGGCCAGTTTCATTAGTGGAACGCACGCCCAGGTTTGGGACACGCCCACATTGGGACGAAGGAGAGAACATGCCATCTCGGAAGGTTCGCGGTTCCCGGGGCGCCGGTTGGATCGCTGTTGCAGCGCTCGGTGCCATTCTTTCAGGTTGCGCGAGTTGGACCGAGACGGTCCGGACGCCGGAGGTGGAGACCACCTACCAGCCCAGCGATTTGCCAATCCCGCTAAATTTCGACTACGAAGAGACCGAGTCCTGGGCGTATGTGAAGTTCGCGGATCCGCCGCTGAACGTGCGTTCCGGCAAGTTCGTTTACTACGGTGTCCGACCCCTTCAGGAAATCTCCCACTGGTATCTCTCGCAGATGCCGGTCGAGGGCTGGGTCCATGTCGGAACGGATGACCGCAAGGAAATCCACATGCAGTTCCGCAAAGGCTTCGAAGATGCCGAAATCACCCTCGAACGCATCGCCGACCGGAAAGGTCATCGCTACATGACCCGGCTTACGGCGCGCATTCGTCCCTCTGATAACCTTGAAAACGGCGGATAGAGCTTCAGCCATGGCCAAGCCCAAGAAACGCAAGAAACAACCCGCGACCCAGTCCAAGCCGGTGAATCCGGCTGAGGATGGCGCGGTCCATCTCGAAGAGACCATCGAGCACGTCAGTGACTCGGTTCGATCGTTCTTCACGCAGTATCGAATCCCGTTGATCGTTGTGTTCGCTGCGGTGGTCGTCGTCTTCGCGGTGACGAACCTATGGGAGTCTGCCGACGCGAGCCGAGTCGCCAGTTGGAACTCCGCGTACTACGCCGCGATCACCGGCAAGCCGGGAACGACTCCGACGAACGAAGAGATCAAAGCGAACCTCGAAAAAGTCATCGCCGATCACGAAGGCGAAGAGTGCGCGGGCTGGATGATGGCGAACTACGCGAGTTGGCTCATGGGCACCGGCGACGACGCCTACCGAGCGCGCGCGTTCGAGATCATCGACCAAGCCGCGACGAAGTTCCCCGACGAGCCGGTGATCAAAGTGATCAGCGCTCGTTACGCGGAGATTCGCACGACCGACGACGGGTTCACGCTGCCGGAACCGCCGGCCAAGCCGGAACCGACGACCACCACCCCCGAGGTGAAGGTCGGAGTCGGTCCCGATGGCAAGGTGACTCCGAGCGTTGACGTAGGGGACGCGACGCCGAAGCCTCCGACCGAATCGACGTTGCCTCCGCTCCCGACGTCACAACCGGCGGGCGGCGGAAACTGAGCGATCACGATTCGCAAAACAAAGATTCCGCTTTTGACTCTGATCCGGAGCTTCCGGACGACGTCGAAAGCGGAATTCTTGTTTTCGAGGTCGACCCCAACTCGGCTGGGCAACGACTCGACGCGTGGCTCGCCGGCCGACTGCCCGATCTGTCGCGGAGTCTGTTGAAGCGCTACATCAGCGACAAGCGTGTCCGCATCGGCGATTCAGCGTCGCCGAAGCCGAGCACGCGACTGGACTCCGGCGATGTCGTTCACATCGACATTCCTCCCCCGGCGCCCATCCTCCCCCTGCCCGAAGACCTGCCGCTCGAGGTCATTCACGAAGATGACTCGCTGCTCGTCATCAACAAGTCGCCCGACATCGTCGTCCATCCGTCCAACGGAACGATTGCCGGTGGCACGTTGGTCAATGCCCTTCTGTCGCACACCGATACGTTGTCGAAGGAGGGTGGTGAGTTCCGACCGGGCATCGTGCATCGCCTCGACCGCGAAACGTCAGGGATCATTCTGGTCGCGCGGACGGACCTCGCGCACCGCAGACTTGCCGCCCAGTTCAAGGAACGCGAAGTTCACAAGGAGTACCTCGCCTGTGTTCACGGGGTGCCCAAAGAACCGGAAGGCGTCGTCGATCTGCCGATCGCGCGATCGCTCGCCAACCGGAAGAAGATGGCGATTCGCCATGACGAGCAGGGCAAGCAGTCCGTCACGCGGTGGAAGTGCATTCGCACCATCGGGACCTCGTTCTCGTGGATCCATTGCTTCCCCGAAACGGGTCGTACGCATCAGATTCGTCTGCACATGAAGGCGATCGGGCACCCGATCATTTGCGACTCTACCTATGGTCGCGAAAAGAAGATCACCCGGTCAGAGCTGCTCCGCCGAGCCCCGCAGGGTCCCGAGGACACGATCCTCGACCGTCAAGCGCTGCACGCATACGCCATCGAATTCCGTCACCCGGGCAGCGGCGAGATGACGTCGTTCTGCGCCCCGCTGCCGGACGATCTGCAGCCGATCTGGGATCTCTCCACCGAGGTTTGAGCGCGCCGATCGAGTAGGGGTTGTTCCGATTCGACGGAAGAGCTGGGATCCGACTCAACCCGACTCTGATTCCTGCCGATTACCGATGAGACGCTGAAGCCCGCGGTCCCGAAGGAGCATTCGATGGACAAGCAGACGTGTAATCGGTGCTTCCACCAGGAGCACATCCCGACGCACCAATACGTCAAGTTCGACGACCAGGTGTACTACCTGTGCGTCGAGTGTTGGGAAGGGTTCCGACGATGGTTCCACTGGGGTCAAACGGAAACTCGGGAAAAGCAACTCGAGCTCTTCTGAGACTCGTCGAGAGAGGGGAGTTTTGATGCGTACGCTGACGACCGTCGTCCTGTTTCTGTTCCTCGCGGGGCCGACGGCCGGGGCCGACGATGCCGCGACCGCCGCGGTCGAGTACTTCGCCACCCGGTCTCTCGAACTCGCCTTCGCGACCGAGGCGGCGGGCGCAGCGGAAATCCGAACGTACGAGCTCTACTACACAACCGACGGCGGGCAAACCTGGGTCGCCTACAAGACCCGCCACGAACTGCCCGACGAGTTTCCGTTCACCGCTCCATCGGACGGTCGATACGGGTTCTTCATCGTCGCGATCGACGCCGCTGGACACCGAGGCCCCACCCCGCAACCGGGAGATCGAGCCGCGTACGAGTGCGTGATCGATACCATCGCGCCACAAATCAGCGTCCCGCGTCCGGTACCGACCGACGCCATCTACGGTGGCTCCGACCTGGTGATCGAGTGGAAGACCCACGACCTCAACCTTCCCGAACGCTGCGTGACGATCGAGTGGCGACGCCGTTCGGAAGACCCGTGGCAAGACATGACCGGACGGGGCACCTACCCGGGAACCGGAATCGAGCAGTGGTTCTCGCCGCTCGCTTCGGGTGCGATCGAGTTGCGACTCAGCGCGCGCGACCTAGCGGGCAACGTCGGGGTTTGGACCACACCCGCCCCGATCGTCGTGCGACCGTTCAACGGCTTCCGCGGATCGCGCGCGTTGGCTGCCGATCCGTACTCGACCTTTCGTCGGTTCCCTCTGCACTACCGAGTGTCCGGCTTCAACGCCACGGAACTGAGAGAAGTACAGCTCTGGGTTCGTTCCGGACTCGGCCAGTGGAAGCGTGAGATCGATCCCGATCGCGCCACGCCGTACATCTTCGAAGCGCCGGAGGACGGAACGTACTTCTTCTACCTGCGAGCCGTATCGAAGAACGGTGACGCCAACCGCGCCGCCCCCGGGCCAGACACCCCCGCCGACTACCGAGTGATCGTCGATACGCATCCGCCCGACGGCGAGCTGTTCATCGGAAGCGGTCAATCGA
This sequence comes from Planctomycetota bacterium, assembly GCA_021776775.1. GTDB lineage: Bacteria > Planctomycetota > UBA8108 > UBA1146 > JAJFFE01 > JAJFFE01. The sequence continues at coordinate 2,288 of JAJFFE010000159.1, read as the reverse complement.
CGCAAGCACACACGGCCGGTGAGCAACTCGAGTTGCAATGGTGGGTCGACGACGAGAACCTCGCGCCGCGTGGAGCAAAGCTCGAAGTGTCGCTCGATGGTGGTCGTAGCTGGCACAGTCTGACGAGTGAGTTGAAATCGACCGACGGCCGCGGCTCGTTCACGTGGCGTCCCCCGTTGATCGGCTCACAGTCAACGCTGTTTAGACTCGAAGTACGAGACTTGGCGGGCAATCGAAACGTGATCGCGAGTCGCAGCAAGCTACGCTTGATGAACCCGCGAGTCGACCCCAAAGAGACCGCACTCGAACACTACCAACACGCCATGGTTCTGGCCCGCACCAAAATGCGAGGCGAAGAAGGCACGCGAGAGCAACTGATTCAATCGCTCGAGCACTTCGAAGTTGCGATTCTGTACAACCCGAGTCTCGCCGAGGCGTGGCACGACCAAGGAGTCGTTCAGCGAATCCTCGGGCGTCATTCGGACGCACTACAGAGCTTCAAGAAGAGCCACTCGCTGCGCCCGGCCGAGGTCCCGTTCACGTTCAGCTTGATCCGTTCCTACTTGGATATGGGCGACCAGGGGCACGACGCCGACGGGGCTTACCTGAGCCGCGCGTCGGCCACACTCGCGGGAGTCACGCGGGAGTCGATCTACGCCTACCCACCCGGCGAGTATCGCGACCTGCTCGTGATCTATCGCTTCCTCAGCGAGGACGTCAAGAAGCGACGCGTCGGGGAGTAACGGGCAAGTTCCGCACGCTACGGCGGGCTAATGCCTGCCCACTTGTCACTCCAAGTGCTGAGTCCAGCCCGAGCAAGAACACGAACGTAGCGCGAGCGTCATCCAGCTTCTACGATGGGAGGGATTCTCAGAGTCCCCTCGGAACAGAGTCCCTCGGAATGAACTTGGAGTGACCCGATGGCACGTTCTTATCTAAGTGCTTCGATCGTTGCGCTTGCCCTCTCATTCGCTTCTGCGATGCCAGCATTGGCGCAACCAGCCAACGACGAATGTCTCGGCGCAGTCATAGTCACGCCTGGCGACACTGCGTTCGACACGACCACCGCCACGACGGATGGGCTAACGCTGGCGGGCTTCTGCGACCCCGGCGGCTTCGGGGACGATCAGATCTACAACGATCTCTGGTATTCGTTCACCCCCGCAATCGACGGCGTGTGGACATTGACCACGTGCGCCCAAGCAACGTATGACACACGCCTCGCGGTGTACGACGGCGTTATCTGTCCGGACTCGCCCGCGTTGTCGCTCGCTTGCAACGACGATGGTCCCGGCTGCCCGGCGTTCTCTTCCGAGCTACAGTTCGACGGCGTCGCCGGCTCCGACTACTTGATTCGTGTCGGTGGGTTCGACGCGGCGTCGCTCGGCGCGGGAACGTTCACCTTGGTCGAGCCTCCCATCGTCCCGAGCCCGACGGGTTTCGTTTGCACGAACGCGGGCGCGGGAACGGCAGAAATTTCGTGGACCAACCCGGGAACGTACGACGAGATCAACGTCTTTGTCGACGGGATACTCGAGTCAACGCTCGCCGGAACGGCGACAAGCTATGTCATCAACGCGGTCACCCTCCCGGCGTTCGTCGAGGTCTGTCTCGAGGCGTCGGTAGCAACCGACGTTTCCCCGCCGGGATGTTGTAGCGTGATCCTCAACCCACCGTGCCCCATTCCCGTCACGGTGGCCGTACAGACAACGAGTTCCGCGATCACCCCAGGCAACTCCATCCACTGCGGAGTGCCAGGCACCGACCTGCACGTCGACAACTCCTACTGGCGTGGGTATCCGGGCGGCCCGGCACGTGAAATCACCGGCGTGGAGTTCGGCGTCGAAATCGCCAACCCCGGCTTTGGTTTCATCTCCCAACCGATTGTGGTTCGCCTGTACGAAGACCCGAGCGGAGGCAGTCCCGCGCCGACCGCAGATTTGATTCTTCGTCGCGAAGTCGAATTCGAACTCGAGGAGCTGACAGCCGCCGTCTTCTGCATCGGCATCGATCCACCCGAGCTGTTCGCGCCCGGCACCGCCATAGCGGTCGAGCTGTTCACACCCGACGGCACCGGCGAGCTCCACGAATTCTTCGTCGGATCAAACGCTCTCGGGCAGTCGGCTCCGAGCTACTTGCAGGCCGCGGGGTGCGGCACCCCGGAGCCGGTCGACATCGCGACGCTCGGTTTCCCGGGCATGCACATCATCCTGAATCTCCTCGACGGAGACGCGAGTCCGCCGGAAATCTGTGACAACCAGATCGACGACGACGGCGACGGACTCATC
>JAJFFE010000158.1 GCA_021776775.1 Planctomycetota bacterium | reverse complement strand
ACTCTCGTCGGTTCCGTCGCCATTTCGCATCGGCTCGGGTTCGGTTCGGGTTCAGCGCGCGCCCCACGCTCCGCGCGGAACCCGCGAGTGATTCCACAACCCGCTGTGCGTACACTCCTTGAGTCGAGACTTCCTATCGGTCGAAGCGTCCATGGCAAAGCTCCCCTATTCGTGATTTGACCGTCGCGGTCAAGGATCGACTAGCAACTCAAGATAGGCCGGTCGGCTGCGACGGTCAAATGCTGGCGAGGGAGCTCCTCACGGACACGACGAGTAGGAATCACAGTCGAGCGAGTCCGGCGTCGGATCCGAACCGCACGCGACAGGAGCGGAAGGATCAGGACCGCCCGCGAAGAGTGAGCTCAGAACGAAGATGCCGTCGCCGACATCGAGGTTGCCGTCGTCGTTGGCGTCACACGCGGAATCGCAGGGAACCGAGCCACCGGCAAACAAGAGGTCGAGCGCGGCAATCCCATCTCCGATGTCGTAGAGGCCGTCGTCATTGCAGTCGCCACGAACGAACCCCGGGTCCAAGCTCACCGTCCCGCCAATCATCTCGGGAGCAACACTCGCCCCCCCGCTGGTGACGTAGATGGTGGAGACGTCGGGAAAACCAAGAATGTCGCAGAAGTTCAGCTCGATGGTCTCGCTCTCGAGGACAGCGAACTCAACGGCAACGAGCTCCTGATCGTCGAACGGTCCGAGAACTTCGATTCCGGAGAAGTCGAGGACGCATCCGACCGAGTGGGAGCCGACGATCAGCTCGGGCATCGGTGCCAGCTCCGCCTGAAAGAAATCCGGGCCGCTCCCAGAACCGAACGGCGCGAGGGCCGAGCCGGGCTCGGCAGATTGAATCGAGATGACGGAATACTCGCTCGGACAGAGCCCGTACGCAAAACCAGCGACGACCTCGGTGGCGTCCATCACGACCGAAGCCGTCCCCGTGCCTCCGGGGTCGACAGTGACGTCAGCCACACGAAACGTGACGTCGGCGACGGAAAGGGTTTGGATCAGCAGAGTAGCTGCCAAGACCAGTGGTGAATATCTAAGCATACAACGGCCCCTTTCTAGGGAATTGACGTGGTACGAAACGATAGGCGAAATCGCGGACGCACGCGGGCAATCAAAATTGTAGATCCGTGGACGGCACCCTCGATACCACGGCTCTTGGTGAGCGAAGATCACACGAAGCGTGCGCCTCACAACCGCTGGCGCAATCTCGCCTCGGTCGCGACCTCAAACTACCCATGATAGAACAAGCCCACCCATCCTCTAGTCGTTGGTCTTCTCAATGCCATCGCCCGCACCCAGATCGAACGACGATACGATCATAAAGTGGTCAGAGGGGAAGCCGGTGGGCCAACTGGAGACAACGGTCGTGGAAGTATTGGTGAGACTGCTGCCCTTGTAGAACAACTGGTCAATGCGGCGGCCACTTCGATGGGTACTCCCGGGGTGGGTCTGCACGTTCGGATATCGTTCTCGAAATGCATCGGCGAACCCCGCGTCAAGGAGACGCCGCGAGGCCGGGCTCTTGCCACCGTCTGTGTGCGGGATGGCGTTGAAATCTCCGGCAAAGAGTGTGGGCGTGTGATCCGATTCACTGAACCGTGTTTTGTGATACTCGAATACGGACTCAAACTTGTTCATTCCGTACCAATTCGACATCACGTAGATGCGTTGGGTCTCACTCAGGGCGACCTTCACGGCGAGGTTGCTGAACGTCGCGTTCGGCGGGACATGAACGTCCTCAATGGGATATCGACTCAGCACGGAAATGTTCGAGCCCTGGTTGATGTAGTCCCAATCGATGCCCGTTGCGAAGTAGTAGCCCAACTCGGCCGCGATGTAGTCACCGGAGGAGTAGGTCTCCTGCATCATCACGAGATCAACACCCTCCCTCCTGATCATCTCAGCAATGGTTGACCTGGAGTCCCACCCGTCGTTCGCCATTGTGAAGTGCTTACCGCCGTGCCAGATGTTCCACGCCGCGGCGGTGACGCTGGAGATCTGCTGGGATTGCTCGCGTTCCACCAGTTCGAAGTGGCGTTGGTAGCGACGCCGCACTTCGTCTCGCGAGAGAACACGATCCCAGATCGCGAGGTCATCGATGTCGAACGCCGGCGCATCGAGCCTCTCGCGAGCAGCCACGGCCTTTACACCAGCGTCACGGATGGTGACGCGACCGTCGACCAACGAGTAAAGTTCGGTCACCGGGGCGATCGAGGTGAACCCACGATTCTGGTGAACGGTGTAGGGGCTCCTCATGAGCACCGACTCGACTTTCCGAATCGGAGACAGATCAACGGACTTCATCGACTCGGCGAACGCAGCACTGCCTTCACCGTTTGCGTTGAGTCGATCCGACTTCGTTCGAACCTTACGATCGAAGAGCCGCTTGGGATCAACGATCAAATCGATGAGTTCCTCGGGTTCGACCGGGTCGACGCCCAGATCATTGAAGAGATCGACGAGCCTCTGCAGGTTCTCGGCCCCCGCCTCAATCGTCGGAGCCTTCCGATCGGCGTCGCTACTCTCCCATCCGATAGCCAATGGGGTTGCGTTCGCAAAACTGAACCCGTCGGAGTCAGCAACGTTGTACAGCGCGCGTTCGACGCCGTCGTAGTACAGTCGAACGACGGAACGATCCCGGTCGAATGTCATTACCAGTTGATGCCAACGGCCATCGTTCACCGGCATGATCTTCCCGTTGTCGCGCTCGTAGGTGATCCGGCGACTGCCGGACCCCATACTCCACGCCCAGGTGCCGTGGGAGAGGAAGAAGGCCCAGCCCGGACGCTTCTGCGAATAGACGCTGTTACTCCGGAAGTCCTTCTTCGAAACGAAGACCATTCGTTGGTCCGAGCCGACCGTCGTTCTCACCCAGAACTGGATCGAGAAGTCATCCGTCCCGTCGAGCGGTAGATCGTCGACTCCACATGTTAGGCGCGAAGTCTGCCGCAGAGCCTGTCCCGCTAGACCTCGCACGAAAGAGACGTCGCCTTCGAGAGATGGTTGCGTCGGGTTCGTGTCGGTCCGTTCGGTGTGCCCGTCAAACGTAAACCGCGCGAGTGGCTCTCCTCGATTTCCTCGCGCCACACCTGGAGACGACAACGAACACACCAAGGCAGTCAAGACGATCAACCTGAACAAGAAATCACAACGTAGCATCGGTCTCCTGGGGTTGGTGTGTCCTGAAGTCGTATCCCAGTTGCGGAGTCGATGAGACACCCTCGATCAGGGACACGCCGAGGCCGCGCAACCGAGGGAATCAACCGTCATCCAATCCGTCGCGCAACCGGACAGGCCGGGAAGGGGTATCGAGGGTACGACGAACAACGAGTGAGCGAGCGTGACGCCATCGGCAACGTCGACGAGCCCATCGTCATTTCCATCACATGCATCAAGGCACGTCACCGGCTGGTCCCCCATGATATGCGCAAGCACGGTGATCACATCGCCGACGTCGACCAGTTCGTCTAGATTGCAGTCTCCCCGAGTAAAGCGCGGCAACGAGATGTTCTCGTAGATACCGATCTGTCCGTAGAGACCGTTGATAACGAGATCCGGATCTCCGTCATCATCGAGGTCTCCAGCTGCCACGTCGTACGGTGTATCTACTCCGAAAATCGTATCCCCAAAGACAAGTCCTCCGTCGCCTTGGCCCTGCAACAGAGTAACGGACTCGCTCGCGGTGTTCGTTACGAGCACGTCTCGATTTCCGTCACCATCGATATCGACGATAGAGATCCTCTTGGCCAGATTGCCAACGAGGTACTCGGCGTGAAACGTAAAGAGTCCCGCCTCCGACCCCAGGAAAACAACAATGGAACTGGCGACACCGAAGGTTTCCTGGTTCAACGCGACGATATCCAAGTGTCCGTCTCCATCGAGGTCGCCCGGCTCAATCCACTCATCGGCATGGGTCGTCAGCGCTTGACCGATCACGAACGTCCCATCACCAACCCCGTGGAGTATCTTGATCGTCAAGCTCTCGTAGGTAGAGACGGCCAAATCCGCGAATCCGTCGGAGTTGAAGTCTCCCGCACATCCCAGGTAGAGACCGTCTCCAAAACCGACGGGACTAACGGTCGAGAACCCACCGGCACCGTCTCCGAGGAAGACGCGGACCGTATCGGTCGCGGTATCGAAACACACGACATCGGCGAAGCCGTCGGCGTTGAAGTCAGCAACGCTAGCCCCGATCGAGAAAGTGCCCGCTGACAGAACCAGCTCTGAGTCAAAACCGCCGGCACCGTCGCCAAGTAGCACCTCGGCTCCTTGGGTATCCCGGCTCACGACCACGTCGGCGACCCCGTCGAGATTGAAGTCACCACTCCGGAGTAACCGGGAACCGGTAGATCCGATAGGGATCAACGTTGGATCAAGGAATGAACCGTCGCCAACGCCCAAGCGCACGACTAGATATGCGACTTGTCGGGGTGCGGCTACGAAATCGAGCACTCCGTCACCGTCGACATCCTCGAGAATCAGCGAGATAGGCTGCCCCGTCGACGATGAAGACGGCAACTGATCCAACTCGATCTGCGCGAACACGGCCGAACCGAATCCGAGCACCACTGCCAAGGTGATAACGCTGCAACATGTTCTCATCGCGACACCGGTGCTTCCTCTGAATAGATTCGCGCGACTTATACGACTCATTCTGGGTTGGAGTCCTGCACGGCCTCACGCCGCACGGTCCACGTCAAATGCCAAGTTCACATGGGATCCCACTCGAGCGGAATGTGGAACGAAAATGACCCCAGACGCTAGGCTTTCGGGGCGACAACTGCCCCGCTCGGTACGGCGACCAGCAACTACTCGGGCAATCGTCGCGTCGTGTAGGCGGGCACGCCGGGTTTCGCGTCGAGGTATCGGACTGGCCGCACGCCGACGCGTTCGTGGCGCTGCTCTAGAGGGCGCATCAGACCAGCGGCACTGTTAGCGAACACAGGCGGGACGGTGTAGTCGCCTCCGCGGTAGATAGCCAACGGGTGTGGCCCATCGTCAACGTTTTCCCGCTCGAGCGCCTCGACGTAGGCTGCGCGTGGAAAACAGATCTCGCTAACGTTGCCATTGACGTCGTGAAGGCCGAACGGATTGGGCCGCAACTTTCCGACGGCTCCAGTGCCGGTGTCGAAGTCGAATCTCCATTTGAGGTTCGCCGCCCAATCAAGAGACGCACGGTCGCTCCCGCTCCACCAGCGCGAGCGCGTGCCGCCTCTCGTGGCGTACTCCCACTCTTCCTCCGTAGGGATCCTCATGCCAAGCTGCCCGAGGCGGACGCTCGCTTCTACGCCATCGACGTAGTTCACCGGGTGAAGCCACCCGACGTCGCTTCCGCGAACGCGCGATCGTCCGGGAAACATAACACTAGGACTCCTCTCGAAACAACGCAGCCACTGTCCTTGGGTCATTTCATATTTCGAAACGAAAAAGGGATGCACCTCATAGCGCTTCGGTAGAAGTGACTCGAAGGTTCCCGGTGGCATTTCCGCTCGGGCCATCCGGTAGGTCGGCTCGTAGTTGTCTTCGTTCGGATCCACATCCTGGGCACCGAGAGGAAAGTCACGGCTTCCCGGAACGAGCACGAAGATAGTGCCCGTGCCTGACACGGGTGGGCTGTCTGCACTTGCCGGCTTACCATCAGCCCCCCGCTCGTGAAGCTCCCAGCAGTTCGGGCTTTCGTCGGAGTCCGCGGGGGTCCAATCACGATTCCACGTTGGGTTCCCAACCGGCCTGTCTCCCGAGGCAACGTGCCAGAACTCCCAAAGATGAGTCTTCGGGTTTTCGCCCAGCGGGAAGAGTCCTATCTGCGGAGTCAGGTGAAACGGTCGGTTCGGGTCTGCGTTGTAGTGCGGCGAGTTGTCGATCGCCTGAATCGCGTCGATCCAGGCAGCACGCGCTTCTTCCCCGGTGATCGACAGGGTCTCGATTCGAGCCGCGAACGCGGCGCTTTCGCGGACGTCATCGACAATCATCTCAATCCGCGCGACCGACGCCCGCATCGAACGCTGCCGCGCGAGACGGGTTTCTCCTTCGCCGGAGATCCCGTCGATCGCTTCGTCTATGGTACGAAGAACGCGCTCCGCCGTGGTGAGCCACTCCCGCATGGCCGGGACCTTCGCGGGCACGGCCGGCCAGAGCGCCAACGCCTCCTCCTCCAGATGAAAGAGCACGAAAGACTCTTGCAGCACGGCGGCACGCCGCGCGCTGACGGCGGAGCGTCGCTCCGCCGCCGCAATACCAATCGAACCCATCAACAACGTCGCGATCGCGACCGCCGCCGCCGTCGCGACGCGTCGGTTTCGACCAATCCACTTCCGAAACTCGACCCAAGCACCAGTACGATGCGCGCGGACGACGCGGCCTTCCAAGTACGCCTGCAGGTCCCGTGCAAGATCAGCCATGCCGGAGTAACGGTCTTCTGGGTCACGAGCCATCGCCTTCTCGCAGATCGCGATCAACTCTGGACTGACTCCGGTAGCCACGCTGGCGATGGGACGCGGAGCGCGCATGCGCAGCTCCGCTAGCGCTTGATCAGCGCACGTACTGTCACCGTAGGGAGCCGCACCCGCTAACAAGTGGTAGAGCATGGCACCGACCGCATAGACATCGGCTGCAGCCCCGACGGCGTCGACGTCGCCGAGCGCTTGTTCAGGAGACATGTAGAAAGCCGTGCCCATGACGGCGCCGGCGCGCGTCGTGAAGCCGCTATCCGCGTCACCGGACATCTCCGTGGCGGCAACGGTTTGCTCACCAGCGCCTACGTCGTCTTCACTCTGGGCCAGCCCCCAATCCATGACGTAGACCTCACCGAACTCACCGACCATCACGTTGGCGGGCTTCAGGTCACGGTGCACGACACCGGCGTCATGCGCAAACGCCATCGTGTCGCAGATCTTTTGCAACACGCCGAGTGCACGAGTCAACGTCCAAGTCGACGACGTCTCGTGTACTTGCGCGAGAACCTCCAACAAGGTCCGGCCGCCGACCAACGGCATGGTGAAATAGACCCGCCCCTCGGAGTCGACACCCAGTTCATGAACCGGCACGATTCCAGGATGCTCGAGCTGCCCAGTGACCTCCGCTTCTGCGAGAAAGCGCGCGACGACTTCGTCAGCGACGCCCGGAACCTCTCCGCTGGAAACTGCACCGGTCTGTCCGCGGATGACCTTCATGGCGAGTGTGCGGCGCAACTCCGTGTCGCGGACGCGCAAGATCGTGCCCATCCCCCCGTGAGCGATCTCCTCCTCGACCTCGAGCCGATCTGCAAACGTCGATCGGTCAACGAGCTTCCTGATTCGATCTCGGCGTCTTTCGGATGCTGTACCCGCCGCAAACGGGGAACGATCCAAGAAGTCGTCGGCAGACTCGTCCACGGACAACATCCCTTCGACGAGCTCCCGCGTTTCAGCCCCCACACACTCACGATCTAGAAACTCAGCTCGGGACTCGGGCGGCAACTCGCTAACGGCAATGAACAACCTCTGCGCCGCGCGATGCACCTCTCGATTGATCATAGCGATCCCTTCCCGAGTCGGTGCCCGAGCCAAGCTCGCGCTAAGCGCCAGTCGCGATCGACCGCGTGCCTGGAGAGCTCGAGCGCGCTTCCAATCTGGCCGAAGTCGAGTCCGACGAAGAAACGCATCTCGACGAGCTTCGCCTGGGTCGGTTCGAACTCAGCGAGTTCGACCAACGCCTCCTCCAAGTCGAGGAGATCGATGTTCATCGCCTCGACTTCGGCGATGGCGTCATCGAGAGGTTCTCGCTGTCGGCCGCCGCCACGCTTCTTGCGCCCACGATGCCGAGCGTGATCGACCAACAACTGACGCATTGCCTTTGCCGCTAGTGCGAAAAAGTGGCCGCGGTTCTTGAGGTCGAGTGCCTCCTGGTTGAACAATTTCAAGTACGCTTCATGCACCAGCGCCGTCGCGGCAAGCGACTCACCGGCAGCGCCGGCGTCGCTGCTCGGACGGACCGATGCGGCGGCGATCGCTTTTAGCTCGTCGTAAACAAAGCGCAGCAGGGGGGACTCGGCGTCGGCGTTACCCGCGCTGAGATCGACGAGATACTGAGTGAGATCCGCCCGCGACGCGCCCCCTTTGGGCTCTGAACGAGAGCGTTCGTCCGCGGCGGCGTCGCCTCGCGCGTCGTCAACCACAATCGACTCAATACCGTACGGCGCGTCCTCACGACGAACTGCGATCATAGTGTCGCCAGCCGACATGTCCGAAAGTGGTTGAACGCGGCAGAGGAAGAGATCGATTGTAGCTTGACGGCGAACGTCGTCAAGTTGACACGAGTAATCCATACGAGCTTGCTGCATCGAGCGTATCGTCTCTACGAAGCTTGATCCATGTGCACAGCCGACCAGGCTGCGCCCATAGATCAAGCGTTGCACACAGTGACGGAGCTATCTTGATCGACAATTCCTAGTGTCCTGAATCACAAGTTCGTATGCATCTTCGTCGGCTCCCGTGCGCCCTGACATCGTTGCGCCTCCTCGAAGTATCCACCAATACGCCTTGCGTCGGCACGCCTTGTCAGGACACACGATTGCTCGCCGAATATGTCAACGAACTTATGATTCAGGACACTAGGGGCAGCTGGGCTGATCACAGCCCATGTCGTCAAAGGTGGGATCGGCTCCACAAAACCCTCCGGGTAGCGCGGGAGCTGGTCCGCTGGCGAACAGGTACGCCAACAAGAAGATTGGGTCGGAGATGTCGATACCGCCGTCGTCATTCGCGTCGCCCGCGTCCTCGCAAAACACTTCTCCAGAAACGAACAGGAGATTGAGCAGTGATACTGCGTCGCCGAGGTCGTGAGCCATATCGCCATTGCTGTCACCGCGTATGAACTGCTTGGGCACCAGGCGCCACAAGCCAAAACCTTGAGTCCAATACAGCGCACCATTGTGATGGAGCACTCGTCTCGCTGCGAAGAAGCCCGTCGCTGGGCTCTCGACGAGGGGCGTCAGATCTCCTGTGTCGAAATCGCGGCGATAGATGACACTACCCGGAGAGCCTCCACCCGTATCGAGGACGTAGAGGTTTCCGTCGGGGTCGAACGCGATGCCGTTCGGTGAGCCCGCAAACGGGCCCGGGAAGAGCGAGGACTGCTCGGCGGGCAGTGTCAACTCATGCACGTTGATCGTGACGATGTCGTTCGCGACCAATTGCTGAGTGACTGGATTCATCGCAAGGCCGCCGATTCCAGCCAGATCACCGTTCCAATACACAGTACGAACTCCGGTCGTCGTATCGACTTCGTAGACAACCGAATTCGCGGGAGCCGGGGCCAACGCTTCGACCAACTCGGAAACCAGGATCTTCGTGGAATCGACAGGGTGCGGAAGAATGGCGCCCGGACAGATCAACCCGTCCGCCAGGAGTACCGGGCCCGATCCTGAGTCGGCATAGATCGCACCGTCCTCAGCCCCGCAACCGCCACCCGCGTCGGCCACATACAACGTGTCGATGTCATCTACCCACGCGGCGATAGGGTTGACGTACCCGGTAGAGACCTCCACCACGACTCCCGGCCCCTCGATCCGGTAAACCACTCCGTCTGCGACTAGTGGCGAGTCCGTTGGGCCGAAATCAGTCACTAAAACATTCCCGGCGTTATCGACGGCAAGACCCATCGGGAAGTCAAAGGCTCCAAGCCCTCCCGCCACGACCGCCTCAACCTCGTAGCCCGGATGCATCGACGAAGGCTGTGCCAGGGCAAAAGGTGCAGCCAGACAACCCGCAATAGCGACCGCCGCCGCTGCGAACAAGCGGAACAAATTTCGGGATCGAAGCCGAGCAGATAGATAGTGAGTAAGAACCATGACACCTCCAGGAGGGTTCGAGCCAGCTTAGGGTGCGTACCACCAACGTTACGCACCGTCACTGAGACACACGACAAGTGGAGGCGGCTTTGGTGAATATTCCTGAGAATGTTATCACAATCGAGAACGGCACCCGAATCAGCGGCCCAACTCGTGGCGTAAGGGCAGCCTAGGCCTAACCAACATGAGCCCCCACTCGCGACGGACAAGCCGCCCCGCGACCAGGTCGTAACCCGAACGCCATCCCCATTGTATCCACTGAGCAGCTCCTACGGGCAGCTCACGAGCCCGTCACACCGGAGCGCATCACTTGTCGGGTCAGCACCGCAACTCACATACGGAGTTGGGGGAGGCGGCGCGCCCAACGTGTAAAGCCACGAAGCGAGGTAGGCACTGTCTGCGATGTCGATTCGACCATCGTCGTTCACGTCAGACGCGTCGTCGCACGACGCAACCGCGGCGCCGGCCACGAAGAGTGCAGAGATACCGACGAAGACGTCGTTGATATCCACGACGCCGTCTCCGCTGGCGTCACCTCGACGGAACGCAACTGGATCCGCCCCCTCGTTGATCAGTACCGTGACCTCGCCTGCTGCCCCCGCCACGACGAGATCGTTATATCCGTCACCGGTGAAGTCGGCGGTACCGATCGACCACGGCAGCTCGGCCACCGGAAAGGTGGCTGGCGATCCGAAGTACCCGGTGCCGCTACCGAGTCGAACCATCACCTCGTCGGAGTTGTAGTTGCCACTGATCGCATCCAAGGAGCCGTCATTATCGAGATCACAGAGTGCGACAGCCCGGGGAAGGAACTCGGAAACAAACGAACTTTGCGGCGTGAAATCTCCGGTGCCGTCGCCCACTTGAACAGTCACACTGTTGGACCCGACATTTGCGATCGCAACGTCGAGGGCGGCATCGCCATTGAGGTCCCCAAGAGCGATAGCCACGGGACCGGTGAGTGTCGAGTATTGCGCTGGTGCGCTCAACCCACCCGAACCGTCGCCCAGCAAGACCGAGAACATGAAGTCAAAACCGTTGGCGGTTACCACGTCGAGCGCGCCGTCACCGTTCAGATCTCCGACTGCGAGTGCGTGCGGCCACTCTCCACCGTCGTAGAATTCGGGGAGTCCGAAACCTCCGGCCCCATCGCCCAAGAGAACCGAGACACCAACCGAAGCGATACTGCTAGCGATCAGATCCACTTCACCGTCGTTGTTCAAATCGGCTAACGCGATGGCGACGGAAAGGAAGTCGATGGGAATGATCTGTTGGAGTTCGAATCCTGCGACGCCATCTCCTACGAGCAACGAGACGGTGTTGTCGTACCCATTCGCTACCGCGAGATCGAGGATTCCGTCGTTATCGACATCGGCAACGGCGACGCAGCGCGGGCCGACGCCGACTGGAATCGTCGAGGTCAGCGAGAAACCGCCCGCGGTGTCATTGAGGAACACGGAGACGTCATCGGAGTCTTCGTTGCAGACCACGAAGTCACGCGCCCCATCGCTGTCGAAGTCACCGGTAGCGACCCAGCCGGTTCCGCTTCCCGCCTGATGGGTCACGGAGTCAAACCCGACCTGTGCTGCCGCGCGGCCTCCACTCAACGAAACAAGGACCACCGCCAGCAGCCAAATCCCGGCGGGAAAGGCACGGCAACGCATTGCCTCGGCCACGGTTTCTCGCGTGATAGAAAACACGAACACCCCACATTCACTGGGTTGGCCGTGAGGGAAGGGCGGCCACCCGTGATCGTAGCGGCTCGGCAGTCGGCGTAACAGCGCCGTACCTGATAGGAATCGAAGTCGCCAACGCCAAATGCTGAGAACCGCTGAGCTAGTGTCCTGAATCACAAGTTCGTATGCATCTTCGTCGGCCCTCGTGCGCCACTAGGCCCGATCCCCTCAGTTTCCGTGTAATCTATCCGAGGCGCGGTGCTCATCGTTCGAACAACCAGTGCCTCAGCCGATCCGCAAGGGAGAAAACCGTGCACCACCGACTCAGCCCCGTCTGTTGGCTCATGTTTTGTTTCACCCTCTTCGTCGCAAGTCCCCCGGCTGTCGCACAGTCGTGCGAACTCCAGGAACTCTATCCGTCGACACTGGGGAGCTTCATGCGCTTCGGCCTGGCCATCGAGATTGAAGGAGACCGCGTCCTCATCGGCGCCCCCAAGTTCGCGATCGACGCGGGCACTCTGTCGTCCGAATCGGAAGCGGGAATGGTGGCGTTCTTCCAGCTCGAACCGTCCGGCTGGGTCGAACAGCAGCTCATCTTTGCCAGCGATGCGCGGGAGTTTCACGATTTCGGTCAGTCTCTCGATGTCGATGGCGACGTCATGGCGGTTGGATCCGGCGATGCCGAGGCATACATTTTCGAATTCAACGGCTCCACATGGGACGAGGTCGACAAACTGGCTCTTCCGAGTCCGTCCGGCGGAGCCCCTCCCGGCGACGACGATGAGGCATCCGCCGACGCTTCGCCAGATAGCGGTGGATGATCCGCTCAGTCACTCGCTGCGCCGTGTTCTCCACGGCCGACTGGTTTTCATCCTCCTCGACACCGAGCTCGGACCACGTTTCCTGAATCGAGGAG
>JAJFFE010000157.1 GCA_021776775.1 Planctomycetota bacterium | reverse complement strand
CGCCGCGCTCGCCGCGCGCGGCGAGGTGCCCATCGTGCGCACCGTCTACGATGCGGAGTTGTCTCGCGGATTTCGATCGAACGTCGCGTTTCGGCATACCACCGCGGCCCTGGTGTTTTCGCCCGACCTTCGCGCCGAACTGCAAGCAGCGAACACGAACTTGCGAGTCGAACTCGCCGATCCGGTCCTCGATCTCACTCGGTTCGACGAACCGAGAGATGAATCGATGCGCCGCGACTGGGGCGTGACACCCAACGGGTTCGTGGTCGGAGTCATTGCACGCATGCAAACCCATCGGTTGTTCCCGGAACTCATCGCCGGCTTCGCGCAAGCGGCCGCCAAAGATCCGGACCTGCGGTTGGTCGTGTTGGGTCGCGGCACGAACCAAGAGACGGTTGCGTTCGAACCCGCGCGAGCGTCTGGAGTGCCCGATCAGATCTTGTTCCCGGGATACATCGACAACGATCACTATCCCAAAGTCCTCCCCGCGTTCGACGCGGTGCTGTTCATGGTCCCCGGCTCAGACGGAACGTGTCGCGCAGCCCGAGAAGCGCTCGCCTCGGGAGTACCGTTGATTTCCTCGCGACGCGGACTGCTGCCGGTCTTGAACGAATCGGGCACGACCGGACTCTGCCTCGACGATGAGTCGCCGGCCACGATTGCACGGGCGATCCGTCGACTGCGAGACGATCGCGGCCTTCGCGATGAGCTTGCGGTCGGGGCGCGTCGACGTTCGATCGAACGATTCGATGTCGAGCGGCACGCAGACGCTCTACTCGAACTGTACCGCCAGCTCAGAAACGTGCCGTCGTGACGACTCACGATGATGAGGGCACCGCACGAGCGTTGAGCGAAGAATACGACGCGCTCTATCGACGCACCGGGTTTGAGGATTCCCCACAGTTCTACGGCTGGATCGTCCGGCAATTGCGAGTCGACAACTCGGACCGCGTCCTCGACATCGGCTGCGGACGTGGCGGAGCGCTGCACGCCTTGGAGTGCTCCGGCGTGGCCCCCATCGGCTTGGACCTATCCGCAGAAGCACTGACTCAGGCTCGACCGAGGGTTCGTGCCCCGCTCGTCCAGGGAGACGGCGGGAGACTTCCATTCGCCGACGAGTCATTCGACCACGTCTTGAACTTGGGCAACCTCGAACACTTCGACGACTGGCGGGCGGGGGTGCGCGAGATGGCGCGCGTCCTGCGGCCGGCGGGCCGCGCCTGGGTGTTGCTACCGAACCTGTTCTATTCCGGAGCGATTTGGCGCGCTATCCGGTTCGGGGAGGGACCGAACCACCACCAGCCGATCGACCGCTTCGCGACCCGCGCCGAGTGGCAGGCGATCCTCGAGGCCGGCGGGTTGGCTGTCGAGCGGTCCGTGCCGTACCACAAAGGAAAGTGGTGGAAGCGGTTGCTGCCGAGCAACCTCGCCTGGCATTTCCTCTACGAGTGCCGCAAGGGCCCGGAGAGCGGCGAAACGGCGCTGCCACCGCTCGAGCGCCGAGTTCTTCCCCAGAAGTTCACAGCCTCTTAACCCCGACCTACATAGAGCCCCGGTCGGTCCTTGCCCGCTTTCCCAGGACGGCCTCTGGGCAGTTGGAGACTCGCTGTGATAGAATGGCTCCGGGTCTCGATCTCTCGATCATAAACAAGTTCAACCCAGCACTCCGTCGGCGGCAGCCCTTTTCGGCCTGATCCGCTATCGGGGTAGCGTCTAGGTTTCGTGAGGGTGCACACGTCGCTGGTCTAACCAACGTCGCACCTTCTGAGGAGAGGAACCGGAACACAATGGGCAGCACAAACGGCATCGCTCGTGTTTTCTTGGCCGTGTTCGCGCTCGCGAGCACCGCTAGTGCACAGTTCTTGTCACCGGAGCAAATCTCGTCTTCTTCCAGTGGCTGCGCCAACCCGTCGATCGAACGGGACGTGACGAACAATGTCGCGTTCGCCTGGGATTTCGACGATGACATCTACTTCGCTTCCTCCGTTTTCGCCTCGGGTGTCGACGTCAACGTCACCAACGGCGTACTGAACTCGAGCAAGCCAGACCTGATCAACGGATTCGGCGGGCAGATCCGGATCTCGTTTCAACGCGAGAGCCCACAGCCGGCTGCGACGGGCGACGACGTACTCACGGTGACCAACCTCGGCGGAAGCTGGGGTTCCCCCGTCAACCTGACGCTCAGCGACGACGCCGACCAAGACATTCGCATGGCCGACAGCTTTGTCGGTGAGTTTGCGTTCACGTGGTGGCACACCACGCCGACGGCCGACGATGAGGTTTGGCTGCGCCGCGGGCTAGTCAACCCCAACGAGCTGGTTGGGCCCGGTCGGAAACCGTCCGTCGCTTACGATTTCTCACAAGTCGTACACGTCGTTTTCGAACGCGCGGGAGAGCTGATCCACGTTTCGCACGACGGCATTGCGCTTTCCGCGGAAACCCCGCTCGGAGCCACGACCGGAGCTGAGAACGTCACTCTCGCCGCTCTCGAAGCGGTCCACCTCGTCTACTCCGCCGCCGGTGAAGTCCACTACATGAACAACGAGCTGGGCCCGTTCGGCCAGAGCGAAGTGCTCGACAGCGGAATCACAGGGGCGCCTTCACTCGCGGTCGGTTCCGCCGGCCACGCCGCCGTCGTTTATGTAAAGAACGGCGAAGTCCTCGTGCGGGAGCGCTTCCTGGGATCGTTCGGACCGGCAGTGGTCGTCGCCGCGACGACCGCCGGAGCCGACCCCGACGCGGACATCGATACCAATGACTACGTGCACGTCGTCTACGAAGAAAACGGCGCGGTCTTCTACACGCACAACGTGCCGGCCCCGACACCGGACTTCACGTCGGACGTCACCACCGGCGAGATTTTCTTGGGTGTCGAATTCACGAACGCGTCGACCGGCGTCTACAGCCAGATTCTGTGGGACTTCGGCAACGGCGTCACCACCAGCGACGAAAACCCAACGTACATTTACGAGGAAGCTGGAACCTACACGGTCAGCCTGACCCTGTCCGGACCCGGCGGTCAAGTCACCGAGGCGAAGACGAACTACATCGTCGCCTTGCCGCCGACGAACATCATGGAAGTTGCGCAGGTGTCTGGCTTCGCCGGCGAAACCGTGCGACACCCGATCATCAGCACGAACACTGTGCCGATGCAGGGCTACCAGTTGGCCATGCGCTACGACAACGCGGTGACCCCAATTCTCGGAGTCAACTTCGACGGAACAATTTCTGGCACCGCGGCGCCAGAGTTCGTGGCGTTCGAAGCGAACCCGGCCGGCGCCGATTCGTTCGCGATCCTCGGTGTGGTCCTCGAACTGCAGAAGCCGATCACGGGCGAGACGATTCCCCCTGGTACGGGTCAACTGTTGACGACGATCGACTACATGATCCCGATCGGAACTCCGGCGGGAACCACGTCCGATATCTGGCTCGAGAACGGTCTCGGCATCCCGCCGATCAACAACATTTTCTCGGCACTCGTCGGCAGCGATTCCTTCTCGGTCTTGCCCTTTCTTCTCCCCGGCTCGACCACGGTAGCTATGCCCGGAACCACGTTCCTGCGCGGGGACGCGACAAGTAACGGCGGGATAGACATCGCGGATGCGGTCTTCGTGCTCGGATACCTTTTCTCGGGGGGTACCGATCCGGTGTGCCCCGACGCAGCAGATGCCGAAGACTCGGGCGCGATCGACATCGCGGATGCCGTTTACATTCTGAGCTACTTGTTCGCCGACGGCCCGGTTCCGCTGTACCCCTTCCCCATTCCTGGGTTGGATCCGACGGTCGACTCGCTCAACACGTGCATGTAACGACCGTTTCGGCGTAACGACGATGGGCATCTTGTCAAGCGCGAGTTTGTCAAGGCACGGAAGCGCGTTCCTCTCGAGGGGCGCGCTTCTTTGCATTCTGGCGACGAAACGAGAGGGGGCCACCACCGACAAGAGTGTGTTATGATGAAGGTAGGAAAGGGCTCCGCGACGTCGGAGTGGTTACCAGGTTGTGAACGAACAGCGCTCCCCCCAACGAGACGACGACGCCAACGCGGATGATCCGCCGAAGACGGACGGTTCATCGAAGACCAGCGCGAACGGCTCGCCATCAAACGGCTCGCGTAAGCCCGATGGCGTCAACGGCGCTCCTGCTAACGGCTCGTCCAATGTAAATGCTCCGGGACTCGAACTGCCCGGCGGCGTTCATGCAGCGTCGTCGCATCCGGCGGAGTCGCTGGCATCTGGACCCGTCGGCGAGCCGACGTTCGGCGACGTGCAGCCTGGACCGGTGTGTGGGGTTTGCCCTCTGTTTCATACCTGCGTCGCTACGTGCGAGCCTGTCAACGCGCTCATCCCGAGCATGGAGCGCGGCCGGATCGATCCGGAAGATCTTCCCAAGCTGCACATGGGCGTTCGACTCACGAACGCTATTCTCGATCACGAACACATCCTGACTCCCCGTCAACGTGAAGTGATCCGTCTCTACTACCGCGAGGCGCTGCAGCAGAACGAGATAGCGACCCGGCTCGGAATAACTCAACAAGCGGTCAACGACGGTCTGAAGCGTGCACGCCTCGCGGTCGGCCGCTACGTTCGGAAACTACAGACCGACGCGATGGCTGCGTCTCAAGAGGACGACGTTCTCGCCCGAATGCTCACGGACGATGCGGGTGGCGAAATTTCCTCTCCCCGCGGCAGCGACAGCCATTCGAGCAATTCGAATCGGTCCACGCGCGGAAGCTGAACAACGCGGCGACCAGCGAGCCAACCCAACCGTCACAATTCCTCTTCGTTCCTCCATACGTACGTCGAACTCTGTCCCTCCGGACGTCGCCGTCTGAAGCATCCCCCCGCCACGCCGCTAGCCTTTTCAACCAGAGTCGTATCCAAAGAGAAGCGGTCACGTTCCGTGCCCGTCTCACTCTGGCGTGAGTCTCCGAGCCCGGAAAAGTTGGCCCTCGTCCGTCGAGTTTGTCGTTTTCGAACCGTCCGAGCGCGACACCGTCGCAGCCCGAAACGTCTAAACTCCACCCATAGTTGGGTTTCCCGTTGGCTGAATTGACTTGAGGAGGGGTACCGATATACTTGCCGAATCCTGTGTCACGGTCTGAAACGGGGAATCGATCCCCTCCGCAGTGGGCATGGCCCAACCGCCTGAAAGATATAGTCTTATCGGGTGGCGAAGTGATCGAGTGACAGACAACACACACTAGGGTGACGCGATGCGAGTGCACACTGTGCTCGCGTGGGAGTGAAGCGAGTTTTTACCTCGACGAAACGGCGACCCTCGTAGACAGCGACCCTCCCGCGCTGTTCGAGAGTTGTGGAAGAAAGAGATCCAATGGCTGATCGGCTGAGCGGACGCGTACGCGCGATCCTCGTCGCTCTTGTGGCGGCGGTTACGATCGCCGGAGTCACACCGGCCCTCGCGGTCCTTTGCACGGGTCCGGAAGGGTTCGGTACGTGCCACCGAAAGATTCGACCGCACGTCGGCGAGTTTCCTTTCGCGGTCACGGTCTCCGAGTCAGAGAACCGAGTCATCGTCGTCGACCTGTTCAACGGGCTCGGCTACAAGTACCCGCGGGCCAACATCTCGAATGACCCGATCATCTTCTCGGGCCCGTTGCCTTCACCGGTAACGTACTCGGGTATTGCTTACACACCGGCTGACGAGCTGTTCTGGGTTGCGACGACGGATGGCGGAGGAAGCCATACTCTCGTTCAGTCCAGCCTAGCAGGAGTGATGATCGCAGAGTTCCCGCTCACCTCACCGGGCGGTGGCTACATCGGTGACATTTCATACAACTCCGACACCATGACCTTCTGGGGTTGCGATCTCGAGAGCGACATGTACTTCGAGTTCAACCCGGACGGCACGCTGACCGGCGTCGATTTCCTGAGCCCCGCGATCGCTTACGGCGCAGACGCATTCGGGACCGGTATCGCCGTGGCGACACTCGCCGGCACCAAGGTCCTCGACATTCCCATGGGTATCCCGTCGCAGCTGCAGCCGACCGAGGTTCGTCGCTTCGATACCTCTGGTACCGAAATCGGCCAGGTCTATCAGCTGAGCGCGGCGACCTCGCCGTCGCAGGCGTGGGTCACCGGAATCGCTTACACCAGTACGGGCTCGCAACCGACTCCCACCGAGTTCGTAGTCGATGCCATCGGAAACTTCCTCTACGAAGTTCCGGTGCTCGAGCAGTCGATCAACCACGTCACCAACCTCACATGCACCGTGACCGATACCAACGCGGTTGACCTGAGCTGGGTCAACAACCAGACCTACGCTGGCATCCGCGTCATGCGCGACGGCCTGGTTCTCGAGACGCTCACCTTTGGCGCGGAGTCCTTCACCGACACCACCGCAGACGAAGGCACTCACACCTACGTCATTCAGGTCATGCAGACAAGTTCCTCGCCGTGGACGGCGTCCCTCTCCTGTGACGCTGTCACCGGACCGGGCCGTCTGCTGACGGCCGTCGCACACCAGGGATCGAATCCGTTCGGCATCGCGGTCGACGAGGACAACGACGAAGTCTACGTTCTCGACCTCGACGGACAACTTCATCGCTACACGCGCACCCTCGACTACATCGGCGCCGAAGCAACCTTGGCTGCCGGTAGCACGTTGACGGGCCTCACGATCATGGGTGGCGAACTCTACATGGTCGATGCGACGCTGGGTCAGCTGATCCGCGCCACGAACCCGACACCGGGTCCTGTCACCCTGCTCGAGAGTGTTCCGTTCCAAAGCCCACTCGGCGGTGCGGTCGGCGGAATCTCGTTCGACGAGACCACCGGCACTTTCTGGGCGGTCGACGTCAGCCAGAACATCTACTTCCAGTTCAACGCTGACGGATCGCTCGTCGCCGACAGTTCGATTTCGTTCTCGGCCGGCAACGGCAACGGCAACGGAGTCACGTCGATCGGCGCGACCGGGCTCATCGACATTACGGCCGGATCGACCGGTAGCCCAATTGTCGACCGCGTGGTTCGACTGGACGGCGCCGGAGCCGAGCAAATGTTCGAGTACGACGTGACCCCCACGACCCAGGCAGGCTTCGTCAACGGCCTGGTCTACACGGACGAGGGGTTCAACGGCGATCCGGGTGAGTACTTGGTCGGAAACGACACCAACGTGATCTACGCCATCAGCTTGCTCTCGCAAGGCGCGCCGTTCGTTCGAGGTGACGTCAATGGAGACGGCACGATCAACTTGATCGACGCGACCTTCCACCTGCAAGTGCTGTTCGGCACCACGTCGCCGACCTTCACCTGCGCGGACGCGCTCGACGTCGACGACGATGGTATCTTGGCGCTACCGGACGTGATCTACTCGCTCGCGTTCCTCTTCACGGGTGGACCGCCGCCGCCGGCGCCGTTTCCCGCGTGCGAGATCGATCCGACGGACGATGCGAACAGCTGCGATACGTTCGACGGCTGCTAGCGACTTCGACAGTCTCACGACTGCGCGAATGAAGGCCGCGGTGCGATTCGCACCGCGGCCTTTTTCTATGTCCACGGCCCGGCCCACGCCGGTTTCCCATCTCAACGAGGCGCGAGCGAGCGCGCCAGCTTCGGCAGCGAGACATCCAAGCGGTAGTCGATCGACGAGTGATTGTCGTCGAACTCGTCGTAGTGGTGGTCAATCCCGGCCGCCTCGAGCCGCGCGTGGAAAATCCTTGCCCCGTAGTGCAGGCGATATTGATCACGCGTGCCGCAATCGACGAAAACGCACGCCATCCGTCGTAGCGCGTCGCCGTGCTGCTCTACCATTTCCACGGGATCCCAGCGCAACCACCGCCGCCACCGCTCGACGTCGATCTCGCCTGTGTGCAGGTCGACCGGGAGGTGGAATCCCAACGGCTGCGCGGGATCGGGGTCGTAGCTCGCTGCCATCGCGATGACCATCAATGCATGGATGTCCGTCCCACTCGGTTTCAGCTTGCGGTGGAACGCCTCGACGAAGCGCTCGACCGAACCGTGCGGAGCAATCGCATCGAGCATCACTGTCAGGTCTGGTTTGTAGGCGTGCTCGAAATACAGATCACCAGAATGACACGCCAGACCACCCCAAGTGTCGGGATAGAGCATTCCATGCACCAAGGCGCCGTACCCGCCGGACGACTTTCCGAAGACACCCCGGTGCTCTCGGCCTTCGAGCGTCCGAAACTCCGCATCGACGAACGGCACCAACTCATCGGTTAGATACTGACCGTAGGGACCGAGCGCGGTCGAGTCGATGTACTGGTTGCCCCCGAGCGCCGTGAAGCAATCGGGAAACACGACGATCACCGGTGGCATCACCCCCTCATGGATCAACCGATCAAGACGTTCCGGGACGTTCTCGGTGAAGTTCGACCAGCCGAGCATCTTGAGCCCGGACCCGGTGTATCCAGCCAACGCGAACAAGACCGGATACCGCTCTGAACCGTCAGCGTCGTACCCCGCCGGAAGGTAGACGCCTAACTCTCGATCGGTGGGATCGGACAGGGGGTTGTCCGCCAACACGGTTGAGTGATGCTCGAGACGACGAACCGTGCCCCGGGGTCCGGAGAATCTCTTCAACATTTGACGTTTCACTCTCAAATTGGAAAGGTCGAGCGACATGCGCTGACATCGATGTCGGGCCTGACATACAATGCCATGCAGATTCCAGCGAACGCCAGCAAATGCGGAGCAGCATGACCCAACTCAAGCAGTACCCCCGACAGTATCTTCGGGCGGAATTCGATCCCGCCGAGCTCGAGCAAATCACGACGATCCTGGCCGAACTGGAGAATCGAGATCTTCCGGATCGCCCCGCCCTAGAACAGTGGTGTCTCGACTTCAGCGAGTTCGACGCCGCCGTGGAAGAGGAAGGGATCCGAAGGTACATCGACTACACGCGATTCACCGAGGACGCCGAAATCGGTCGTCTGCACATGGAGTGGATCGAGCAGTTCCAGCCGTCTCTGAAGCCGCGTGTGATCGCCTTGAAGAAGAAGCTG
>JAJFFE010000156.1 GCA_021776775.1 Planctomycetota bacterium | reverse complement strand
TCTTGGAGGGAGTGAACAACAAGATCAAAGTGATCAAGCGAATGGCCTACGGCTTCCGAGACGACGAATACTTCTTCCTCAAGATCCGAGCCGCATTCCCCGGACATCCGCGATGAACCTTTCTTTTTGTCTACCGACCAGAACGAGAATTCACGGGCAAGTGTCGACGACCGTGGATAGCGCGACGGGGTCGCCTGGGGCGAGAGGGGTGATCACGATCGAGTGCGGTGCGGTCGTCGCCGTCGTGACCGGACATCCGCCGAGCGGAGATCCCGCCGTGAAGTGAACTTCGATGTCGCCTCCCGTCGCGATCAGCTCATCGATCGAGATGAAGAATCCACCCGTCGAGTGGTTCTGGACGATGGCCACCACCATCTCGTTACTGAAATCGACGACCGGTTGCGGTGGAGGCGGGAAGAAGATCGAGGCGTATTGACTCCAGAACACCTCGAAGTCGGCCGCCTCGCGGAAGATCTCGAACGTATCCGGCGCCCCGCACACGAAGGACTCCACCGCCACGACGAACGGGAGCGACGTCGCGTCGCAATCTCCAAGCGCGTCCGGCGTCGGGTCGGCACCGGACAACGGAAACGGTTCCGGGGGCGGCGGGCTGCCGGGGATGAACAGGTGGCTCAATAGGAACACAGCGTCGGAAATATCAAAGCTACCGTCGTCGTTGGTGTCTCCTGCGTCAGTGCACGAGAGCGGTGCCGATCCCGGAGTGAACAAGACCTGAAGAATGGCAACAGGATCACTGATATCGATCGCCTGATCGCCGTTGGCGTCACCGCGGACAAACGCGTTCGCCGGAGTCACTAGTGCTCCGCAGCAGATTGCGGTCAGTAGGGCCCGTTGAAAAATTGGCATGCTCTCAATCCTCATCCAGTGGACGTTGTCGAACGGAGGGATCTAACGCGAAAAATTGTGCCGGCTAATCCACAGTGCCGCCACCATCGATCTCGACCGTATCGAATGGTCCGTCTTTGTCGAGCCAGCCCCGGGGCAAAGGCGTTAGTTCAAATGTGGAACGTACATCCCAGGCCCTTCAACGATTTCTTGGGACGTGTCGATCGTCGAAGGGCTCCTCTCCTGACCACCTCCCGGGAACAGCCAACGGCCGTAAATCGACGGACTCCAGCGCGTCGCACCCTGCCCCCGGTCGCGCTAGAATCGCGGTGTTCCGGGGGGGACGCTGAGGGTCAACGTCGATCCAAGAAAGGGATGCCATGTGCTTCGCCCCCCGTCTCGCATCACCAACCGTCTGGATACTCCTGGTGGTGCTGTCGTCTTCGACTCTGAACGCTCAGACCGGCTCCACGCCCGTCGGGGTGGGACACGCGTACACGCTCACAATCCCCGGTGTCACCGCCACCGTGGGGAGCGCGGTCGAAATCCCCATATACCTCGTCAGCGATCAACCGCTGACCATGATCGTGTTCTTCGCCGAAGTGGATCCGACCCTACTAGAGATCACGAACATCGTGCCCGGAGCGGCGATGGAGGAATACACGCTCGCCTTCGGTCCTCCCCCGACGTGCGACATTATTATCTACCCGGACGCGACCGGCGCTATGGTCGTGATGGCGTTCGCTGAGCCGTTCGACAGCGGAAGCGTGGGGGCGGAATTCGTCGTCGTGAAGTGTGAGGTCAATGCGACGGTGCCGACCGCGACAACCATGACAACCATGACCGACCTAGGCGACGTCATCGAAACGCCGGTTGCGATCGTTGAGGACTGGCCGTTTCAACGGGGCGACGTGAACGCTGACTCGATCTGCGACATCACTGACGCGATTGCCATCATGGAGCAGCTCTTTCGCTCGGCGCCGACGAGCTGCCCTGACGCCAGCGACATCGACGACAACGGAGGAACCGAAATCACCGACGCGGTGCTTCTTCTGACCAGCCTATTCATGGAGGGCCCCGCGTTGGACGAAACCTGCGCACATGACTCGACTTCGGATGCGTTGGCAGGGTGCGATGACTCCGCCTGTCCCTGATACGTCGACACTGAGCGGAATGCTTCGCAACAGTGGCTGGCTCCGAGCGCTCGCCTTGGAACTGCTGAACGATCCCAGCCAGGCGGACGACGTTCTCCAAGAAGTGTGGATGACAGCCATCAACAATCCTCCGCGGGAGCGCGAGCCACGATCCCAGCGATCGTGGCTCAAGAAGGTGTTGCGAACGTTCGCGCTGCGGGCGAACCGTTCACAACGTCGGCGCGACCGGTGGGAGCAGCAAACGCCGCCGAAGAAGGCCCCTCCGTCGCCCGATGAGATGATCGATCGATTGGAGATGCAGAGCCGACTCGCAGAGGCAGTAAGGTCGCTACCCGATCCTTATCGCTCGATAGTCTTCCTACGCTTCTTCGAAAACGCATCACCGATGGATATCGCGCGGGATCAAGGCGTGCCCGCCTCGACGGTTCGAACTCAACTCCATCGAGGCCTCGCTATGTTGCGCGAACGACTAGAGACCGAGTTCAACGGTGATCCGCGAGACCTGAAGGCGGTTCTCTTGTTGCTCGTCGGTCCGGTCCCGTTGGCGCTCGATCTCCCGCTGGGAGAGTCCGCGACGGCGGACGCGGGCTCAGCGGGAAGTGCAGAAGACTCTTGGGCTCCCGATAGGTTCGGGCTCGGCGCCGCCGCGGTATTGATCCTCGCGGCGTTGCTGGTCGGCGCACGGTACCTGCCGACTAGCCCAGAATATTCCGAGCGCTCTGTAGCCAGCGATCCGACTCGTGCTCTCCGGGACGCTGGAAGCGCCACCGCGACGACGGCAGTACGAACGCAACCCTCTCCCAACCTGCAATCGGCTACAGAGCGGGTGCCCCCTCCGACACGAGCTGACGACGCCGCAATCCAAACTTGGCCGCTCGTCGTCTTGGATCATGAGTCGGGCCGACCGCTCGACAACGCTGCACTGTTCCTGGTCGGGGCCGACGAAGCGACCGGAGACTTGATCGGACGGTCCGACCACGCCGGCTCACTATCGATCCCAGCCGCGCCGTTCTGCCGCGAGTCGATTCGCGTCTTTCGCGATGGATACATGGAGTACCGCGAGAGCGCTCGGCTTCGTACGCTCGAGAACGGTCCCTACGTCATTCGAATGACTCCGTGCTTCATAGCCTACGTCTCGTTCGTGCAACCCAACGGTGAGCCGGCGGCGGGAGTACCCGTTGAGATCGGCCCGGCCGCCGGGGTGCCGGACGGCTACGCCACGGAGCAGACACACACCACCGACGACGGTGGAACCGTTCACTACATCCATCAATACATCGATACCCAAGTGCGCGTGAACGTGGCGCCGTGGGCCACGGTCACGCGGCGCGTGGAGTCGGCCGAGTCGACCGTGCAACTCGAGGTGGGTCGAGCGCTACACGCAATCGTGCGAGACGCCGCAGGCGCCCCGCTCGCCGACGCCTTCGTCTCGGTCGAGTCCGATCGAAACCGAAATGCCGTGAGCGACCTCCAGACAGATTCCGAAGGAGTCTTGGATCTCGGCCGGGTGGCGACAGGAGATGAGTTTCACCTCCGCGTCTACCCTCATGATCGACCGGCGATTTCCGTTCGAGCCATTCCTCCCGAGGACGACGAGTGGATCATCGATATTCCCGACGGAGTTGTGATCACGGGAGTGATTCGAGGTCCCGACGGATCTCCTCTCACCGATGCGGTGCCGTTCTTGGTACGGCGAGAGTCCGCCGAAGAGACCCAGACTCAAGCCATCCCGGCGATCCGAACCAAGGGTCGCGCAAGTCGACGCGCCGCGTTCAGGCTCAAGCCGTACGCCCGCGGTGAAGTAGACGCGGACGGCAGCTTCTCCGTCGGCCCGGTAGCACTCGACGACGAACTCTTCGTCTTGGTGCATCATCCTCGCTGGGTCAACCGAGTCATTGCTGTGGACGCTACCGCTCCCCCGTTGGACATCACGCTCAGCGCCGGCACTCCGATTCACGGTATCGTTCGGAGCCCGAACGGCAATCCGATGGCCGGCGTCCTGCTACACGTGGGCGAACGGTTCTCGAACGACACCGAGAGCGTGCTCGGGCGAGTGCGTACCGATGAACACGGCGCGTTCACGTTCAGCTCCAGTCCGTCTCATGCTCACGATCAGATTCCGGGATGCTTTCACAGCGACGGCACGCAGGTCACCCGCGAAACGTTGTTCATGACAGCATTCCACCCGGACTCTCTGCTGGCAAAGAACGGGATGCCCGTTTGGGAGTCGTCGGTCTATCAATCCGCGACCTTCTCGCCCGGAGAGTCGTCGATCGAGCTGATCGCAGCAAGCGCGCCACACAGTGTCGAACTTCACATGTCGATGCAGTCCGAGTCAGGTGAGAGCCTACGCGCGTGGACACCAACCGTGTGGATCGACAGACAAGGAACGGTCCATCGCGGTACGTTGGGGTTCGGCCAGTCCGTGATTCGGTTTCACACCGATCACACCATCGGCCTCGAGGGACGAACACGCGGCACTCTCGCCGTTTTTCCACTCCACTACCGTTGGCACGTTTCGGAGATTGGACAGGAGTCGCTTTCGATGATCGTCGAGCGTTCCGGCCAAGCGACCTCCATCACGCTCGTTTCCGAATCAGGCCAGCAAGTGAGCCATAGGAACGTCGCCATCGGCTTCGGCGGAACACGCCTCGCCCCGCACTCCGTGATCGGTATCGGTGCGTCCGCGGAATCCGGCGTGGTGCTGGCGCCGGTTGCGGCGCGAGGTGAGCTACCGCGCGGGCCCGTCGCGGTGTTTGTCTCACGCAACCCGTCGCCGAAGCTCGGCGTGGGCGAACTAGACGTGTACGATCCAGAACGATGGATCGTCAGCGGAATCTACGACCTGTCGAACGCTAGCGTCTCGATACTCGTTCGATAGTCCCTGGGACAAACGGCACTGGCGCGGGCTCCCTTTTACGCCACGCAGGTTGTGAACGAACCTGGTCTCGTGGGCGCAAACACACATCAGAAGGGATGGTGCAACTTGCGGAGAAACGCTTTCACACTCGTACTGGCGATCGGAATCGTCGGCCTAACCGCAACCCTCACGTCGGCTCAACCGACTGGCGGCGGCGGAACCGGCGGAGGAATCATCGGGATTCCGGGCATGACCGAACTCGCGATTCCCGACATGACCGCCGTCAGCGGCACCGTCGTCGATATCCCGATCAACATCGTGGGTGACGATCCGGTCTTCGACGCCATGATGGTCATCTCGACCGACGCCAGCCAACTCCAGGTGCTCGACCTCACGCTTTCCGAGGGTCTCGAGCAATACATCGATGACGGTGGAGATCTGCCGACGTGCGACATCATCGTCGAGGCCACCGGCGACGGCGCGTTTCTCTTCATGTTCATGCAGCCCGCGTACGATCCGACGATCTACGGAGAAGAGTACATGGTCTTGAGCGTGAGCATCAACGCGCCGGCGGGCACCACGGCGGAGATCAACTACTCGGCTTCGACGGGTGAGGAAGTCGCGACGATCACCGTGTCGGGAGACTCCGAGCCGCCGTTCATGCGCGGCGACACCAACAATGACTCCAACTGCGACATTACGGACGCCGTCAAGTTGCTCGACATCTTGTTCCAAGGAGCCGAGAACAACTGTCACGACGCGGCCGATATCGACGACAACGGATCTCTAGAAGTCACCGACGCGGTACTCCTCCTCGCCGCGTTGTTCCAAAGCGGACCAGGCGTCGACGAAACGTGTGGTTCAGACCCCACCGCCGACACGTTGCCGGACTGCTTGGCCACTGCGTGTCCCTAGCCAGCCTCTTGGACTAACAGCCCCAAGCCCGGGGTATCCCACACCACGGGTGCGGAAAGAACGCAACGTTCCGGTCACGGCTGGAATACACACCGTTGCTGTCCCCCGGAATGCCTCGCGTAGTCCGGGGGATTTTTCATCCCGGGGACGCGCCTTCTTCGAGCGCCGTGATCAACTCGAGGAACTCTCCGCACTCTCGTCGTCACTGATACCACCGCCGCCGGCCTCTTCGCCGCCGGTCTCATCGCTGCCAACCTCGTCAACGGACGACGCCGTGGGGGCGTCTTCGTTGATCCGCCGGACCATCTGGTCGACCTTGCCCGGACCCATGACTTGATCGAGCAACGTTGTCGCGTAGCAACCCGGCGGCAGGAAGAACTCGAAGCGGATGACACCGGGCTTCTCTTCCTCGCAGTCGACCTCACCCAACCAGACGCACGCGGAGCGACGAGTGCCGTCGATCTTCAGTCCTTTGACGTGCGACAAGAACGACGCGGGGCGAACCTTCTCCGCTTCGAGGATCGCCGCTTCCATGGCGCCCGGGCGACCCGCCGGTGATCGCATCTTCTTACCGAACATCGGGCCGGTCGGAATGATCATGTGGTTCTTCGCGCGCTCGCGAGCTTCCTCGAGATCTTCGACCACGAACATTCCACCGGTGTCGGTCTTCTGAACGAGATCACCTTCGTACACTTGGTACGGAGGGCCATCCCACTCGGTCCGCTCGCGCAGCGCCCAGTTGAACAACCTAGATTGGTACGCAGAGAAATACATGCGCCGTAGCTGACGCGGTATACGGCGCACGGCAGCTCGGTTGTTTCCCGGGTAACGCTTGAGAGCGTGTAGCAGGGCCGCTTCCGTCGCCCGTCCCGGCGGGAGCGCCTCGAGCGCCTCTTCGAGCTTGCCCTCGTTGTACAACTCGCGATAGTTTTCGTGGTAGCCCGCAGCCGAACCTAGAATCAAATCGACCACCAGGTCGACGTCGCGATGCAGCAACGCACAGCCGATTCTCGCGCCGACGGACTTTCGGCCGAATCGCTGACCGTGGTAGTAGTTCGGCATGCCGCCTTCGCGAATCTTCGCCAAGATCGCGCAAGCGTCATCGAAGCCGTCGGTGCGCGCCTCGGAGATGCGGATCTTGAACTTGTTGCCCTGCAAGTGGCCGGGGCGAAGCTTGTTCGCGTGACGCGTCACACTCAAGATCTCGAGCCAAGACGTCTCTTCGATCGCCGACAGGTCTTTCTCTTCGACCCCCAGTACCGAGAACGTCTGCGTCGCGATCGCACGCTTGTCTTTGAACCCCGCGAAGCCGATGTCTTCCTGGTTCACGCCGAGCGTGCGCGCCAGGAACGATCGAACTTGAAGCGTAGTGCGATTGCGTTTCTTAACAGTGACGTAGCAGTGCTCCCCCTCTCCGCTGAACGGATAGAGAGGGACTTCCTCGACTTCGAAGTCTTCGATCTCAGCTCGAATGACGCCGCCGATAGGTTCGACACCGGGAGCGAGTCTCGGAATGTCGAGCGGGTCAGGGCGCTGATACTTCAGCTCGTAGTCTGTTGTGGACTCTTCCATCAATTCGACTGCTGTGGCCGGACGCGCCACGTTGTTCCGTCGCGACCATCCATCAGTTCGATCCCCTTTTCGACTAGGTCGTCTCGGATTTCATCCGAGCGCGCGTAGTTCTTTGCTTCCCGAGCGGCCTTGCGACCAGCGATAGCCGCTTCGATTTCTTCCCGCGTCACCCCGAGTAGCGGCAACAAGTGCTCCTGCAACATGGTTAGCGTCTCGGCGACGTCGGCCTGCAAGATGCCCAAGACGGCACCGACTTCTCTGAACGCCACCGCCGTCTCTCGGGCGGTAAAACGTTTCCGAGCTTTGTCGTGCTTCGCTCCCAAGAACTCTCGCGCCTTGCTCATCGACATGTTGAGCTCGGCCAACGCGGCGGCAGTATTGAAGTCGTCGGACATCGCCGCATGAAACCCATCCCGAATATCGGCGGGATCGCACCCCTCGAGCGACTCGGCGGAGGCCGGAGCGTTCTCGGCGGCCAAGTCCAACTCGGACAGAGTGTCGTAGTAGTAGTTAAGTCGTTTGAAGAACGTCTGAAATCCGGTTTCGGAGAAGTCGACGTTCGATGAGTAGTGCTGCGACAGGATACTGAGTCGCAACACTTCGAACGGCCACTTCTTGACCGCGTCGCGTATCAGCAGGTGATTGCCGAGACTCTTCGACATCTTTTGCTTCTCGATGGTCAATAGTCCGTTGTGGATCCAGATCTTCGCGAACTCCGCCCCGTTCGCCGACTCGGACTGGGCGATTTCGTTCTCGTGATGGGGAAAGACCAGGTCGCGTCCGCCGCCGTGAATATCGAACGTTTCGCCCAAGAACTCTTTGGCCATGGCGCTGCACTCGATATGCCAGCCAGGTCGACCTACTCCCCACGGGCTCGGCCAGGACGCGCTCGGAGTTTCGTCGTGTTTCCACAACGCGAAGTCTAGCTCGAACTCCTTCGACCCCTGCACGAGGTCTCGGGTCCCCGACCGCAACTCGTCGATTTTTCGGCCGGACAACTTGCCGTAGTCATCCTTGTTTCGTACTCGGTAGTAGACATCGCCGTCGTCGGTCGCGTAAGCACTCCCGTTGGCGACCAACGTCTCGACCATGGCGATGATCTGCGGAATCATTCGCGACACCCGCGGCTCGAAGTCGGCGGGCTCGACCCCGAGTAGCGCCATGTCGTCGTCGGCGGCGCGAACCATCTCCTCGGCCAAGACGTCCGGCGCCATGCCACGCTCTTTTGCGCGCTGAATGATCTTGTCGTCGACATCCGTATGGTTGCGAACGTAGACCACTTCGTAGCCTGCGTAACGCAAGTATTTGCGAATGATGTCGAAGAACACCGCTTGCAGCGCATGTCCGACGTGGCAGTAGTCGTACGTCGTGACCCCGCACGCGTACATCTTCACCTTGCCGGGTTCCACGGGTTCGAGGCGTTGCTTCTCACCGGTGAGCGTGTTCTTCAAGTAGATCGTACGAGGTTCGGTCGTCACTTCTGCTCTTCTTCAGTGTTCTAACGGAGTTTGTCGTTTGTGGGTCAGGCTGGGCCGAGGCCGCGCTGCAGCGCCTCGAGTCGGTCGACCTGGTCTCGGCGCACCTGATCGAGGACCAAGCGGGGAATCTTCCAGTTTTCTTCGTCGTCGGTGGTGTTACCGCAGTGCACTTGAATCAGCTGGTACATCATCTTGAATGCGTCACGCGGTTGACGCATTTGATCGAGAGCGTCGACGACGTCTTGTCGATTGACGGTGTCGTCGAACAGGTCGATCAGTGAAAACTCCGAGCCGGTCTCGGAACACGCCCGCAGTCGAGTGGAGCAAAGGTCGTACAACGTGGTGCCGGACCAAGTCAGTCGATCGATGAGGTTTTGCTTGTCCATCCGCGCTTCTTGAAAGAACTCGCTCGACTGCCGGTGAAGTTCGTGGCGAAGCTCGATGGGAAGCATCATCTTGAGCGCGATATGCTCGTGCTGAAGAAACTTGTTGTTGAAGAGCGGCCAGATAACCGACTTCATGCGCCCCGTATCGCCGCTGATCAAGGTAGGCTCATCGACGCGGTCGATCAGCACCAGCATGTTGTTGTATCCGAATGGCGCGATCACTGTGACGAGATCCGCGAGCAGTCGGTACCGAGAGTCATCGAGATCGTCGGTCGGTAAGCCGCCGTCGTCGATAAGAGACCACGGGGTGCGGTTCAGCGCGTCGCGCCAACCCGCCTTGGTCCGGTCGACAACAGCGAGTTGCTTGGACAAGCGGCGCGCACGCCGCCACGTACCCATGAAGTCGAGGATAGCCCGGACTGAAACAATGCCGGCTACCCCGCCGATCGCCCAGACTCCCAGCGCATGCAGCCAACTGCGCGACTCGCCGTCGGACCCACTGGTAACGATGAGCAGTACCGCGAACAAGATCCAGAGAAGGGCGGCGGCCCACCTTGTCGGACGAACCCAGGTCGGGGCCCAGATACGAAGCTTGCGACGCAGTTCACGTCCGCGTTCGGTGAGTCGGTCTGACCGATCGTAGAACAACTGCAGCGCGACCCAGCGGCGCTTGTCCTCCGGGGGCAGCCGCTTCAACACGTCGCCCGGCTTCTGCCCGACATCGACCGCACTCGAGCCCGGTCTCAACACGCCATCGATCAACTGAGGGACCGCCACCGACAAGATTCCGTCGAGGTGGTCGACGAGACGAAACTTCTCCAGGGCCTTCTCGACCGGTTCGTCCGGATGACGCCGAACGAAGCGATCGAGAATCGGGTTCAGATCGTCGTAGGGAACAACCAAGGTCTTGGCGTCGGAACGAACTCCGTTGTGCTTCCGAATCGCTTCCTCGATTTGAAGACGGAGCGCAGTCTTGCCCGCCCCCTTCTCACCGAACACCGTGGCGGTAGCCGGGCGTGTAGGATCCCCGAGGATCTTTTCGAAATCGGGATGCTGGCTCTGCGGTAAGGGGCTCGCCGCGCGATCCTTGGTCGATCCGGCCATCTTCGCGAAAACTTGATCCTGACGAGCCTCCTCGGCCAGAAACGGGTTTTCTTTGATGTTCCAGTGGTTCAGGAATGTCGATACGTTCATCGGGACCGTTCTGCGCTCATCCGTTGTTTAGGCGGTCCTCGCCGGAGGGCGCCACGAGTTGCTCCCGCGCGCGCGATCCCGGATTCGACTGCGACCGGGAAGTGCGCCGTACCCGGTTGAGATAGCAGTTTTCGAGTTCCGCGCAACCCCGAACCCCTACGACTGGATCGGTCTCGAACGTCCCGATGGCTGCCCGACCCGAGAGAATCGGATTCATCACCGGCACCCGCGCCGACTACGGCCTGCTCGCCCCGATCATGTCAGAGGCTCGCGGCGCTGGCTTAGACGTGTCCGTACTCGCGTGTGGGATGCACCTGAGCCCGGTCTACGGGGAGACGATCCGCGAGATCGAAGCCGACGGCAATCGGATCGACGCTCGCGTGCCGCTACTGGCCGAGGACGATACTCCTGCGGCCACGGCCCGCGCTCTGGGGAACGGAATCGTCGGCCTCACCGACGCTCTCGAGGAAACCGACCCAGACGTCGTCGTACTCCTCGGCGACCGCCACGAGGCGATGGCGGGCGCCGTGGCGACCGTCACCGGCGGACGCCTGCTCGCCCACGTTCACGGCGGCGATCGGTCTCGGGGCGGGCTCGACGAATCGTTTCGACACGCGATCACCAAACTCGCCCACCTGCATTTCACGGCCACGGAACAGAGTAGGGAACGCGTGCTTCGGCTCGGCGAGCCACCCGAACTCGTCTTCAATGTCGGAGCTCCCGGGCTCGATTCGATCCGCACGATGACTCGTCTGTCGCGCGGTGAGCTGTCGGCCGCCGTCGGTGTCGATCTCCCGAACCGATACTTGGTTCTGATCCAACACCCGGTGTCGACGGATTCCGACGCAGCCGAGAATCAGATGGAGATGACCCTGCGCGCGATCCGCGCTTGCGGAGTTCACACCGTCGCGATCTTGCCCAACTCCGACGCCGGCGGCCGACGAGCCACGGCGTTGATCGAAGGCGCCCGAAACGACG
Organism: Planctomycetota bacterium; assembly: GCA_021776775.1. Taxonomy (GTDB): domain Bacteria; phylum Planctomycetota; class UBA8108; order UBA1146; family JAJFFE01; genus JAJFFE01. The sequence continues at coordinate 14,431 of JAJFFE010000156.1, read as the reverse complement.
GCACGTTTCACGTGTTCCGAAATCTCGCACACTCGAACTTTCTCAATCTGCTGTCCCACGCAACCGCGCTCGTCGGCAATAGCTCGTGCGGAATCATCGAAGCCGCGTCGTTCGGACTTCCGGTCGTCGACATCGGCTCTCGTCAGGATGGTCGGCAACGGAGCTCGAACGTCCTGTCGTGCGATCACTCCACGGAGTCCATCACAGCGGCGCTGAACGTGGCAGTCGGTGACGACCGTTTTCGCGAACAAGCTCGTCAAGTCATCAACCCGTATGGTGACGGCACGGCGGCGAAGAGAGTCGTAGAAGTTCTCGCCGGTACCACGCTCAGCGGAGCGCTGCTTCAGAAACAGATTGCCTACTAGGCATGGACGAAGGAGCCGACATGTCGCGCAAGATCATCATCGTCGGGACCGGCGGCCACGCGAGTGTGATCGCGGATGCGATTCGCGCTCAAACCGAGTTCGAGATCGCGGCGGTCTGTGATGATTCAGCGAGCCGAATCGGTGCCGAGTTCGAGCAGCTCACCGTGACTTCGTTCTCCGATGTGGATCCACGTGACGTTCCGTGGGCAATCGTGGCGATCGGCGACAATCACGCACGTCGAACCAAAGCGGCTGAGGTGCAGAACCTCGGGTTCCGGCTCGCCACAATCGTGCACCCGAGCGCAACAGTCTCACCGAGCGCGACTCTAGGGTCGGGCAGCGTCGTTTTCGCCGGCGCCGTGGTCAACGCAAGAGCGGTCCTCGGCGACAACGTCATCGTCAATACGGGCGCGAGTATCGATCACCACGCGAACGTCGAAGATGACGTGCACGTGGCCCCGGGCGCGCGGCTCGCTGGCGACGTGACGATCAATCGCGGCGCGTTCATCGGCATGGGTGCCTGCGTGTTACCGGGAGTGTCGGTGGGGAAGAACGCCGTGGTCGGCGCCGGAGCAATCGTGGTTCGATCCGTGCAAGACGAGGTCACCGTCGTCGGAACACCCGCCCGAGTCATCGAACGCCAGCCGTGAGCTAAACGAATCGAGATGCGACGTCAGTACGGCGCTCTCGGTGCAATGAGAGCTGGTCTAGACAACGCCGCCGAGCTCAGGCCGTGTCGATCCACGCTCCGCTTCGAAGCCGACACAGGCACCCGCTCGGATGTCTTGCGTGACTACCGCGCCCATTTGGATTCTGGCATCCGGTCCGATCAACGTTTCTTCGCGAACCAAAGCACCGGCACCAATCTCAACCCGTTCGCCGGCCCGCGCGCGACGACCGAGCAACGCCCCAGCTCCGAGTTCGGCGAAATCACCGAGCACCGCTCCCGTCTCGATAATGCAGCCGGCGCCACAGACGGCTGAGCGGCCGACGCGAGCCTCGGCACCGATCACGGCGCGAGCTCCGACGATCGCTCCAGAGCAGATCGTGGCGGCCGCACTGACGGTGGCATCGGGATGGACAGCGGGAACGACCGTGATGTTCGCTTCTTCCAGCGAGGCGATAATGAACTCGCGCTCGGACGCCGAGGCGACGGCGACGACGGCCCATTCGATTTCGTGACGGTAGCGCGGCAAGACGTTCAACGGCCCGAGGACCGGGACGTCGCGCATCCAGCTCCCGATCGGAGCCGTGTCAAATTCGGCCTTGAACAAGCCCCGGATCTCAGGCCGGCGTGAGCGTGATACCAGTGAGTCGAGTACCTCTCGCCCCAGATCCCCGGTCCCGATGACGCAGCCTGGCCCCGTCGGTAGCTCACGACTCATCGGTGACGTATGCAACATGAACTCGACCCCCCATCTTCCGCACGTTGGCTTTCGCACGAAGGTTGTCGCGACCGGCGATACGCCGGGCCGCCTGACTCCTCCGTCAGCTCAAATCTCCGCCCCTCAAGCTCCCCCTGCCGCGGCAATCGCTCCGGCAATCGCTCCGCCGCGGCCCCGGTCGTCGGCTGTTCAGGTCACCGAAAAGACACCGCTGGCGGGATTCGACGGTCATCCCTCCGGGCTAACGGACGCCCAAATGTACCGCTCAGTCGTCGCGGCGCCACCGCGCTGCGAGAACCCACTGAACGGCTGGCAACGCGTCACTTACGAAAACTCGACAGAACTCTTCGTACACTCCGGCCGCGACCGCTTGTCCGCACGGCGGCCGCTGGGTACAACGACCCTTCGTCCTGCCCCCCCACCTGCCCATCGAGGAGCGTCCCATGTCCCACCCGACGATCACCATCGCGGTGTTCCTCACGTTGTCCGTATGCGCCTGGAGCGAGGCTCAGACCCCGAAGTCCGGCCCCACCAGTCGCTCGAAACCGGCGCTCGCCGCGGCCGGACCGATCGATATCGGCGGCTTCACGCTGACCCCGCCCAAAGAGTGGAAGTCGCGAAAGCCCGTCAGCTCCATGCGAAAAGCTGAATTCATCATGCCGCGCGCCAAGGGTGACACCGAGGACGGTATGACGATCGTGTACTTCTTTGGTGCAGGAGGCGCCGGCGGGGCGGACGCGAATCTCGCCCGCTGGTCAGGGCAAGTTGAACGAGAATCCGACACTTCTGAGGCGGACGCGAAGCGACGCCTGCACAAGACCGTTCATGGCATGAAAATTACCATTATCGAACTTCGCGGTACGTATACCGAGCAGCGGTTCGGACCCGGTCCCAAACCACGGCCGAAACCGAAACACATGATGCTCGCCGCGGTGATCGAAAGCCCAAAGGGCGCCTACTACGTCAAGACGACCGGGCCGCAGAAAACCATCCGGAAATGGTACAAGTCTTGGAACGCAGCTCTCGACGCTCTCGAGCCGACCAAGAAAGCCAAGTAGCGCGCGCCCATGAGTACTAGCCCATCCAGATCGCTCGACACGTTTGCGAATCCGAACGTCGGGCGCGACTACGTCATAGATTTCGATTGTCCCGAATTCACCTGTGTATGCCCATTGACGGGCCAACCAGACTTCGCGACCATCCGAATTCAGTACATCCCTGACCAGAAGTGCCTAGAGATGAAATCGCTCAAGCTCTTCTTATGGTCGTTCCGGGATGAAGGGCACTTTCACGAAGCGGTTACTAATCAGATTCTCGATGAGTTGACGACCGCGTGCGCTCCACGATGGATGCGAGTCGTCGGCTTCTTCAACGTTCGCGGTGGAATGCGACCGATCATCACGGTCGAGTACCCGGACCCCATGACTGGGGACCGCGTCTCGCCGCCGGTCGACCCGCTTCGAAGTTGAGCGAAGAGGTTTATATGCCGAGATCAAACACTCGCGAAAAAATCCAAGAGTACCTGGGCCAACGCAACGTCGAGGGCGAACCACCGACGGTGCGAGAGATCGCAGCGGCCGTCGGTTTGAAATCACCATCGTCGGTACAAAAGCATCTCAAGGCGCTCGAACGCGAGGGCATCATCACGCAGGGCGGCCGCGGTCGTTCGAGGTCGTGGCGACTCGCATCGCTAGCCAATGTCGAACCCAGTATTCCGGTGATCGGGCTCATCGAAGCGGGCGAACCCGTCCCGCTCGGAGGGGAACCGGAAACGCCACTGTCCATCCCACCGAGCGTCTTCGGCCGCGCGGGAACCGTGGTCGCCTACCGGGTCTCGGACGACGCGCTGCGCGAACGCGCGATCCTCCGCGGTGACTTCATCGTAGTTTCGCGCGACGTGGAACCCACGGTAGCGCCGGACGGCGTCGGAGCACTCCTTGCTTGGCGGCAGAAACGCACCGGGGCCGAGCCGAACGTCAACGGTGACAATGCGGCCCCGTCAGCAGACGAGGTTCTGGGATCTCCGATCGCCGTGATTCGACTGCCTGAAACCACGCTCGGCTAGTCACCGAACCTGACTGACGCAACCAGAGTTGGCCGGTTCAAACGCTTTGTCTGAGCCGATAGACTCTGGTGACTGTCGTAGGCCCCACACGCCGACGCAACTTCTGGCTGCCCTTTCCACGCGGCGCCGTTGCGATACGAATACAGATCGCCACCTAGCTCCTCGATTCGAAGGTCGGACTTCTTGAATCCCAAATACCTGATCCCGATCGTCATCACGGCGATTGTGGCTGCTGTCATCATCTACTTCGTCAATGACAACGCGAACGACGTCGGACGATCCTCCAGTTCGTTGACGACAACGTCTAGCAGCGACACCGACAGCGGTGGGTCGTCCACAGACGACACCGTTGACGCCGCCAAAGAAACCGCCGACGCGGACGCTGCGACAAATGAAGACGACATCGACTTGTCGATCCCGCCGCTCCTTAGCGGACGCGTCATCGGCAACGGAGAAGGGATCGCCGGAGCCTCGATACTTCTCTTTCCCGTTCGGGAAATCGAACGAGCCATCGGCCGCTTCGAGCAAATCATCCCGACCGGAGGGCAGCTACCGAGCATTCCCAAGATGGTCGCGTCGATCCGCAAGGAACTCGACAAATTCAAGAAGAGCGCGGTCATCACGACGTCCATCGAGGACGGCACCTTCGAGCTCCGCGGAGACTACGAAGGTGGCTTCATCGTTCTCGCCTACGCACGTGGTTGGCTCTTTCACTACGGCGACGTGGTCAGCCTCACCGCCGACTACACCGCTGAGCTCACCGTGCCGCTCGAAAAAGGCGCCGACATCTCGGGTCGTGTCGTCAACTCCGTCGGCGGGACCGTGTCCGGCGTTCGCGTACTCGCCGAGTATCGGCCCACCGGCGCACCGGGTATCGGTCGATTGGTACGCAAGGGACTCAAGTACCTCAACGGTGAGTTCCTCAAGGGTCCGTTTGAAACTCGCACCGATTCGGAGGGCAACTTCACGATTCCGTCGCTACCGCCAGGGACCTACGATTTGCTGGCCTACGACGAGTCCGGTATCGAGTCCTACACCCCGAGCGTCGAAACCGGCAGCAGCTCGAACGTCATCTACTTTGGAGAAGGCTCCCGGATCTCCGGAATCTTGACGGACAACTACGGTGCCCCGCTCACAGGGATGCCGATCACGCTCGAACGCGTCGATGACACGATTAGCTTGCCGCCGATCGCCGCGCAGTTCGGCGACCTGGCCAATACGATCAATCGGTATCTCGGTGATCCACCAAAAGTGATCGAAACCAACGACGACGGTACCTTCGAGTTTCACCCACTCGGTATGGGCAACTATCGTTTGAGCATCACCGAGTCGGGCTTCTTCTCCTACAAGAAGCAAGTCTCCGTCGACTGGCACGAAGACTTGAATCTCGGTGTCGTCGAGCTTCCTCGCGGGCAGTCTATTCGCGGAATCGTACGTTCGACCCGTGGAGAGCCACTGGGCGGCGCAACGGTCTTCGCTGCCAAGACTGACAATGCGATGTTCGGCATGGGCGGCATGGCAGCCGACTTCGCAACCGGACGAATGCAAACCAAGACGGAGCCGGACGGCAGCTTCGAGATCGGCGGTCTACACAAAGGCACCTACGCGATCATGGCTACCATGCCGGAGTTCGCGGGCGCCAACCAGCGTGACGTCGAGTCCGACAACGAAGAACTCGTGGAGCTCGAACTCGAAGCCGGCGGGGTACTCGTCGGCCGCGTGATCGACAGCGAAGGCGAACCGGTGAAGGACGTTCGCGTTCGGCTAGCCGGCGCCAACGCCGACACCGACTCTGACGGTCGCTTCGAACTCCGCGGCGTCAACCTCAGCGGTAGAAGCGGCGGCGGACCGTTCATGTTCTCTGCGGAAATGCGTACTCGCGGGGATCGCGAGGGGCCAAAGAGCTCGTGGCTGAGCGCGAACGCCAAGGGGTACATGGGGGCACGGATTTCGGTCGCTCTCGATCCGCTTCCGAGCGAAGTCGAAGTGCAAATCGATGCGGCGCCGCCCATCTCTGGCGTCGTGCTCGACCCGCAAGGAGAACCGGCTCCCGGCTGCTTGGTGCGAATCACACCGGACTTCCCGCAAGAGATGGAATCGCTCGGCTACTTCGACACCAGTCTGATCTTTCTCGGCGTGACCACGACCGACCTCGAGGGTCGGTTCACGTTCGACAACTATCACGCGTTTCCGGGCGGCGACAACTTCAAGATCATCGCAGATCACGTTCTCTACTCGCGCGGGAGCTCCGAGACGTTCGATTTCGACGAATTCACAGCCGGTGACCGTGACGTCGAAGTACAGCTGATCGCGGCGACCTCGGTCGAAGGGGTGGTCACCGACGGGGCGAATCCGGTCCCCGGCGCGATCGTTCGCCTTGCGCGCCCGATGCGCGGCGGATCGCGTCAACAGACGGCGATCATGGGCATGCTCGGGCTACCCAAAGGCGGTGACACCGCGACGACGGGAATCGACGGTCGATTCCTCTTCAAGAAGCTGCAACCCGGAGACTACGTGCTGTCCGCCGAGATGGTCGGCTTCACCGAGTCCTCGGAGCGGGATCTGGTGCTGGCGGCCGGCGACGCGCAGACAGCCGACTTCGTGCTCAATCCGGGCGGAACGATCACCGGTACCGTGTACGACGACTCGGGCGCGGTCGTGACCGGAGCCAAAGTTCGCTTGTTGCGGGATTCCGACGACGAAGGAATCCGCCAAGCGCAGCGCATGATGGGCAGCGGCTACAAGACCATGATCACCAAGGACGATGGTCGCTTCTCGTTCGAAGGGCTTCCGGACGACACGTACTACACGCTGCTCGGCTCGGCCAAGACGTACAGCGAAACCGAAGTAGACTCGGTCCGCGTCGGAGACGACACCGGAGTAACCTTGGTGCCCGCGGCCGACCTCATCGGATTCGTGTTGGACACCGCGACCGGTCGGCCGATCGACGACTTTCGCGTCAGCATTCGCAATCAAAACGGGGACGACCCCACCATGGCGATGGGCTGGAATATGGGGGGGCGTCGCGTGACCGGAACGGGTGGTCAATTCGAACGACGCAATCTGGCCCCGGGCGAGTACACCGTTTCCCTGAGCGCCACGGGCTACGGTGCCCAAGAATCCGTCGTGATGCTGAGCCCGGGAAGCCTTCGAGAAGCGACGTTTCGGCTGGGCCGCGCGGGAGTCCTCAAAGGTCGCGTCACCGACAACGAAGGCAATCCGATCGCCGGCGCTCGAGTTCAGGTGACGTCGGCCAGCGACGGTGAACTGTCCGACGAGGAAGCGCTCCGCCGCATGTGGAGTTCGCGCATGTCCGGAGAATCGTCGACTACGGACGAAAACGGCGACTACACGATCAACAGCTTCCCGTCGGGCCCTCGCATCGTGCGAGTCTCTCACGAATCGTTCGTACCCGCGCTCAGCTCGAACATCGAAGTCGAGTACGGATCCGATTCGGAGCTCAACGTGATCCTCGAGCGAGGGTTGAAGATGTCGGGCAAGGTCATCAGTTCGAGCGGCACGACAGCGCAGGGGTCGTTCCTGTTCTGCCGAGGCGCCGATGACGACACCAGGCACATCACCAAGACCATCGTCGCGGACGCCAGCGGTAACTACGAAATCGTCGGGTTGACCAAAGGAAGCTACCGCGTCACCCAAATGGGGAGACGCAGCGGTTCCGAACCGGTGCTGGTCGATCTTCAAGAAGATCGCGACGACCTCGACATCAACATTCCGTAATCGGTTCGACTCTGCTTGCGGTTCCGGTTTCGGCTACAGGGACGGCTCCAGATTACGGAGCCGTCCTTGAAATCGAGTCACTTCCAGACTCCGCGCGTCGATCCACGGGCGCGCTTGCTGGTATCTCGCGAGGCGTGCCTCGAGCATGGCGGCCAACTGTCGATCGACCTCCTGCTGTGTGTGCGCGGCCAGTCGGGCCGCGTCCGCAGCGAGCTTTGACGCCAATTCGACCGCCAGAGCGTATTGCCCAGTGGCAGCGAGGCAGGCGGCATACGTATCTCGTAACTCCCCCACCTGAGGCTGCGCCTGATAGACCGGCTCGATCAGCGACAGGGCCCGACTGGCATTGCGCAGCGAAGAGTCCGGACACGTCGCGAGCAACCACGCGAGGTTGTTCCGCGCCGACGCGTGGTCGGGGTCGATGCTCAAGACCACTTGGTAGTAGTCGATGGCGCGCCTCAGACCATGGACGCGCTCGAAGGCAATGCCCGCCCAGAACGATGCGAGCGCGCGACGCGGGTGGTGCTCCGCCGCCCAGCGAAGTTCATCGGCGGCGCGAACGAACTCCCCCTGACTGGCGAGAATGATCCCGAGATACAGCTTGGGGTCGGAGTAACTAGGGTCTAGCCGCACGGCGGCTTCGAGAGCGACACGTGCCTTGGCGTAGTCACCGCGCGCCGCCAGTACCGCGCCGAGGTTGCCGTGGGCGCGTTCGTTACCCGGCCGATGCGCAATAGCATCGCGCCAAAGAGTGGCCGAATCGCGGTAGAGGAACTCTCGCTCGTAGGTGAGCCAACCGCAAACAACACACAACGACGCAAGCACGCCGGCTACGACCGCCGAACCTCGGGCGGGAGCCGCAAAGAACGACGTCACACCGAAGACGAACAGGACAATCACGCCGACGAGCGCCAAGTAGACCCGGCGCTCGGCCGCGACTTCGGTCACGATCGGCACGAACGTCGACGTCGGGCCAAGACAAACGAACACCCAGACAGCCCACAGCCCGACCCGCGGCCAGCGCCGAAAAACGGCGAACGAAACGACCACGGCGAGCACGATTGCCAACCCCGCGAACCAGGCGTCTGACAACGAGGCCGCCTTGGCAACGCCGTAGTCGATGGTCTGCCCCACCGGCCAAAGCACAAGCCGCGCGTAATCGGTCAACGACGCCGCCTGGCAAAGGAGATACTCCCACGCCGATATCCCAAGTCCGAAACCGACCGACTCACTACGGTGACCCTGGGCGATCGAGTATGCGGCGAGGACCCACATGGCAAACAGCGCACCGTGAAACCATCGTCGGCGCTGCCAGACTTCGGCCCAACTCGCGGCATACAGTCCGCGATCGACGAGCAGCGCGAGCACGGGAACGATGGCCGCCGATTCCTTGGCACCGAGCCCGACCCAACCGGCGAACACCGAGACCCCGAGCCACGCGACCTTGCCGCGCTCGATACCCATGATCATCGCGGCCAAGCTGGTGAGGACAAAGAATGCAGCCAGCGACTCGGTTCTTTGAATCGCGTACGCGACGACCTCCGACTGAAGGGGGTGAACCGCCCACAAGCAGGCGACCAGAGTCGCCAACAGTCCGGGTCGCGCGAGCCGAGGACGAAACGCGCGCAAGACCAAGAATCCGACCAACAGAGCATTCAATGCGTGCAGCAACAGGTTGAACGCGTGATACCCCCACGGATCGACGCCATCGATCGCGTGATTGACGGCCAGGCTAAGCGCAACGAGAGGACGTCCGGAGACGGGGCTCTGTGGCGGAGCTGCGAGATCGAAGGTTTGAATGTGGGGATTGAAGACGATGGCGTCTTCGTCATCGAAGACGAACACCGCGTCGAGACTCGCTCGGTGAGCGGCAAGTACGACGACCACGATAGCCACCGCTGCCAGCGCAACATGGATGAAACTCGGGCGATCGGACTGTAGCGAAGACAATCGTCGTCAATCCTTCTCGCCGAAGACGTTCACCGTGTGGAAGTCACCGCCCGTCATTCGAGCGATCTTCTCCATGAACGAACGATTCCGCCCTTTCGGTGAACCCAGGTAGACCACATGAACCCGAACTCTTCGGTCGCGCCATTCGCGCTCGAAGTGCTCCAAGAAGCGATCGAAGTCGAGGTACTTCCCCTCGGTCGGCGCGCCTTCGGTGAGAAGATAGATCGTGTCTACATGAGATCGCCCAAGACACCACACCAGGCTGTCGTACAGGTTGCCACGATTGTGATGCGCCTTCTTCGGCACCTCCAGGCCGTCGGCAAACGCCAGCAAGCTCCGTCGAGACTTCTTGAGTTTTTGTCGCGCAGACTCCGACGACCCGAAGAACGATGCGAACGAAACGAGATGCGCGTAACACCCATTATCCAACTGGCCGAGCACGGTCTTCAATTCACGCTTGGCGAAATCGAGCCGCGTCGGCCCTGCGCCGTCGTATTCGTTGTCCGCGTTGCGCGACATACCGCCGGAGAGATCCTGGAGAAACAGCACGCGCGTCGAGTCGACGGGGATCCCGTGAATCTTGACGACCGCCGTCCCCCCGACTTTGTCTCCCGGGGCGGCAGCTGCGTCATCCGCAGGTTTCCACGATTCGCGCTGCGTTGCCCAGTAACTCTTCCACAAGTCCGGATCGTCGGCGATCCGTTGCCCGGTCACTGACCGCAGCGTGCGGAACAGATCGCTGCGGGCCCGGCCGGTCGCGGACTCGACGCGTGCGAGTAGCGCATCGATGACAATCACTAGCGCGTCTCGATGATCAGCGCGGCCTGAGAAGGAGCGAAGCAGGTCGAGCGTCGTAAACAGCGGAATCGGGCCGCTGGGATGCGTATCGAACTCCGAGTCCGAAACCCACGCTGGCACCTGGAGCAACCACGGCGCACGATCGCGAGTCGCAAGGATGTCGATGGCAGCCGCACGAACTTCGGGAAGGGTATCGCTCAACGCGGCGGTCAACATCGTCTCGGCGCGTTCTTCATCGATCGCGACGAGAGACCGCAACGCAGTCGCTCGCAGGTAACCGTCCTTCTTCTTTTTCTTGAAGAAACTAGCGAGCGGCTTCCAAGCGTCGCCATGTCCGAGGGCGCCGAGAGAATTGACGATCGTGGAATGCGCGGCCCCTAGGGGACGCTTGCTCAGCAGTCGCGAGAGTGCCTTGGCGCTCGAACCCACCGAGCGCTTCCCCAGAATTTCGGCGACACCTTCGATCGCAAGTGGGGACGAACTCCGCAGCGCTGCGCTCAGTGCGGCAACCTGTGTTTCGTCCCAGTTCGCGATGACGTCTCGGACGACGCGATCCCGCACCAAGGCAGAGTCGTCGGCGAGTAGCTCGATCACCCGCGCGACCTCGCCCGATCGGACCACGTCAGCAGCCGCGTCGGCGGCGGCCCGCTGTTTGGCAATCCCTCGCTTGGTGTCGACGTACGCCGGCCCCGGCACACCGAGTTCGGCAGACGTCAAGGTGAGACAGTGCGTGGAAAAACAGAGCGTGGAAAAACAGAGCGTAGCAATCCCGAACAGTGCGATCATGGTGACCCTCCGACGCTCGATGCTACCCGATTGCGCAGGCACTTTCCGCAGCAGAGACGACTATGGTACGGTCCGAACACGAAACCGAATCTTCGCACGAACTCAGGAGAAACCATGAAACTCGAAGGACGACGCATGTTGGTGACCGGCGGCAGCGCGGGCATCGGCTTCGCGATCGCGGAACTCGCGAAAGCCCGCGGAATGAAAGTCGCCATCAACGGCCGCGATCCCGAGCGCTTGAAGACGGCCGCGGCACACCTTGACCTTCCCGGGATCGCGGGAGACGTCGGTAAGCCGGCCGAAGCGAAACGCATCGTCGCCGAGACGGTCGCGAAACTCGGTGGCCTCGACGTTCTGATCAACAACGCGGGTTGGGGCAAACAGATGCGGCTCGGGGAAGTCGACGCCGAGACGTATCACGCCATGTGGGAGACCAACGTTCTCGGCGCGACCTTGATGGCGCAGGAGTCCATGCCGCACCTCGAGGGCGGCGGTGATATCGTCAACGTCGCGTCGACCGCCGGCGGACGTGGGTACGCAGGCGGAAGCGCCTACTGCTCGACCAAGTTCGCGCTTCGGGGCTTGACGCAGTGCTGGCAGGCGGAGCTGCGACCGAAGGACATTCGCGTGATCTGTGTCAATCCGAGCGAAGTGCAAACAGGGTTTGGCGGGCGTGATCCCGAACGCCCCAAAGATCCCAACAAACTGATCAGCGAAGATCTCGCCCAGTCCGTGATCGCAGTGCTCGAACTGGAGTCACGCGCCTTGATCCCCGAGTTCACCATGTGGGCGACGAACCCGTGGAAGAGCGATCAGTGATTCGACTCGTTCTCCTCTCTTGCTGCATCGGACTAACCACCGGGTGCACCTTCGTCGAAAACCGCGGGCGCGACTTTGCGCAAGTGGTTCGCGCCCGGCTCGCGTTCGGCGTGGGGTTGTACGTCGAAGCGGAAGCGAGTTCGGCGCTACGACCCGCGATCGGACTTGCGGATGCCACCCTCGCCCCGAAGCTGTCGATCGAACACGACCCAAGAGCCAGCGGCCGGCGCGGCGAGGTTCGCACCGCCGCGTTCCCGTGGCTGCTCATCGGGTGGCCGCTCTACGGTTACGGCGAAGGACGCGAAGGATACGGCGATACCTCGCCCTACCTGCGCGCATTCGTCGCACCATTCGTGCTGGCGGGTCAGTACCACGTCGAACACCACACCGTCGGGCTCTTCTATCCCGAACAGTGGATGCCGAACCCGCGACTCGAACTCGACGAAGGCGAAGCCCTCCCACCACGCGCCGACGGAGTCAGCGATCACGGCTGGTTCGGAGTCAGCGCAACCATTCTCGTCGGACGCATCGACTTCGGCATCAACTTGATCGAACTCGCTGACGCGATCACCGGCTGCGTCGGACTCGACCTGCTCAGCGATGACCCGGTCGCACACAGCGAAGCTCCGTAAGTTCGACGCCGACCGTGGAAAAATGCGTGTGCCCCTTTCCCGGTCGGCTCCCTTCTGGTACTCGCTTTTCAGCTCTCCGCCGGACGAACCAACGGAGTCAGGGAGCATCCCAGTCCCCCGCTATTTTCCTCGTTGATGACTGGCGCACAAGCGTCCCAGCACCCGCTATGCTGCCCAAGTTCATTATCGAGCATGTGTACTTCGCTAACACAAGGCAACGCGTCAATCCGGCTCTGGGAACCGAGTATAAATCGAGAATTCGTTCTGGGATCGACAGTGCGGGCTCAGTCTCGAACTAGAACTAATTGGAAGCAGAACTCGGTCTTCGCGCCGGTCCCTCGATGGGCATTGGGCGAATTGACATATGCCGTTGGTTACCCCGATTCAATATGCCTGACTCACTGAGAGAGGTACACAGAGATGACTCGAACTAAACGCGTACGCTCTGGGATACTTGGCTGCGCCGTCTCGATAAGATCAGCGCTTCCGAAGCGGTCACTCACCCTGCTCGTGCTCATCACATTGTCGAGCGCAACGCTTCACGGCCAAGAGGCGCTCTACGTGAGTAGCAGCGGAAACAACGCGATCCACTCCTACAACAAGGTGACCGGCGCGTCGTCCGGCACGTTCGTCGATGGAGGCACGTCCGGCCTGGACGGCCCTGTAGGGGTGACCTTCGGTCCAGATGGCAATCTCTACTGCACGAGCTTCGCCACCGATCAAATTCGTCGCTACAACGGCGCCACCGGGGCGTTCATCGACAACTTCGTGTCCGCCGGAAGCGGAGGACTGGACCGGCCGAACGATTCGATGTTTGGGCCAGACGGCAACCTTTACGTGGCGTCGAGTGGGACCGAAGAGGTGCTTCGTTACAACGGAGCGACCGGTGCGTTCATCGACGTCTTCGTTTCCGCCGGCAGCGGTGGCCTCAGCGAAGTCCAAGGCGTTACGTTCGGGCCCGATGGCAACCTGTACCTCACCAGCCTGTTGTCGGATGAAATCCTTCGTTACAACGGAGCGACCGGCGCGTTCATCGACGCGTTCGTGTCCGCCGGAAGCGGAGGGCTCGATACGCCCGTTGACTTGCGGTACGGCCCCGACGGCAACCTGTACGTGGCCAGTTCGACCACCGAAGAGATACTCCGATACAACGGCGTCACCGGTGCTTTCCTCGATGCGTTCGTCTCGGCAGGAAGCGGAGGCTTGGACTCGCCCGAGAGTCACACGTTCGGACCTGACGGAAACCTCTACGTCACGAGCGGCGGATCGGATGAGGTCCTGCGCTACAACGGGGCGACGGGCGCGTTCATCGACGCATTCGTCTCTTCAGGCAGCGGGGGGATGAATGACCCGACCGGGCACGAGTTCGGACCGGACGGCAATCTCTACTTGGCCAGCTTCGGATCCGACGACGTGCACCGATACAACGGGGCGACGGGGGCCTTCATCGACGTCTTCGTTTCGGACGGAGCGGCTGGGCTGAATCAGCCGGACGGACTGACACTCGGTCCCGACCAGAACCTCTACGCCAGCAGTCGCGGAACACAGGAGATCGTTCGCTACAACGGGGCAACCGGGGCGTTCATCGACACGTTCGTCCCCGCGGGAAGCGGCGGGCTCGATGCTCCGAGAGAATTGTCGTTCGGTCCGGATGGCAATCTCTACGTTTGTAGCTCCGGCAATGACCAGGTGCTTCGTTACAACGGAGCGACCGGGGCGTTCATCGACGCCTTCGTCTCCGCCGGGAGCGGCGGTCTCGATGACCCGTTCGATCACACGTTCGGACCGGACGGGAATCTCTACGTCAGCAGTCGCGGAACCGACGAGGTGCTGCGCTACAACGGCGCGACAGGTGCCTTCATCGACGCGTTCGTGTCGTCCGGCAGCGGCGGG
>JAJFFE010000155.1 GCA_021776775.1 Planctomycetota bacterium | reverse complement strand
ACCTCTTCACCGGTGGTCCGCCTGGAACGTGCGCGGTGTCGATCGACCTGTCGACCATCCCGGCCGACAAAGAGGTCGGGCAATGTCCGACCGATCAGTCGGTCATGCTGGCGGCAGGCCAGACCTACCTCGACGCGGACTTCTGTCTGCGTTCGGTGCCCGGCCAGATCGGCGACTTCGTTTGGTGTGATACCAACGACGACGGCGTTCAGAATGCGGGCGAACCCGGCATTGCCGGCGTCACCGTCAACTTGGTTTGTACGCTGCCCGGCGGATCGAGCTACACGGCGTCGACCATGACGGATGCAACCGGTGGCTACCTCTTCACCGGTGTTCCACCTGGAACGTGCGCGGTGTCGATCGACCTGTCGACCATCCCGGCCGACAAAGAGGTCGGGCAATGTCCGACCGATCAGTCGGTCATGCTGGCCGCAGGCCAGACCTACCTCGACGCAGACTTCTGTCTGCGCTCGGTGCCCGGCCAAATCGGCGACTTCGTCTGGTGTGATACCAACGACGACGGTCTTCAAGATGTTGGTGAGCCGGGTGTCGCTGGTGTCATCGTCAACTTGGTTTGTTCGTTGCCCAGTGGCTCCTCGTATTCGGCGTCGACCATGACAGATGGAACCGGTGGATACCTGTTTACCGAAGTTCCGCCCGGGGACTGTACTGTCACGCTCGATCTCTCGACCATTCCGGCCGACAAGGAGGTTGGGCAGTGTCCGGTCGATCAGTCGGTGATGCTGGCCGCAGGCCAGTCGTACCTCGACGCGGACTTCTGCCTGCGTTCGGTGCCCGGCCAGATCGGCGACTTCGTTTGGTGTGACACCAACGACGACGGCGTTCAAGATGTGGGCGAGCCCGGTATTGCCGGCGTCACGGTCAACTTGGTTTGCACGCTGCCGAGTGGTTCAAGCTACACGGCGTCGACCATGACGGATGCCACCGGTGGCTACCTGTTTACTGGTGTTCCGCCCGGAGCGTGCGAGGTGTCGATCGACTTGTCGTCGATCCCCGCCGACAAAGAAGTCGGGCAGTGCCCGACGGAGCAGTCGGTGATGTTGGCCGCCGGGGAGTCGTACGTCGACGCAGACTTCTGTCTGCGTACGGTGCCCGGCGAGATCGGCGACTTTGTCTGGTGTGACACGAACGACGATGGCGTCCAAGATCCGGGCGAGCCCGGTATCGGCGGCGTGACCATCAACCTCGTTTGTGCAGGGCCGGACGGTGTGTTCGAAACCGCCGACGACTTGACCGATACTCAGGATACGGATTCCGCGGGGGGGTATCTCTTCACCGGGCTCCCCATGAGCCTGTGTATGGTCATCGTCGATCCCACGACGGCTGCCCCGGACAAGATTCCTGGCAATGGGTGTCCCATCACCATCCTCGTGGATCTAACGCAAGGTGGGAGCTATCTGGATGCAGACTTCTGCTTCGTCAACGTACCGGTCGACTGCTGCGAGGACGGCAAGCCGAGGGTTCTGACGATGCAGTACACCGGAGAGGACTGCAGCTCGACGAGTCATTTCCAATCGCCGGACAAGGTGTCTTGCGTGGGTGACCCTGGTTTCGCAACGACGGTCTACATTGTTGCGAATGACGACGAGAACGCGGACCAGGGTGATACCTGGTTCTCCGGCTCCGTTGCTCTCGGCGACACGTTTGACATCAACGCGGCGAGTGCCGGCGAAGACGATCTCAGTACCGTGACGTGGATTCATATCTTTGACGTTGCAGGCGGAACCGAGATCCAAACGGTCGAGTTCCACACGTCGTGCTCTCAACCGTTGGTGCTCGGTAACCAGTTCGGATCGAGCCTGCTGCTGGATTGCATCGGTACCGATGAGCCAGTGCTGGGTGACTGCTGCGAGGACGGTAGGCCGAGAGTTCTGACAGTTCAGTACACCGGTCAAGACTGCACCGCAACGAGCCACTTCCAGTCGCCCGACAAGGTTTCCTGTGTCGGCGATCCCGCCTTTGCGGGGGACGTCTACATTGTCGCGAACGACAACGAGAACGCGGACCAAGGCGACGTTTGGTTCGCAGGACCGGTGGCGCTCGGTGAGACGTTCGACCTCAACGCCTCGACAGCCGGAGAAGACGACCTAAGTTCGGCAACCTGGATTCACATCTTCGACGTCGAAGGTGGGACCGAAATCCAAACGGTCGAATTCCACACGTCTTGTTCGCAGCCCCTAGCGGTAGGCAACCAGTTCGGAGCAAACCTGATCTTGGATTGCATCGGGTCGGACGAGCCCATTCCTGGCGACTGCTGTGCTGACGGCAAGCCGAGGTTGTTGACGATGCAATACACCGGTGACGGTTGTAGCGCGACGAGTCACTTCCAGTCTGCCGACAAGGTGTCGTGCGACGGTGATCCCGGTTTCGCGGCCAGCGTCTACATTGTCGCTAATGACAATGAGAACGCTGATCAGGGCGACGTTTGGTTCTCAGGACCCGTGGCCTTGGGTGAGACGTTTGATATCAACGCGATGATGGCGGGGGAGAGCGATCTCAGCTCCGCGACGTGGGTTCACATCTTCGACGGCGAAGGCGGGACCGAGATCCAGACGGTGGAGTTCCACACGTCGTGCTCCCAGCCGCTCGCGGTCGGGAATCAATTCGGCGCCAGCTTGCTTGTCGATTGCATCGGCTCCGACGAGCCGGTTATCGGTGACTGTTGTGCGGACGGCAAGCCACGCGTGCTGACAATGCAGTACACCGGCGAAGATTGCAGCGCGACGAGTCACTTCCAATCACCCGACAAAGTGTCGTGCGATGGCGATCCGAGTTTCGCTGGAACCGTCTACATCGTTGCCAACAACAACGATCGCGCGGACCAGGGCGACGTCTGGTTTGCCGGAGAGGTCGCCCTCGGCGACTTGTTCGACATCAACCCGTCCAATGCCGGACAGGACAAGCTCAGCTCGGCGACGTGGATTCACATCTTCGACGCCGAGGGAGGTACGGAGATCCAGACGGTGGAGTTCCACACGTCGTGTTCGCAGCCGCTCGCCATCGGTAACCAGTTCGGTGCCAGCTTACTGGTGGATTGCATTGGCAGCGACGAACCTGTGCCGGGCGACTGCTGTGACGATGCGTCCGGGCGACCGAGGATTCTAACGTTTGAGTACACCGGCGAAGACTGCTCGGCGACTTTCGAATCGCAGGACAGTGCCGACTGTGACGGCGACCCCGCGTCTGCTAGCACCGTGTACATTGTCGCGAACGATCACGAGAATCCGGACGAAGGAAAGATGTGGTTCGCGGGTGCTATCGGTATCGGCACTGCGTTCAACGTCGACGCCTTCAATGCCGGAGAGACGCGGCTCGGGTCCTCGACCTGGATTCACATCTTCGACGTCGAGGGAGGCACGGAAATCCAGACCGTGCAGTTCCACTCGTCGTGTTCGCAACCTCTGGCGATCGGATTCCAATTCGGAGCGAGCCTGCTCGTCGGTTGTGTCGGTGAAGATGAGTAGTAGGCTGGTAGTGGTTCCGTTGGCATAGGCGAGCGGAGCTCTGTTCTAGTCGTAACTGCGAAAAGCACGCCGAGCTCCTCCCGGAGTTCGGCGTGCTCCTTTTTTGGGCTGCTCGTTTTCGCGCCAGCGGTGTACCGCCGACCGAGATTATTCTGTGTCGAGGGAGGGGCGGAGTCCGTCATGCCGAATCGAAGTGTTGAACGGCGACTCGGGTCTGAACCGAGTCGCCGTCCGTGGCTGAAGTAGGTGGGATGTTTGGTGGGACGTTGGGATGGGAAAAGGCCCTTGGGCATGGGCCGGTGGGTTTTGCGGGCGTCGCGTTCAGTCCTGGGTCGCGGGCTCCGGGTCGATCCTCGAGAAATGCTCAAGGGTTGAGTTCAGGTTGATTCGAGTCGACCTGGAACGCCGGGGTCAGGCTGTCGCGAGTCCGTATGGGTTATGTTCTCGGAAGGGCTCTATGGCACAGTCCGTACCATCGCAGCGACGCGATAACCTCGTCCCCCGTAAGATGTGACCTTGGCGGAGGCTGGACCTGCCGATGTCGGCGATCGATTGGGGACGTGGACTGCTCCAAGAGTGTCGTGTCAGGAATTAGGACACCCTCGAGCGCGAATCGCGCAGTTGTATCCGGACCCCGTCGGTGGCACAGCCGACGAACCGAGGCCGAGTTCTCGCTTCTCGTCTGGGCTAGCTAATAGCCGAATCTGTTCGGTGCGATGGGCAACGGTGGTGCCCGATGCCGGTTCCTGATAGGCGAACATGCCGTGTCGTTTGGTTGTGTTGGTGGGTACGCCATCGTTTGAACGATGTCACTCGACTGTTTCGTTCTTGAATCTCGGCTGACCAACGCATGAAGGTGCGGTATAGCTCGAGCGATTCAGATTTCAAGACCTGAACGACATGGCTGGCTACTCCAAAACTCCAACCTCTGGAATAGCTACAAGCTAGGAGCTAGCTAGGTCCGACGATCCCGGTCTACTATACTGACGGAATGTTCTCTAAAGACTCGATCGAGAAGACCATGCGTGAAGGGTGGGAGCGAGTGCAGTCAGCGATCGCGGACGGCGCTTCCTTCGTGCGTGCGTCAGTGGGCCGGGTTCCGCTCTTCGCGTCGGTCGAAGCGTCGGTTCAACACGACGACGTGGCTCGGGACGAGACTCACTACTTCTTGATCCCCACACCGTTCTCGGAGGCCGGTTACGCGCTGTACAACGTAAGGCGCTTGCCCGAAGGGTATGCCGCAGCCAACGATCTGCCTGAGCTGCGCGTGTTCCACCTGCCCGGCCCGGGTGGCGAAGCCACGCTCGAATCGCTGGTGCTCGCCAATCATGTTGGACCGGCCATCGACGACGACACGACATTTGCGGATCGCTTGTCGATCGTCGCTGATGAGATCGATCGCCACGGACGGCAGGTCACCGGGGGGCTACTCGTCATCGGTGGCGTCGTCGCGTTGGCCAATCCTCTGCTCGGTGTCGGCATCGCAGCCAAGGCTGTCTTTCCTTCCGTCGGCGCGTTGCTATCCCGTGAAGGGCTGAAGCTTGCGGGTGACCGACTGAAGTCATGGGGTCGCAACCGCCGTGTCGCGCAACAAGAGAACGAAGCGAAGAAGGCGATACGCTTGGTGCCATCCAAAGCGTTCGTCAATCCGATCTTGGCCGATCTGGAGCGTGCGCTTCGTACCGACGAAGCCGAGTTCGACCCGTCGTTCGACACCGACTTTGATCTCGTCGACGCCGATGGATGGAATCGCGCGGAACTCGTTCAATTGACCGCACAGGCCATCGTCGCAACCTATGGCAGCGCGGATGGCCCAGCACTGGCAACTGAGTTCAAACTCGGCCCTGAAGATCGACGCTGGCTCGAAACGCTGCGAACACTCGCAGGCGGGTGATAGAGGTGCGCCACTTCCACCGCGTCGGTTTGAGCTAGACCACGGTACCGGCGATCGGCGTTCAATTCCCGTTCCGGGGTCGACCGTCTCCTCGTACCATGTTGCATCGGTCCCGTTCCTGTCGCACCATCCGAATCGGCGTCATGTTTCGAGTTCGAGCGACGTCCGGCTGACAAGGGACCTACGGGGAGACGCACGTGACGTCGATCGAACGTATTGGCCGCTATCCGGTGCTTGGCGAGATCGGCCGCGGTGGCATGGGAGTCGTCTACCGCGCGCAAGATCTCGATCTCGATCGCCCCGTGGCCATCAAGGTCTTGTCCGAAGTGTGGACCGACAACGAGGAACACGCCTCGCGCTTCGAGCGCGAGGCGCGAACGCTCGCGCGTTTCAACCATCCGAACATCGCGACGATCTACGGTGTCGGCTCGACCGACGCAGGGCAGCGCTTCTTGGTGCTGGAGCTGATCGAAGGCGAGAGCCTCGCCAGTCGGCTCGCGCGAGGGGTGCCGCCGTTCCCCGAGACGCTGTCCATCGCAGCGCAGATGGCAGCCGCGCTCGACGCCGCCCACCGTCGTGAGGTCATCCACCGCGATCTGAAGCCGGACAACGTCCTTCTCGATCTCGAAGGACGGGTCAAGGTCCTGGACTTCGGTCTGGCCAAATCGTTGTCGTCCGGCCCTCGCGCGCCTCGCGTGAAGTCGGTCGGCACCGACACCGATACCATCCAGGTGCACCGTGAGTTCGCCACCGAACCGGGACTCGTGGCTGGCACTCCGAGCTACATGAGTCCCGAACAAATTCGCGGCAGCGAACTCACAGCGGCGAGCGATCTGTTCTCGTTCGGTTGCGTGTTGTACGAGTGTTTGACCGGGCGACGCGTATTCCAGGCCGACAACCTCGGAGACTCGATCGCGTCGACGCTGACGCTCGAGCCAGATTGGGAGTTGCTCCCCAACGAGGTTCCCGAGGCGATCGTCGGCTTGTTGCGACGCTGCCTCGACAAAGACGCGACCGAACGACCGAAGAACGCCGCCACGCTGGCGGAGGTCCTCGAAGCAGCGCAACACGGCACCACCAGTGTCAGGCTGACGCAGCAGGCGAACCGAGTGCCGACCAACTTGCCGAGCCGAGCCAGCTCGTTCGTCGGGCGAGCGAAAGAACTAGCACAAGCGAGTGCGTTGTTGGCGAAGACGCGGTTACTCACCTTCACCGGATCGGGCGGCAGCGGCAAGACTCGCCTTGCGGTCGAACTTGCGGAACAGAGTTCGTCTCGCTATCCGGACGGTGTTTGGTTGGTCTCCCTTGCAGAGGTCGTCGACGGCACACAGGTGGCGGCGGCGTTACGCGAAGCGTTGTCCATTCGGGAGCAAGCCCACGTCTCCGATCTAGAGGTTGTTGTTGGCAGCTTGGCTGAGCACGGCGCACTGTTGGTCTTCGATAATTGTGAGCACGTCCTCTCCGATTGCGCGCGAGTGGCAGAAGCCATTCTCGAACGGTGTCCCGCTGTAGAGATTCTCGCGACGAGTCGCGAGGGTCTAGGGATCTCGGGCGAGACGACGTTCGTGGTGCCGTCGCTGTCATTCGCCGTAACCGCTGGCAACTCCAACGTCGACGCTCTTGCCGAGTTGGACGCCGTGAATCTCTTCGTCGACCGCGCCCGTTCGGCGCGCCCGGGGTTTCGGCTCGACGAGGACAACGCCGCGTTCGTCGCCGACATCTGTCGCCGGTTGGACGGCATTCCGCTAGCCATCGAACTCGCGGCCGCACGGGTGCGGGCGATGGCGCCCGAGCAGGTCGCCAAGCGGTTGGAGCAGAGCTTTCGCATTCTCACCGGGGGCAGTCGTGCGGCGCTGCCGCGTCAACAGACGGTGCGCGCAACTTTCGACTGGAGCTACGAGTTGCTCAGCGAACCCGAGCGTCAGCTACTTCGACGCCTTTCGGTGTTCGCGGGCGGTTGCACACTCGAGTCCGCGGAGATCGTCGCGGCGGATCCCGACGACGCCGACGGCGCGATCGCAGATTGGGAAGTGCTCGACTTGATCACCGCCCTCGTCGAGAAGTCGCTCGTCCAATACGACGAAACCACCGATCGTTATCGACTGCTCGAGACGGCGCGCGAGTTCGGTCGCGAAGAACTTGCGAAGGAACCGGATGGGGCGACGGTTCGCTCACGCCATGTCGCGTTCTTCTTGGAGTTGGCCGAGACGGCGGCGCCTCATCTCGTCGCTGCTGATCAAGTCGAGTGGATGAACCGGCTCGACGCCGAAGTCGAGAACCTTCGTGCCGCTCTCGACTGGTGTGACGCCGCCGGCGAGTGCCACTCGGCTTTGAAGATCGTCGCTTCAGTGTGGCGGTTCTGGAACGTTCGGGGGCACGCTCGCATCGGCCTCGAGTCCGTGCGTCGCGCCCTCGACGGTTGTCCCAAGCGTGATCGCGCGCGGGCTGAGGCGCTGAGTGGGGCGGGCGTTCTCGCTCGACAACTCGGCGACACGTCATCCGCACGCCAGTTCCAAGCGGATAGCCTCACCGTTGCCGAAGAGATCGGAGACACCCCGGCGCGCGCCCAGGCTCACTACTCGCTAGCGATCCTGGGACTGTTCGATCCTCGCGAGAGCATCGAGCCTGCGCGCGAGCACTTGCAGCACGCTCTCGAGTTGTTTCGTGAGAACGACGACATGCGCGGCATCGCCAACGTGCTCAATAGTCTAGGCTGGATCGCGCAGAGCGAGGGGGCGCTCGATCAAGCGACTACGAGGTACGAAGAGGCGCTCGCGTTGCGTCGCCGAATCGGCGAGCTGAACGGCGTCGCGATGGCGCTCGGTAGCTTGGGCCTCGTGGCGCGCGATCGAGGTGACTTGGCGCGATCGAGGCAGCTCCTCGAAGAGAGTCTCGCCCTGCTGACGCAACTCGACGCCAAGACGGGCATCGGCTGGATGCTCGAGAACCTTGGCATGTTGGAACGGTCGGAAGGCAACTTCGCGGTCGCCATCGAACGGATGAAGAACTCGTTGGTCATGAGACGTCAAGCGGACAACGACCGAGGCGTGGCGACGTCGCTACTCGGACTCGTGGACATAACGCTGCAAGACCCGAACGCGACGGCTGAATCACGGTTGGCCACTCGAACGCCGCTCAGTGAAGCATTGTCGATCGTCGAGAAGCACGGTATCCCGTTCGATACGACCGGTGCCCTCGAGACGACCGCCCGCTTTCTGTTTCACCTCGGCGACCTCCGCGGGGCAACCATCCTCGCTGAACGTGCCGCGGTGTCGCGAGCCGACCTCCGCGGCCCGAGTCTCGACGACCCGTTCCACGACAACCAAGAGATTCGCGCCGCGGCGGTGAAGACATTCGGGGAAGACGAGGCGACGCGTCTTGCCGAAGAAGCTCGGCAACGACCGCTGGCCGACGCCTTGAGTTTGGCCGTACGGCTGGTGACCGGCGCTGCGGGGAATCGCTAGCAACTCCCTGGAGCGCGGAACACCACGATCCAATACAGATGACTTCTATACGAGATCGCCAAGCAAGTGACGACACGACAATCCCGGGACGACGTTGGACCGCGCCAAGGGCTCGCTCCGTTCACGTTCATCGGTAACCGCGCCGACAACCGCGTGCCCACCCCCGTATTTGACGAAGTGGACATGTCGGGTGGGGCGCATCGTGGCGTGGCTCGAACACCAGTGGGTTGGGGATGGTCGAGTCGATGGCTCGCCACCGACTATGAGGCACGGGAGTGGGATTGATCGCCGGATTGCGTGTTGGCAAGCAAGCGCGGGTGTGAACGACGGACGGGCGCATCGGGCGTGAACGTGTCTGGTCGGGGCGAGGGGCAGCGGGGATGCCGGATGCTTGCGAGTGTGTGTTGGGCGATGAGGAGTGTTCGCTGGGCGGCGTGATCCGTACCGGACCGTGTGCGATTTTCATGGGCAAGCGCGGGGCATCGACTGGTTGCTTTGGTGGGTGCGCGACCTCGTCCGGACGGGATTCGCGTGGACCGGTTGATCGCTGAGCCGCGGGCTGCTCGATGCCGTTTCGCGGGATGCCGTGTCGCTCGGTACTGGGGTCGCGGCTCGCGCACTCCGGTTGGTTGATCGATGGGTCCTGCCGACTTACGCGACGCGGCGATCTTTGAACGCATGAACTCAGTTCCGAACTCCTGTTCCGCATACCAACCGTTGTGTGTTGGGCAGAGGGCTCGCAGGTTGATCTCGTCATTCGAGCCGTCCTTGCCGAACGGAACGACGTGATCGATCTGGAGGCCAGTTCGCATGCCACAGCGATGCTGATCAGGGCCGACGAATTCGCACCGATGCCCGGCTTGGTGGAGCACTCGCTCGCGTGTTTCACTTGGAATGTACCGGGATCGTTCTTTGGCCTCTGCAGAGTCCAAGCCGTCAGAACTGGACGAGACCTCGTCCGGGCGAGATGAGTTCGTCTCCGCATTCGCCGCGGTCTTTTTCAGATCACGCTTCCGCCGACGCTCGAGCTTCTCTATGGGGTCCTTCTTCTCGAGTGCTAAATCAACCGCCGCTTCGAGAACGGTGGCCAAGTTCTCGAACGGGCCATGCACACCCAACACTTCGGCCAGCCGCTCGATCTTCAGCTTGAGTCGTTTGCTCGCCACGAAGCGAACGTTGAACGAATCGACCTGAGCTGGCTCGACGACACCTGGTTTCGAAGAGGCCGATCGTGGCTGACTCTGGGCGCCTTGGCTCCGGCGATCCTGGCTCGAAGCAGCAGGGCAATCTGCGCCGGCCGAGCCATCCGCCTCGGGGCCGGCTTGCTGTTCCGAAGAAAAGTCTAAGCCCGGCTCTTCGCCTACATCACCAACGTCAGTCGCCCCACCCGCTCGACGAATACCAGAACTAACCTCGGGGCGCGGTCGAAACCGAACCACGTACTCTTCAACCTGTCTCCGAGTCAGGCCCGCGCACGCCGCAATCGTCGCGGCACAGTTCTCTTCCGTCAAATGCGGAGCCAACTTCGCCGCCACCGTCAGCGTCATACGATTCCCAGTAATCGCCTCCAGTACACAAGGAAACCGACGACAAACATTCGCCACCTGAATACGAAGCGCCGACTCACTCTCGCTCAAACCCAAACGCTCCAAGCAATACGCAAACAGCCCACCGTAGCCCATTGCCGCGTATACCTTCCTCCGGCCAATCTCAGCCAAGTGACGAATCAACAAGGCAACATGCAGCTTCTCGACCCCAACCAATCGAACCGCTTCCGCGTCGAGCTCTTCTCCCGAAAGACCGGCAACATGTCGACCGTAATCCATAACTCTGACCCTCCATTCGTAGGCGCAAGAACGTCTCTACCACACAGGCCCTATTCTAAACCACGATCTACGATGCGAAATTTGCCGCGCCTAACCAACGATCAACGCATAGCGATACTTCGACTCCGTCGACGACGAACAACGCCCCGTACGAAAGCAGCCAGCACGGCCATAACATTCGCGCAACGAGCAGCCGACACCGTGACCAGCAAAGCGTGAAAACCCGGTCAAACAAAACACGACAAAGTTATAAGATTCATCGTGCGAAACTGAGTCCAAAACAGAGGAACCACCGCGACCGCCAAACCTCGCCCGGACGAGATGGCCCACCCGCATCTCCGACCGGGATCACATAGCCTCTGCCAACATCCAAACATCCCAACCGACAGCCAACGGAGTCGGGCACCCCCGCTGCCCCTCGCCCGGAACAGACTCGTTCACGCCCCGATGAGCCCGTCCGTCGTTCACATGCGTACTTGTTTGCCAACCCGCGACCCGGCGACCAACCTCACTCCCGTGCCTCATAGTCGGTGGCGAGCCATCGACTCGACCATCCTCAACCCACTGGTGTTCGAGCCACGCCACGATGCGCCAGGTGCTTCGGATCGTGCGCGTTCGCTTTTGGTGTTTGCGCCGCAGCGTCGAACAAGGGCTTTTGAATCGCTTTCGGATTCCCGAGCGCGATGGGACGCAACGCAACTGTTCCGGCTATCGCTCATGCCCGACTGCCTGAGCCAATGGGTCCGGCCACCCTCCGACGCCAACTAAGCCCCGCCGTCGTCCCTGAACACACGACGCCCAGCCAGTGCTGTCACAAACCCCGTCACGCCCAGGGCGCCGAGAACGCAGACCCCAGTCAGGAGTGGCTGGCTGTACCACTGCCCGAGATGAATCGATCCCGGCAACGATTCGAGTATGTGAATCGCGTAGAGCGCGGCAGCGGTGGTCAACAGTCCGAACCTGAGAACGAGTACGAAGAATACGGTGCCTTTTACGATTGACAGGGCAACGGTGATCAACGCGGCGATCGGGTCGTTGGTGATGTCGGCATTCAGCATGGGGGCGCTTGCGAACAAGAGCCACGTCACGGGTAGGGCGGCCCAGCTCTTCCGGATTATTGCGCGGCAGATGACCGGGATGGTCACGGCGACCAAGCCCGTGATGACACTGATCAGCGCGAAGAGCGCAGCAGACGCTATCAATGATCGCTTTCTCGACCCGGGTCTCGACGCCAAGGACTGGCTACGTCGATGGGAGGTCGAGTGCAGAGAGATCTACGCGTGTCGTCAGGACATCATCGACGCGGTTCAAATTTCTGACGGAGCAACCATCGCTGACGTCGGTTCCGGTACGGGTCTGTTCGTCGAGCCGTTCTCGAAAGCGGTGGGGAAGAAGGGCAAGGTCTACGCGTTAGACATCTCTGCGCAGTTCGTGGCGCACATCGGTAAGCGTGCGAAGAGCGAGGGGCTGGCCAATGTCGAGGCGATACTGTCGAAGGAGGACTCGACCGAGCTGGACAAGAACTCCGTCGACGTAGCCTTCGTTTGCGACGTGTACCACCACTTCGAATATCACGAGGCAATGTTGAAGTCGATCCGCGACGCGCTCCGCCCCGGGGGGTACCTCGTGGTCGTCGACTTCGAGCGAATCCCAGGGAAGTCACGGCCATGGGTCCTCGGTCACGTTCGCGCCGGCAAGTCACAGTTCACGTCGGAGATCGTCGAGGCAGGCTTCAGTGCTCCCGAGGAAGTCGTGATTCCTAGTTTTCGTGAGAGCTACTTCCTTCGCTTTCAGAAGCGATGAGATTGCCGGGGCGAGTGCGGGCATAGTTGGTGTTCAAGCGCACGCGCGGTCAGCGCGGCGCATCGTGGCGTGGCTCGAACACCAGTGGGGTGCAGACGGCCGAGTCGCTAGCTCCGGCACCCAAGCGACGTGCGGCCGTCGAGGCGGCAGAGCCTGACGTCTTCAATGCACGCTTGGAATCGCACTCGGAACATGCATCGCGAAGTTCCGTGAGGGATTCGGAGGTGATACCTTGGTGTCTCTGCGCCGAACTGATTCGTCGAGCCGACGATCGACCACTCCCCCTCGAGGAGGCCGCCGATCGAGCTACTCGCGTCCTACCAGATTCGGGTGAGGTCGAGGGTCACGTACGGAGTGGTGATCTCATCGTTGGCGGTGGCGACCAATTCGTACACGCCTGCTCGATGTCTGTACTGTTGAACTGTGTGAGTCTCGGAGTCGACGATCCAATATTCCGGCACACCGGCCTCGCAGTAGAGATCCTTCTTGCGAGTCCGATCATTGGTGCGCGTCGACGGTGAGAGAATCTCGATCACCAAGTCCGGCGGCCCCATGACTCGCGACGGGATGAGGATGTCGCGGTTCCCCTCGAGCACGACGACCAAATCCGGTTGCACCACGTCGTGTTCGGACAATTGAACGTCGATCGGGGCGCAGTAGACCATGCCGAGCCCGCTTTCCGCGATCGCGCGAAAGAGCTGGGCCGCCAGTCGTACGGAAACTTCTTGGTGGTACAAGCTCGGAGCGGAGTTCACGAAGTGCTCGCCGTCGATGATCTCGTGGCGGAGGAGATCCGGCGGGATCGCGGCGTAGTCCTCGTAGGTCCACTTGCGGCCGGACTGCGAATGAACGGTCATGAACGTCTCCCTTCAACAGCTGTGCCATCGGATCATATCGCAGCTACGCGCTAGACCGAGCGGTTTCTTGGTTCACGAGCGGCCGACCGCGCGGTTGCGGACGCATTCGTTGCGCAGTTGCGCTTACCATTGGTTCAGTAGGACGACGATCTCGTGATTCAAACCATCTGCGACGACGACGTCGAGCATTCCGTCCCCGTCCAGGTCGACGGTCGCCAGGCCCGTGACGTAGAGCCGCCCTCGGAAACGCTCGTCGTCCAAGAAAGTGCCATCGCCGTTACCCAGGAGGACCAGCATATGCAATCCAGTTGCGACTTTGGGCCAGACCCAACCTCGCCAAGAGTGCGAACAAGAGCACCGCGCGACAAA
This sequence comes from Planctomycetota bacterium, assembly GCA_021776775.1. Lineage (GTDB taxonomy): Bacteria > Planctomycetota > UBA8108 > UBA1146 > JAJFFE01 > JAJFFE01. The sequence goes on along the minus strand of JAJFFE010000155.1, from coordinate 18,210 downwards.
CATTGGGGTGCGCGACATCCCGAGCGGTGCGGACTTCGCGACGAAATCGATCGAGCGTTTCGGGATCGTTGGCGACGCGTTCTGGAATAAACTTCAGCGCAACGGATTGGCCGAGCTCCAAATCGTCGGCACGATAAACGTCTCCCATGCCGCCGCGCCCGAGCAGCGCCACAATCCGATAGCGATCGCCGAGTTGCTGTCCGGGTACGAAGCGACCGTGGGTGGAGTCATTTCGGTGTGCGGTGTTTTCGGACGAACTCGGAGGGGGCGCGTCGATTGTGGCGTCGACCGTTGCCGCCGGACCTGACACCGGTTGGCCGCACGCGGCGCAGAACTTCGATCGATCTTCGAGCAGCTCATCGCAGCTCGGGCAGTGCGCGGGCGTTCTCATATCGCCGTACCATAGCGAACGCTTGGTTCCTTTTCATTCCGACCTCCTCTGAATTCAGCTCTTCAACAGCAGCCGTGAACTCCGGCGCGGCCGGGCCTCTAGCCGATCGTCCAACTTGTGGTCGTACGGTGGCTGTCGCACCTGGTCTGGCTATTCGTGTGTCCGGTTCCCGGGCAACGACACACCCAGCGTCCGCGCCGTTGGGTTCACCGTTGTTGTGTAAGCGCGGGTTACGACGCTACGTCACGGCGGTACGCCAGCTGCTATCGAGCGAGTTCACCTCGCTCACTCAAGGAAGACGGTGACCGCCGCCTCGACTGACTCGCGCCTTGGAGGCTGCGCAGGCGGGCCGGTCCTTTGTCTCACCGGGTGGGCTCGTTCCCGCGAGTCTCATGAAGTCATTCGAAGCTGAACATGTTCAGGATCGACAGTTGGTCCGTGCGACTCTTCGGGGCGACGCGGAAGCCACGGATCGCTTGGTCGATCGGCTAGGTTGCGTACCGCGAATCGTTGCCTCCATCAATCGCCGGTTCGGCGCGCCGCTTTCTTACACAGAGCTCGCCGACGTTAGCCAAGAGGTGATCATCCTCGTTTGGCAGCGACGGTCGGACTACGAAGGCCGAGCAAAGTTGGAGACGTGGGTGTATCGCATCTGCTACCTCGAGTTCCTCAATGAGTCTCGACGGTCCCAACGCCGGCCGCTGTTCGTGGGAGACGGACTCGACGTGCGGGATCCGTCCACCAGTTCGAGGACTCGCCCCGAAGTCGACTTCGAAGCTCTCGACGTGCTGCTTAGCGAGCTCGGCACGGCCGAAGAGCAAGTGATACGACTCAAGCATTTCGAGGGACTGACCTTCACCGAAATCGCCGAGCGGTCTGGGCGCCCCAGTAGCTCGGTGAAGTCCCGGTACTACCGAGGTATCGCGCGGCTCCGGTTTCGTATCGATTCGCAGAGATGGAAGTCTGGTTCGTAGGTCACCGTTGAATTTTTGCTGTTCGCGATTCGAAATATCCACCAATCCGCCTCTTATGCCGAATCATTGCTTTCCGTCGTCCGGACGAGCCTTTCCCGACACGTGTCTCTCGCAAACCCCTGGAAACATCTTCCGGCGGGTGGCGCATTCATGTCGATCGACGCAGCGGTGTCCTCACCAGTTGCCGCGTCGCTCGCGCAATGGAGAGGATGGTCTCGTGCTCAATCCCCGCTTGTTGAATCGTGCTCGGCGCCTTGAATTTGACCGACGAGGTTCACTGTCGATGCTCGTGGCGTTGATGATCGTCACGACGACATCGGTCCTTGCTCAGCCCATCCCGAGTGTCCCGGCCGTTCCGGTGACGAAAGACGATTTTCGTGAGCTCGACAACATTCAAGGCGAGTGGATCAATCTGAGCCACGTCCCTGTTCGTCCGATGGCGTTCGACAACGGGTTCGCTGACCTTTGGGCGGTCAACACGCACGACAGTACCGTGGTCCATTACTCGGGACTGGCGACTCAGCCCGACACGACCTACCGCGTGCCGTGGTCTCCGGTCTCGATCGCGCTCTGGACGCATCCGACCGCTGCTACCAATCCCGAGCGCCTCGTCGTTGTATGTCGAGGTACCTACGGTATTGCGCTCCTCGAGCGCGCGACCGGTAGGACCACCGCGTTCATCGGACTCCCGGCCGAACCGGGTGACATTGTGATCGTGGGGGACAGCGCATGGGTTGCGTGTTCGGGCGCCGATAGTGTGGTCAAGGTCGATCTGACGACTGAGGCTATCACGCAGGAAGTTGTGATTCCGGCCGAGCATCCGTTGTTCTTGACGGTTGATGGCACCGACGTGCTTGTCACGCCACAGTTCTCAGGCAACAACACCGCGGTCGACAAGTTGGACCAAGCTCGCGATCGAACCGCCGATCGCCGTGGCATTCTGGACATGACCGACACTGTCAACGTTGCTCCCAACGGGGGACTACCCGATGCAGACGTCATTCGCATCTCGTCGAGCGGTGCGATTACACAAACTGTCAGTGGTGTCGGGACAATCTTGTTCGGCCACGCCATCAATCCCGACAGTGGCGAGCTGTGGGTTCTCAATACGGACGCCAACAATCGAGCCCAGCACGATACCAACTACCCGTCGACCGTCACGGACATCAATAAGCTGCAGTCCGAGCCTTCGATCCGGGGGACGACGGTCCGTAACCGAGTGACGCGGGTGGATCTCGCAACCGGAACGACCTTCATCACGGAGCTCGAGGTTGACTCCGCGGGCGTGTACGACGACGCCCGGACGATTGGCCAGCCGTACGCACTCGACTTCGGGCCGACCGGACAAGCCGACGCAGGGCACGCCTACATTGTTGGGCTATTGACCAATCGGGTCGTCGAGTACGACGAGGTCGGAGCGTTCGTTCAGTCGTTCGACATCCTGCCGTCCGGTTCGATCGCCCGTGCGATTCACTTCGACTCGGCCAACGATCGCATCTACGTCTATTGCTGGGGCACCAATGAAATTCGCGTCTACACGCTGGGGGCGCCAGTCATACTCGACGCGGTCATGGACCTCGGGTTCGATCCTGCTCCGGCCACCGTTCAACAGGGACGTCAAACGTTCTACGACGGCAGCCACTCGCTGCACGGTGATGAGTCGTGCGCAACGTGCCACGTCGAAGGTCGTATGGATCAAATGGCGTGGGACTTGTCGAATCGTCCGGCGGACGACAAGGGGCCGCTCGTCACGCAGACCCTCGTCGGCATCGAGCGCATGCGACCGTTCCACTGGCGTGGTGAGCAAATGCAGGGATTGGTCGACTTCAATCCGGCGTTCGACAACTTGCTCGGTGGATCGGGGCTCGACCAAACACCCGGCGGCGAGTTCGACATGTTCGAAGACTTCGTCTTCTCGTTGCAAGCGCCGGCCAATCCGATCATCGATCCGACTCGCATCATCAACAACAACTTCGCACCGCCCGTTCCGAGTGTGTTGCCTCCCGTAGGCACACAAGGAGCGTGGCCAGCGTTCGGCGATGCGGTCAATGGTCAACGCATTTGGTTCGACGAACTGACCGTCGGAAACAACACGTGTAACGACTGTCACACGTTGCCTACCGGGACCAATGCCGACGTCATCGCCGACGGTGGATCTGACTTGCATCAGAAGCGTGCTCGTCTCATGGTCACTGGCTTCAATGACATGTGGCGGAAGTCTCAAGAGCCGGTGCTGATCGACTTCTTCGAGCCGGATGGAACCATCGGGACGAGGCGCTACCCGACGCTCGGTCACGGCTTCGCTCACTCGGGGGCGGCGGCCAACTTGATCGAGTTCTCACGCGGAGGCGGGACCTTGTCCAACAAAGAGGTCGCAGATGTGGCGGCGTTCCAAGAGATGATCGATACCGGTATCGCGCCGGCGAGCCACGTTGGAATCCTGCTCGACCAGGATCACCTCAGTGCATTGACCGAGATCAACGACTTCTTGATCGATCAAGCCGAGAAGGGGAACTGCGACGTCATCGTCATCGGCAAGTCCTTCTTTGGGGCGAGCATCGATGTTCGTTGGGTCTACAACACGGACACCAATCGTTTTCAATCGGAGTTCGCTCCGCTCACGCGTGACATCTCCTTCTTCGACACGCAGGCGCAGAATGGTCGTGGGTCCAACATCTTCATGGGCGTGCCTCTGGGTATGGGAGAGCGTTTCGCGATCGACTTCGATCACGACGGGCTCTTCAATGTCTCGGAAACGCGGACGTACGGAACGAATCCGCTCGATCCGGACTCCGACGGAGACACCTACGAAGACGGTCACGAAGCGGACAACGGCTCGAATCCGGCCGACGGTCTGCAGATCCCGCTCGATACGACGCCGGCTACGATCGACGACATCTCGTTCGAGTGGGTCAACGCGCGTAACGTGAAGATCAACTTCGAAACGAACGAACCGACCACCTACTCCATCGACTTGGCTTCCGCTCAGCATACGCTGCCGACGGTATCGAGCGATGAAACTTCGCGGTTCCACAATGTCGTCGTCAACGGACTGCTGCCGTCGACCTTGCCATTGGGGCCGACGCATCAGTACTCCGGAACGCTGAAGGTGATCGACCGGGGCGGCAACGTCACGACGTTGAACATCCCCGCCGATCCGCTGGATGCCGAGTCGCTTCCGTTCACCCGGCCGTCGACGAACACGACTGTTGTGTTGTCGAACCTCTCGTGGATTCAACCGATTCAGTTCTCGCTCGGCGGAACGGCCGTGTCGGCGAGTGCGACGGCGACCGTGAACACGAAATTCTTGGTGCCGAACTCTCCAACTGTGGCCGACGTCGTGCTGTTGGCTCGCGTGTTGATACTGAGGCAAGGTGAGACGATCGCTGAGGTGAGCACCACGTTCACGTCTGCGAACCTCTTTACCGACATCACCGTGCAGGGCAACCCCGGCCCCGACTTCTACACGGGACCGTACTTGATGTCGTCCGCGAGCAACGCGAGTGGGATCGCCCAGTTCGACTTCGATCAGGGCGGGTTAGCGTCAGGGGATAAGGTGATTCTCGTCATCGACGGCGGGGCAGAGGTTCTGGGAACCTTCCCGCCGGCTGGGATCGACTTCGCAGAGGGTATCGCCCGGTGGAGTCTACCGGACACGCCGGTTGGCTTCAGATCTCTGGAGATCCCGATTCCATAGAGTCGACGACGAGTACAGAACACCGTTCTTTGCAGAGCCGAGGGTCGCGGGGACCCTCGGCTCGTTTTGCATCCGGACCCACTACTCGCGTGCCTGCGTTGAAGGTGCGAGCTGTCTCCCGCAATCGACTTTGGCTCAAACGACAACAGCAACCTCCCCGGCGCGAGGACACCGGGGAGGCTGCGATACGTTTTGAATATGAGTAGTCGCGGAATACTGCGCTACGCGGCGCTACTGCGAGATGTCGAGCTCGAGAGTGACCGGTCCGTCTTCCCACGGGAGGATGACGAAGACGACGACCTGGCCCGCGGCGAGGGTGACCGTCAACCTGAGGTCGTCGTACATGGAGAAGCCGTAGCCGCTGGCAAGGATCTCGTCGCAGTCGGAGTCGCGGAGTTCCATGTCTCCTCCGTAGAATGAAGAACCGGACGCGTTAAAGTCGTAGGTGCCGGCGCTCGGCGCGACGAACTCGAACGCGCCGACGTCGTCGATGGTGCGAATCGTCTGGCCTAGTCCCACCACAGCATCTGCGCAGGGAGACTGCGGTCCGACTTCGACGGTGAGTTCGAATGCACGAGACTCTTCTTCGCCGGCCGCCGCGCCCGCCACCGAGATGATCACGCGTCCATCTTGGTCGAGATCGAAGTCGAGTGTCGGCGAGGAGACGCAGGCGATCGGAGTGACTCCGTCGTCTTCGAGAACGGTGACGATCGGGGCGGAGTCGTCATCGAGTGCGGCAACCCGCAAGCGATAGCTCCCGTCGGCTGGCGCTTCGAACATGAACGTCGCGTCCGAGGAGAGCGTGTCGTCGCAGTCCGAGTCGAACCGGTTGGGCTCACCTCGGGTGTCGCGGCTTACGAGCTGTTGCAGGGGGATCCGTTGTTGGACGAGCAGGGGAAGCAGAGCGCTCGGGCCGTCGAGCTCAGGGGAAGACCCGGTCGCCGAGAGTCGCCGTTTGCAGCCGTTGTTCAGATCCGTCTCGTTGATGTCGGCGGAGAACGAGAGGACAGGGTTTGGGGGAGTCACTGCAGAGGCCGACGTCACGAAGTCAATCGACGCTGCGAAGCGGAGTTGACCTTCCCGAATCGGGTTCGTGAGATTGCGCGGAACCCCGTCGATCATCACCCGTGAATCGAACTCGAGGACCCCGGTCGAAGCGCTGTAGCTTCCGAGTGCGATGACCGCGCCATTCTCCTCCGCGATACGAACGATCGAGTCCTTGATACTGATGCTCCAGTTCATCTCTCCCGCGGAGCCAGCGAGTTCCTCGGCGCAATCTCCCGCCTCCAGGGTCGCCGTGATTTCATAGACACCATCGATCGTCGATGGGAAGGCGTCGGCGACCGGGCTGCGTTCGCGTTCGCGCTTGCAGCCAGCGAGTCCTGTGGCGAGGACGATCACAGATACAGCGAAGGTGAGTCGGTTCAAGGTGGATCCTTCCTGAGTCAGCTGGCTAGCTCCGCCGTTGGAGCTCTCCACGCAAACCAAGAAGGGGAAGACCGGCGGCGACCGAACACGGCCCCCCCAGAGTTTCCGAGAATCGGTTGGAAGCCGGTGGGGCACCCGTTGACGAACCGAGCGCGGTAGGTGCGTCCAACACCAGTGTTAGCGGAATCAAACGCCAGGCTTGCGAGCAGTGAAATCCCCAACGGGTGGGGACGCTCTACGATCATTGGGTTGGCCGACAGTCTCGATGGGGACGGGGTGTCGGCCCCATAGGGCGAACCTACTGAGTGCGCCGGGTGTGATCGACGAATACTTACCGACCCCAGAGCCGTTATCTGAACTACAATGCGTGGAGATATACTCAATTGCTAACGGTCATTCTCTCGCGGAAGCCTATTCACGGTGGGTCTACTCAGACCCGTCCGGGAAGCGGGAACTTCCGCCGACGGAAGGTGTGTTATGAGGGTTCTGAGTGGGTTCGTCTTGCTGTGCATTCTCTCTGCTTCCGGTGGTGACCTTGCTGCGCAACTTCCCTTTACCGAAGAGGCGCAGGGTCGCGGGGTCTTTGTTGTGACGGCGTTCGGGTTCGGAGATCCGTTTGGTTACGGCATGGCCGTGAACGATCTCGACGGTGACGGCGATCTCGATCTGGTCACGACCGGCGACAGCTTCGGCGAAGTCTGGGTGTTCGAGAACGACGGCACCGGCGCCTTCTCGAAATGGCCGATTCCGCTTGCGATCGACTTTGATATCAATGGTGTCGCGTGCGGCGACTACGACGGAGACGGTGATCTCGACATTTTTCTGGCCAGCTATGGCCCTCAAGATCTACTGCTTCGCAACGACGGGGGCCTAGATTTTGTCGACGTCACGGACTCCGCACGATTGACCGAGAGTGGCTCGGCCGTTAGCGCTAGTTGGACCGATTTCGACGCGGACGGTTGGCTCGATCTCTACATATGCAATACCGTCAACGGGGCCGAGGGGTCGGAGAACTTGCTGTACCACAACCAGCAGGACGGGACGTTTCTCGAAATCGGATCGGCGATGGGCGTTGCCGATCCACACGCGAGCTTTCAGGCTGTGTTCTTCGACTACGACCTTGACGGAGACTCAGACCTCTATCTCTCCAACGATCGTAGCTCTCCGAGCCTGGACGACCGGAATCGACTGTGGCTCAACACGGGCGGAGAGTTCGTCGAGATCTCGGACGAGTCCGGGGCTGGCATTGCGATCTCATCCATGGGGCTCGATATTGCGGACTTTGATCGTGACGGCGACTTTGACATTTTCGTCACGAACACGGACGACAATCCGCTGCTTCTTCAGGGCGACGACCTTGTCTACGAGGATCAAACCTTCGTCGCCGAAGTGGGAGGAATCGGTCGCGGATGGGGAACGTTGTTTTGGGACTATGACAACGACGGGTTCTTGGATCTGTTTTCCGTCAACTCGAACTCGACCAATTGTCTTTTCGACTACGATGGCTCGTTTCCGACAACTGAAGTGAGCCAAGCACTCGACATCGCGGATGCGCCCTACACGGCTATCTCTGGGAGTTACTGCTGTGCGATGGGAGACATCGACGGCGACGGCGATCTCGACATGTTCGTGCAGAGTTTCAACGAGCCGATCGCGCTCTTCATCAACCACGAGGGTGAGACACGCAATTGGTTGCGCGTCGCTCTCGCGGCCACGGGGGGCAACACGAGCGGAGTGGGGTCGCTGGTCAAAATTCGGGTCGGCTCGACCGAGCAGATCACGTTCATCAAGTCTAGTTGCGGGTTCAAAAGTACGTCCGAGTTGGTCGCCCACTTCGGACTCGACACGGCTTTGGTGGTCGACGAACTATGGATCCGTTGGCCGGACGGAGCGCTCTCCCTGTTGTCCAACGTCACCGCAAACCAGTTCTTGACAGTAGAGCAGTCTACGTCGGTGCTGGTTTCCGATTGCAACGTGAACTGGATCGACGACGCGGAAGAGATCTCCTTGGACCCGACGTTGGATTTGGATCAGGACGGCGTCATCGATCAGTGTGGACAGCCGCAGTTTCGACGCGGAGAAGTCAATGGCGATGGTTCAGTGGACGTCGCTGACGCGATCTCACTGCTGCAGGCGCTGTTCAGTTCCGGCCAGCCGCTCCCGTGTTTGGACGCCGGTGATACTAACGACGACGGGGCACTAGACATCGCCGACGCGATTTCCCTTCTTCAGTATCTGTTCAGCCCACCGGTTAGTCTGCCGCCCCCCGCTTCCGAGTGCGGCGTGGATCCAACGGAGGACTCGATGGAGTGCCTCATCTCGGCCGGGTGTTGACGGCGATCCAGCTCCTCGTTGCGGCTCTTGGAAGGCGCCCGTTTCGCGACAGGCGATAGACGCGCGCGGGGCTGGCGGTGACAATGTCGCTCCTTACCTATGTTCCACTTGGGCGCTAAGGAGTGACGTTGGAACTGATCGAACTCGAGTGTCGAAACTGTGGCGGCGCGCTATCGGCGTCAGACGTTTCGATGGAGTTGAGTATGGTTCGCTGCCCGAACTGTCAATCGATCTACGCCCTGAAGGCAGAGTCCAAGAAGTCGGATTCTCCCTCGAATGATCTTCTGAAGAAGCCGACCATCGACACTCCAAAGGGTTTCGTCGTATCGGACTCGGGTCGCGAACTCGAGATCACCCAGCGGTGGTATACACCGCTATTCTTCGGACTCTTGTTCTTCGCCTTGTTTTGGAACGGGTTCTTGGTGGTCTGGCACTTTATCGCCCTGGGGACCGGTGCTTGGTTCATGTCTCTATTTGCCGGGCTTCACACTCTGGTGGGGATGGGTCTAATCTACGTCGTCGCCTGCGGGTTCCTGAACAGTACGGTGGTGCGTGTAAGCGGCGGTGTCTTGACGGTGCGCCACGGCCCCTTGCCTTGGTTCGGTAACCTCGAACTCGACGCCAGTTCGTTGAAGCAGCTGTATGCCAAGGAGAAGGTCACGCAGGGGAAGAACGGACCGAGCTACCACTACTCTCTGTTTGGGGTCGATCATTCGGGTACTCGGCGTGCCGTCCTGAAGCGGCTCCAGAGTGTCGAACAGGCGGTGTTCTTCGAGCAGCGGATCGAACACTTCCTGAACATCGAGGACCAGCCGGTCCGAGGGGAAGCGCCGCTCTAGCCATTGCAGCATCGCGCGGCCCTGTGGTGACAGACTCTTCGCGCCGTGCTCATGTCGTCGACTTCATGCCGGAGTGCCAGTACAGCGCGTGATTGGTCTCGCACGGCGTGAACCCTACGGACTCATAGATGCGAGCGGCGTGATACTCCGGATCGGCCTCCATGACAAACGTCTGGATAGGGGTTAGTGCACGGAGCATGGTGGCGGATTGATGCACCAGCGTCCCGCACACGCCTCGTCTTCGGTGTGACGGATGGGTAGACACCGATTGAAAGCGTGCGACCCCGCCCTCGTGGTAAATCCCGAGGTCGCCGACCAGAGTGTCGCCGAGGAACGCACCGTACCAATCGCCGACCCCGGACTCTGACATACGACGGTAGTTGGCGAACTGCTCTTCCTTGAACGTTCGATAGCCCTCCAGAGAGTGAGCGGGATCTCGGGTGAGCACCTGGAGTTCGATGGCTTCTTGCCAATCGCTCGGAGACTCTATCCGCCGCACTTCCATGTCGAGGTTCGGCCGAGGCGGCAAGGTGATGGCCGTTGCAGTGAGGGCCACAGCCGTCTCTAGTTGCATTCCCTTAGCGACGAACGGGTCAATCACTCCCGTGGAGTCGCCGTCGGCCGTGTCCCACGCCAGTAGTCGGTGATTGCGCGGGCCGGGAAGTGATGCAAACTCGTCGTCGAACCGCTCGCACCACCGTGCCTCATCGCCGCTCCTCGGTGGCGTCCGGAAGATCAGGTAGTTCCCCCAGTGGTAGGTCGGGTTGTTCGGTGTGCGGACGACGATGTATTCGTCCCGGTCGATGACTTCACCCGAATGCCGCGCGAGCATGAGGTCGGTCGTGCGTCCGAGTGAGGCTAGCGGAGCGTTCAAAGAAGAGTCCTTCTCGGATGAAATCAGGAGTACCATCTCGCCGGAGCGGAACGATCGCTATACTACCGTGCTTTTTGGACGAGATCACCGGCGTCGTGAACGGCTGGCAAGCGGCGCGACGGCGCGACTCGTAAATAGTCCTGAGGAAGGGTGCCGCGGGGTGGAAGAGTTTCCGGATCACTGCTCCAACTGTGAAGTCGCTCTGACCTCTCGGTTCTGTGGGAGTTGTGGGCAGGACCATCGCCACCGGCGACTCTCTTACGGTGGGCTCGCCGGCGACGCTATTCGCGCAGTCACCGAGGTCGACGGTCCGTTCTTGAAGACGTTGATATCGCTCACCGTGCGACCGGGAACCGTCGTCAAGGAGTATCTCTCGGGGAAGCGACGCCGCTACGTCAATCCCCTGAAGTACTCGTTTCTCATGGGCGCGTTCGCCGTCCTAGTGTTGCACTCCATTGCCACCGAAGAGGAGATACGCGCGAGCATCTCTCTTCCCGAGTTTGTGCCGGACGAGTTTCGCGAGCGAGTCACTTCGGCCCAACTGTGGTACCGGAAGTACCTGAACTTGTTCTACCTGGCGACGCTTCCCCTGTTCGCGGTGATCTTGCGCGTCCTCTTCTTCTGGATTCCGTTGCGAGGCGTCGAGCACTTCGTGATCTCGTTGTTCATGTACGGGCAGGTTTATCTGTATCAAGCTGCCTTCCACACGCTCGCCGCCCTGACGCCCGAAGAGTCTGTTGCGAATCAGGCGTTCTTCGTCTGCGCCGCCACCGCGCCCTTCATCTACTTCGGGTGGATCGCGGCTGTAGTCTACCGAAAGCGCGTCGCGCCGACCGCGCGTTGGGCGCGGATCGCCTATCCGGCACTCGTCATTCTCGTGATCGTGCCGTTGACCTACTTCAAGCTCTTCGGCTAGCCGCGGGCGTCGCACCCTTGCCCCAAGCTGCCCCGAGCAGGCGCGCCGGGAGTTCTCCGAAAAACATCCGGACAGTCCGCCGACGGTGTCGTCTTCCGAGTGCCGAGCCCGTTGGGTTCTCGCGTTGGCCATCCCGCACGCTAAGGAGTGCCCCATGATCCGAACCGTAGCGATTCTATGCCTGTCCCTCGCCCCTCAAGTGCTGCTCCATGATCCGTTGCCGGGCGAGGCGGCCCACGATCCTCACCACCCAGTCTCGCTGTCAGGCCCGGTCACGCTTGACCTTGATGACCTGATAGGGAAGCTCGACGGGCACGACGGCTTCAAGCCGGACGGGGGCTTAGATATCGACAAAGACGGCAACCTCGATCTGGTTATCGAGAGGAAGCCGGGCAAGGGCATGATGTCGACCTACTTCACGATCACCCGAATTCGTACGACCGGCTTCTTCAAGTTGCTCAAGAACGGTGTTCCCGTGAAGCCAGGTACGAAGATCTTTCCGGCCGACCTGGTCAACACCACTCGTGCAGTGACGTTGTCTAGTGTCGGTGGATCGTTGCGATTTCCGGAGAAGAGCTACAAAGACTTCAGTGGCGGGGCGTGGTGGGGCAAGGAGCGAGAGACACTCGCGGTGGTCGTCGCGTTTGGAGAGACCACCGTGGTGCACTGGATCGAGATGTCGGTGTCTGACGTGGGCGTGGTCAAGTTTCACGACGTCACCCAGTCGAGCTGCGACGACGTTCTGCTCGTTTCACCCAAGCGGTAGAGTCCACGCCGCCGTTGTTCTACGCCTGAGGTCGCTGTATCGCGCAACCGGTTAAGGTTAGCCTTTTGGCCCTCCCGCCGTCGACCGTGTGGGTCGCCGCGGTGGGCCATGAGCGGCGGTTCGGCGGGGCTGGCGCAGCGTACCTGTTCCCGACCATCGTCGATTGCGATGGCAACGGAATCCCGGACTCGTGCGACATCGCCAGCGGTGCCAGCGACGACTGCACTGCTTCAGCGGGGCCCTGCAAGAGTTGGGTTCCGGTCAGGTGTTCCGTGAGAATCATGAAGTCGGTGATGTCCACCGCGCTGTCGTCGTTCACGTCACCAGGCGTGAACTGCACGGGCCGGATCTCCGGTTGCTTCGATCCGTGGAACATTTGCGCCAACGCTTCGGCGTCGGAGACGTCGATGCGGCCGTCGTCGTTGACGTCCATAGCGCGGGAGTTTCCCGCCAGCAGCTTCTTCCCGTCGAAGAGGTACGCGAGGAGGGCGTCCAGGTCCCGTTGGGTGAGCCGACCATCTCGATCGAGATCCCTGATGGCTTGTTGAGTGCGCACGGTGACGCCAATCTCGGCATTGGCGATGGTCGGGAGGAATCCTGAAGAGGCCACGACGAGTGAAAGGAAGAGTGCGTTGCGCGACATGGTTCATCCTTTCTGAGGATACTGCGTCACGTTGTTTGCCCCAGTTGTTGGGGAACAGTGAATTCGTATAACCTCGCGCGCTGGGCGGCGGAACGAGCTTCCTGTTCAGTCGGATGCCACCTCCCCCGGGTGCCCGTTCCCCGATTGCGGACTCCCAGACTCAGCTGCGACTGGGTGATTGTTCTTCGCGAACTGCGCGTGATTCCCGGCCGATAACCGCGCGGCAGTAGGCAACAGTGACAGTGAGGTCCAGGTCTTTCACCCAAAGGACTTTACGGAGTGACGGCCGGCCGACGGCTGGTCTTGCGTGATCTCTAGATGACGCCAAACTTCGGTAGTGCAAGTTAGGACGAAACTCGTCGGATTCACCCCGGCACGGTATAACATTGTGATAACGAAGTCCGATCGAAGGGGCCTCCATGATCAAGAAGCTTCAACGTCACGGAAACAGTCAGGCGCTCGTGCTCGACAAGGCGCTCCTCGAAGCGATGGGCATCGACATCGACACTCCGTTGCAGATCACGATCAGCGGAGCCTCCCTCGTCGTGACACCCGTCGACGTCGGCCTTGGGCGCAAACGAGTTGCTGAGCTGATCAGCGAGTTGCGACCCAAGTACAAGAAGATGCTCGAGAACCTGGCGGAGTAACCGTGGCTGAGATCATCTTCCTCGCGGTCGAAGATGTCCTACAGATCCAAGAGGACACCATTCGCGAAGAGGGCGGGTTGCCGGGGCTACGGGATCCTAAACTTCTCGAGTCTGCGATCATGACCCCGATGCAGCAGTTCGACGGATCCTACTTACACGAAGACATCGCAGCCATGGCCGCGGCGTATCTCTTTCACCTCGCGCAAAACCACGCGTTCCATGACGGCAACAAGCGCGTGGCCGCTCTTTGCGCGGTCATCTTTCTTCACGTCAACGGACATGAGACTCCCGACCCCGTCGAGCTCGAAAGAGTGACCATGGCCGTCGCCGGCAGCACCATGGACAAAGGGGAACTCAGCGCCTGGATGCGTTCACACATCGGAACGCATTCGACGCGCTGAGAGAGTTCAGCTTGATTCGCCTGGCCCCCGCACCGTCTTGCAGTTTCACGGGCATGTCGACGGTGTTTCGCAGTCCAACCGGTCGACCGTGGGATCAACTCCGCAGCCGGGGAACGGTGCGGGGGGCGCACTGTTGTCGGTAAAGAGCCCCCGCACTAGGTCCATGGCGTCTCTGATGTCGACTTTGCCGTCGTCGTTCACGTCGCAGGCATCGGCACAAGCGAGTTGGTCGCCGGACGGCAGCAGCGACTGCAAGATCCACGCGACGTCGTCGCTATCCAACCCCAGGTCTTGGTCGCAGTCGCCGCGGATGAACAACCCCACGGCAGTGTCGACTATGGTGACGTCGCAACAAGCCACCCCAAAGACGAAACCACTCGGGCCACGCGCTTCGAGGCAGATCGTATGCTCGCCGGCGGTGAGGTTCTGGATAGCGATGGTCTCGAGCGATCCATCGATGGTGAGCCACTCGACTCCATCAACGTAGATTCCCACCGAGTCGTAAACTCCCGGGTTGCTCCACGTCAAGAACGCGGCAGGAAACCCATCGAGTGTGGCACAGGATAGGTTGCCGGGCCCGCCCGGCAACGGCACAGCTCCGCCGCAACAGTCTTGGTCCAGCGCCGCTCCCGTTGCGTCGATTGCGATCACACAGACGAGGTGCGGACCGGGAGCGAGTTGCGGTGTGGTGAAGCTGCTCGTCGACCCGGGCTCGGTCGAGATGGCCACGCCGTCTACACGAATCTCGATCGTGTCGTAGCTCGGGTGGGGGAGCCACGTCACGGTGATGCGACTACCCGCCACCGGCGCGCATGTGATGTCGAGTTCGACGACTGGCTCTCCGGTAGTGCAACACGCTTCGGCGAGCACCACTGCACTGGCGCCAAGACCCTTGATGCAGACCGAGTGAGAGCCCGAACCGAGCGGAGGAGTCGTGTAGCTGGTTGCCCCCCCGGCTAGTGTTGCGATCACGAAGTCGTCGACACAGATCTGGATCGAGTCGAAGAGAGCGATCGGGAGCCACTCGAGCTCCACGGCCGTCGTGCCGGTCACGGTTTCGCACGTGAGACCAGGGCCAGTGCCGACGACGGATAGCTCACAGCAGTCGACGCCGATCGATATATCTTCCCATGTGTACGCTTCGATGCAGAGTTCGTGCGCTCCGCCGCCCAACTCTGATGAGAGGTAGGTCGTCACGGTTCCCGGGAGGGTAGCGGCGAGAACTCCGTCGATGGAAACGTCGATCCAGTCGTAGCTGGGATCCGATACCCAACTCGCGGACATGCGAGTGGTACCCGGTAGCGTGACACACGACACCGACGGTTGCGGTGCCGCGTCGAACGTGACGTCGCAGCACCGCTCCTCCACGACCGTACCCATGCCATCGATGGACTGGACACAAATCGTGTGCGCGCCGGGGCCGAGCGGCGCGGTTGTGAACGAGGAGATGGTACCCGGAGCGGTCTGTACCAGGACGCCGTCGATGACCGCCGCGATAGTCGCCGAGAAGTGATCATTCTCCCAAGAGACGTCGACCTGTGTCGTGCCCGGGACCGGTTCGCACGCGCCGCCGCTCAGAATGGTTGGACCGCCCGGTGAGACGAATGTGCAACACGCGACGACGTAGTGGGGAATGATCGACCCGGTAGGCAGGGCGAGCAGGCAAATAGTGTGGGGTTCGGGACTGAGGCCGGTGATTGTGACCTCGGTGTCGGGGCTGCTCGTGAGGTAGGTGGGATAAGGGATCCCGTCCACGAGCGGCATGATGACGGAGTAGTCAGCGGGATTGTCCCAAGTCAGGTGGGCGGTCGTCGCGTCGAGCGCGGCGCACACGAGATTTTCGGGAGGCGGGGTGGAGTACACGTCACAGCACGTCTGCACCAGAGCGACTCCGGCCAAGTCGACAGGCTCGATGCAGAGCTGTTGAGTTCCTCCCGACAGGCCGAACTCGGTGTACATCTCCTGCGTTCCGGAGAGCTCGCTCTGCAGCTCTCCATCGAGGTAAACCCGAATGGAACCGTAGGGACCCTGATTCACCCAACCCACAACGGCGACGCCGGCTATCGACTCGCAGAAAAACTCTTCCACCGGCGCGGCCTGCGCATCGACTACTCGCCCGTTCCACACGCAAACGAACAAAACCGCCGCGGTCCAACCGGCTCGCAACCTCGAGTTTCGGTCCATCATCGAATCACCTTCTTTCCTTGTTCCCTGGAGATCCGGAACGCAAGAAAAGTCGGACACGAAATCTGGATCGAAAGCGTCACCGATCGGAAGGAGCGTCGCGAGATGGTTTCGTGTGGTTCGCAGCCTCCGGACCACCACCGCTGGCGAAAGCTCGTCCGGGCGAGGCTAGCGACCTTGCCCGGGGTTCGGGCCGAAGGGCGCGAAGCGTTGCCGCTCGGTCCAATCCAACGGCTTGCCGCGCCCCTTGCGCGATCCCTCCTCCAAGACGAGTGCCTTGTCCGATCGCGGCATCACGAAGAACCCGTAGAGGGGGAGTGCCGGTGGGACCCGGATTTCTTTCCCTGGTTCGTAGCGGCCGTGATCGATCGAGTAGCCATTCTTGACGAATCGCACCACGACCTCGCCCTCGCTCTCACTCACTTCTTGCACCGAGAGACTCGGGGTCTGGGCTGACTCACCGGCAAAGACGGCAACGACCATGCAACGCTCGAAGTCGATGACGGGCAACCCGATCGAGTTGTGGGTCCGGCTGTACTTCCCGGTGACGGGTAGTCCCTTGTGCTGTTGCCATACCTGAACCCAATGCTTCTCGTCACGCAGCAAGCGGTAGCTCTGCGTCTTCACTGCGCTGTCGGTTCCGGTGAGTGTCACGAGAGCACGCCCCGTCGAAAACGCAGGAATCTGAGCCGAGACGATTCGATCTGCATAGTGGGAGACGACGAGATAGTGGGACACGACGAATCCCACGACGAGAAACGTCACCACGGAAATCACTGGGGCTCTGAACATAGCGACCTCATTCTATTTGGCGTGACCGCCTATTTGGCGTAACCGCCTATTTGGCGTAACCGAACTAGGAGTTCTCGTCACCCGGAAAATCAAGAAGGAGCAAGCCAGAGATTCGCGGGAAGCGCAGCGTCTGCGCTTCATGAATGATCCGGACTGTCGTGGAGTTCAGAACCACCGGCAAGAGTCCGACATCGAAAAGTACGGAATCGACGGGCGTTCGACGGGCGTGGTCCCGAGAGGGTCCTCTGATCCGACCGCACCGCCAGCCGCAGAGTACGATCGGTTTAGGCCGCTAGAAGACCGAACGAGCCGGGCCACGGACGAGAACCAGCACCCCGGCACCGAAGTCCAATCTAGCACGCTCTTTGAGGCCCGTCCCGACCACGGACGTCCGATAACGAACGTCTGGATGACCGACATGTTTCGTCCTATGATCGCTCACGGCTCTCGAGGACGGCGACCCGCCCGCTGATCAACTAGTAAGTCCCGACAACGACACTCCCGCCGGGAGGAACAAGACGGTGCGAACAGCAAAGAAGAGTATGCGTATTCGCGCAACTCGAACCGTGCTCATCGTGTGTCTATGTCTAACGCCATGGCTCGTGGCGCAGGTGTTGCCCACGCCTCCGGAGGCACCCGTTCTCGCCTCAGCCCGCGACTGGTCAATACTCAGCGAAGTCGTCGACCAGCCGGCGTTCGACGCGATGCTCGACACTTGTTTGGCAGTCGGCCCGTGCTTCGGCGTGCTGACAGGGGTCGACCTCGGGCGAACGAGGCTTTACCGAGGACGATTGATCTTTGGATCGCCGTACGCACCTCCCGCCTCAATCCGGTTCTCCTATCTGAATCAATCTGGCGTGATTGACGCGCAGGCCGATCAGTTCAAGTTTGCAGCGGACCAAGGCAACGCTGTGGGCACCACAGCGAATGTTGTGATCTGGAATCCCGAGAGTTACGAGTTCGTTAAGCACGTGCTCGATCTCGAGCCGCCGCGTCTAGTCGACCCGCTGTCGGCAGGGTTCGAACTGAAACGTATTGTCGCACTACCGGACACCAGCCCGCTGGCACCTCCGGATCAGCTACTGATCGTGTTCGAGTACAAGAGTCCTATCGTGGGTTTCTCTGTCACGGCTCGCGCAGTCCGACTCGGACCGTCGAGCTTCGGCCCCGTGGTCTACGAGTAGGAAGGGTGTGGCGTGAAGCAGTCTGACATCCTTTCGACTCTACTTAGGCGTCGCAGCCTTGTCGCAATGAGACGTGTCGCGATCGCTGACGGAGTTGATATCCCGGTTGTGCTGGTCGAGCAGCTTGAGCGTATTGAAAG
>JAJFFE010000154.1 GCA_021776775.1 Planctomycetota bacterium | reverse complement strand
ACTCGACCTTCATTTTCGCGTTGTCACCGGGCATACACATGTCCGCGCCAACGACCTCGGTCGCACCCGTCACGTCCGTCGTTCTGAAGTAGAACTGCGGTCGGTACCCGGTAAAGAACGGCGAGTGGCGGCCACCCTCCTCCTTCGTCAGGATGTAGACTTCGCCTTCGAAGTCCGTGTGCGGGGTGATACTGCCGGGAGCGGCGAGTACTTGGCCACGCGTCAGCGACTCCTTGTCGACACCGCGCAGCAACAGCCCGCAGTTATCGCCGGCCTCACCACGATCGAGCGTCTTGTTGAACATCTCGACACCGGTAACGGTCGTCTTCGAGATATCCTTCTGGATACCGACGATATCGACCTCGGTACCGACCTTGATCACGCCGCGCTCGATTCGGCCGGTACCCACGGTACCACGACCCTTGATCGAGAAGACGTCTTCGACCGGCATGAGGAACGGCTTGTCGAGCTCGCGAACCGGCTGCTCGACGTATTCGTCGACAGCCTTCATGAGCTCGACGATGCACGCGTTCGCGCCAGCATCGTCCGGGGTCTCGAGCGCTTTGAGCGCCGAGCCACGGATGATCGGAATGTCGTCGCCCGGGAACTCGTACTCACCCAGAAGTTCGCGAACTTCCAGCTCGACGAGCTCGAGGAGCTCTTCGTCATCGACCATGTCGACTTTGTTCAAGAAGACAACGATCTTCGGAACCCCGACCTGACGTGCGAGCAGAAGGTGCTCGCGCGTCTGCGGCAAGGGACCGTCGGCCGCGGACACGACCAAGATTGCGCCGTCCATCTGAGCGGCACCCGTGATCATGTTCTTCACGTAATCCGCGTGACCCGGGCAATCTACGTGTGCGTAGTGACGTGCGTCGGTCTCGTACTCTACGTGAGCCGTCGCAATGGTGATACCGCGCTCACGCTCCTCGGGAGCGTTGTCGATCTCGTCGAAAGCCTTGGCGGTACCGCCACCGAGCACAGATAGAACCGATGTGATCGCAGCGGTAAGAGTTGTCTTACCGTGGTCGACGTGACCGATGGTACCGACGTTGACGTGCGGTTTGTTACGTTCAAAAGTTTCTTTGGCCATGGGACTGGTGCTCCTTTCCCGCCAACGTGCAAAGTCCGTTGCGTCTCCGAAGAGACAGCAGAGCGGAGCGCACCTGTTACGGGCAGCCTGCTACTTACCAGAATCAATGCTAGCGACACCCGGTGCACTCTGCATCCCGCGACGTCGGTTGCCAACAATGCCGGTTGGCACTAACCCCCGGCCCGTTCAGAAATCGTCGCCTCCGCAGACAAGCGAGGATCATTCCTCGTTCGTCAACCTTGGCAGCACTCTGCATCCTACACGGAAGAGAGCGCAAGAAGTGGAGCTGCTGACGGGATTTGAACCCGTGACCTCGTCCTTACCAAGGACGTGCTCTACCAACTGAGCTACAGCAGCGTCGTCGTTTCGTCTGGAGCGGGTGATGGGAATCGAACCCACATGACTAGCTTGGAAGGCTAGGGCTTTACCACTAAGCTACACCCGCGCATGTTCGTGCTCCGGCGAGCGAAGCGGCTTAAGAAAGCAATACCGCCGATCGCTGTCGAGACATTTTTTCGTTTTCAGGACCTTCCGACGCCGCACATTTGCAAGTAACCCAGTCCGACGCCGTCCTGCCTTCCCCCCACACAATCCTGACCACCCGTCACGGGAGCCGCGAAATCGCGACTGACTCCCGGCGACACGTGCCGTACAGAATCACGCTGAGAGAACGTGTGCAACGAGAAAGGAATGGTGGGCAGAACAGGATTCGAACCTGTGAAGCTTGCGCAACGGGTTTACAGCCCGTCCCTTTTGGCCACTTAGGTATCTGCCCACGATGATTTTCTCAGGAGATGTCGACCAACCGCGATCTGCTCACGAGGACATTGCGCCAACGACGCCTCACCCCGAGACAGCTCAAACCACGCTTGATCGCCCCCACGTTCGCAACAAGCCCAAGAGAAAGCTAGCGGTGGGAATCGAACCCACAACCTTCCGCTTACAAGGCGGGAGCTCTATCGTTGAGCTACGCTAGCGCGATCGGCGCTGCTCGCGGGCCCGGTCGACGCGCACAGGACCTAACCCCTTACGGGTCAAGCACCTGCCAATAGACCAAGCTCCCGAGTGCGAACGGGAGCGACGGATTATAGCGAGGGACCGTCTCACTTCAACCCGGCCGCGTCCCGTTATTTCACGGCTTCGAGCAACACTACCGCCTGAGCCGATACGGCTCGCCCCTCGCCTACCGCACCCAGCCCTTCGCCAGTCTTCGCTTTCACGAAGACTCGATCGGCCGAAACGGCGATCAGTTCGGCGAGGCGAGCCCGGATCGAGTCGCGATGGGGCCGTAACTTGGGACTCTGCAGCTCGACAACGACGTCGACGTTCACGACCGACCAGCCGGCCGCGTGAACCTGAGCGAGCGCCTCAGAAATCATGGTCGCCGAAGCGATACCCGCCAGCGCCGGATCCGTGTCTGGGAAGAGTTCGCCGATATCGGAGATCGCTGCGGCACCGAGAAGTGCGTCGGTAAGCGCGTGCAGGACGACGTCCCCGTCGGAATGGGCGTCCGCGCCCTTGTCCGAAGGAATCTCGACCCCACCTAGCCAAAGGGACCGACCCTCCACCAGTCGGTGAAGATCGGTCCCCAGGCCTATGCGCATGTCGGACGGCATCAAATCAGAACTGAATCGATGCTTCGATCGCCGTCACGTTGAGCTCGTCGCGTACGCCGAGCACCTTCGAGTCGAACAGCCAACCAGTTCGCGCACGGAAGACCAAGTTGTCGGTCGCTCGGTAGCGAATGTCGATGTCGAACTCGTTACCGATCCGATCGTGCGTCGACACCGAGTTGCCCGCGGTGCCGTTGTTGTCTTGCAACTCGACGAAGGCGTACGTGAAACGACAGGTAATCGACTCGGCGGGATCGAATCCAGCCTTGATCTTGATCGCGCGGTAGTTGGCGTCGAGATCCAAGCCGTAGTAGCCGTCCTCGACGACGATCAGATCGTTGTTGTTCTCCAGCGAGACGAAGTTCTCGTTCCTGAAGTCCGCACCCTCATCGTCACCAGAGACTTCCCAGTAGGAAGCGTCGATGTATGCGTTGTATCCCTCCATGCCGGGCAGGAAGTACTGAATACCTCCGAACGCCGCAAACGAACCGTGCTGCTCGATCGTGCGGCTCTGCGCCTGACCAGCGGCCTGCACTTCGCCATACTGACCCGTCTGGCCGTAGGCCTCGCCGTAGATCTTCAGCGAGTTCGACGCGAGCTTGGTGTAACCACCACCACCGAACGTCCAGAGACGAGACGTCGAGTCGTTCTCGAGCCCCATGACGATGACGCCGAAGCTGGTTTCGTTGTCACCTTCGGTGGTGAGTTCGAACGAAGCTCCGTACATGGCGTCGTCGGAGTTGTTGCGGAACGTTTCGGCGATCGTGAAGTAGAAGAAGTCGATCGTACTGTCGCCGAGACCCATCTGGGCCCAAACGCCGGCGGCTTCCTGCATACCGACCATGCCGCTCGAAGACGACTGCGGCGCGCCAAAGTCAGCGCCGGCGGCGCCGGGATTGTTGAACGGGCTCTCGGAGTGTTGCACGTCGACGAGGAACGGGTTGCCGGTCCCCGCGAAGTCTTTGGCGAAGTCCTGGATCCCGATCTGAAGGGTCAGGTCTTGGTCCATGGCGCGTTCCCAGCGGACGTACGCCTGCTCGACTTCGACGTCGCGATCCTGGCCGAACACCCCACCGCTACGCGTGCCGGTGATGAATTCGTGGTGCTGAGTCTCCAACTCGACGACCGCGTGAACGGCGTTGGCCAACTCGAAGTCCATGTTGAGCGTGATCATGGGATCGAAGAAGAAGTCGCTGCCGTTACCGGTTTCGCCCGCGACCTGCGGCACGAGGGTCGATCCGGCAGCTCCGGTTGTGGCATTACCGAGCGCGGCGTTGAACACGTCACGGTCACGGTAGACCGCGGTGAAGCTGAATCCTCCGCTCAGAGTGATGCGAAGCGCGTTCGCCGGCTTGACTTCGCCGCCGAGCGGGGGCGGGGTCTGTGTCTGGGTCTGTGCGAAGGCGGCGCTGGCTCCCAAGAGCACGACCGCAGCGACGAGGGATCTCATAATCGCTCCTGACTCGGTCCATTTGGAGTGGCGACCCACGGGAGGCGCATCGATGGACCTGGGGCAAAAAAGTAGTGCGGGTTGAGGTGTCGGTCAGCACTCGGGCTGCCGACGTCCGATCGGATGAACTGAACGTCTAGCCTCAGCGCGACAGAGTTCTCAGAACGGATGTATCCCCACACGTGCGGGGATGGCTTGGCGGGCCCGCGAAGTCTGCGCTAAGTTTCTTTTCAAATCAAGAACTTGCGCGCGCTCAACACGCTCGCGGCGAAAGAGAGATCGTCCTTCCGAGTCACTTTGGCATTGGCGTGCTGCGACTCGACGCTACGAACCGGAAGACCGATGCGCTCTAGCCAGCTCGCTTCATCGGTAATAGCACCGACGGCTTCGCACTCGTTCGCATCGGCGATACCGCGCACGATCCAATCGAGTCGGCACACCTGCGGGGTCTCGGCGCCCCACAGCTCACGGCGATCGAGCGTCTCTAGAATCCGACCATCGCCGGTGACTCGCTTCACGGTGTCGGCAATGCGATGGGCAAGAATTGCCGCTCCGCTTGCGATCGCTTCGACGACAACTCGTCGGCAGTCCGACGCGTGCAAGAGCGGTCGGGCAGCGTCGTGAACAAGAACGAACGCCGTGTCGGCGGGAGCCGCGCTAACGCCAATGGCGACAGACTCAGGTCTCGACTCGCCACCGACCACGACGCGCCAGGGGACGCAAGCGCCGGCGGCGGAGATCCACTGCTCGGCGGCGGCGACGTCGGACTCATGAACCACGAGTGCGCCGCCGACCAGTCCCGGTGCAGCATCGACCGCCCGGATCGACCACGTAGCCAAGCTCGCCCCGTGCAACTCGACCGCGGCTTTACGCACCGAGCCACCGAGTCGCACGCCAGAGCCCGCGGCCGGAATGATCGCGAACACCGAGGGCGCTTCGCTCACAGAGACCCCGCGATTCCGCCATCGGCGAACGGAACGAAAAGCCGCATGTACTGCTGCAGACAGAAACGATCGGTCATGCCGGCCAAGTAGTCACAAATGACGCGTTCGACGCCCTCTGCCTCGATGCGCTTCCGGTGGTGCGGAGGCAGCTGGCTCGGCTCGCGCAAGTACTCGACGAAGATCGCCTCGAGGAACCGCTTACCCTTCTCCGCAATCTTCTTGGATCGATAGTGCTGATACAGGTTCTCGCGCAAGAACAATTCGAGCGCTGACTTCTTCTCCTGCATCTCGGGGGAAAACGCGACCAGCGGACCCTTCGTCGCCCGAACATCTTCCACACTATTTACGCCGGCCGCGGCGATACGTCGCTTCGTCTCGGCAATCAAGTCTTGCACCTGCGCTGAAATCAGCCGTGAGACGGTGCGGGCGATCAACTGCCGCTCACGGATGTCTGGCCACCGCTGAAGGATCGGCGCCTCTGCTTCGGTCCAGATTGGCAGGGTGCGGATGTCTTCGACCTGCAGGTATCCGGAGCGAAGTCCGTCGTCGAGGTCGTGACTGTCGTATGCGAGCGAGTCGCCGATATCGGCAAGCTGCGCTTCGAGAAGCGGCGGCGAGTCGGGCTGGTACCGCGCCACCGCCGGTTCGTCGAAACGACCGTAGTGCTTGGCGATCGACTCGCGGATTTCCCACGACAGGTTGAGTCCCGGGAAATCGGGGTACCGCTTCTCGAGTTCCTCGACCACTCGCAGGCTGTGTCGGTTGTGGTTGAAGCCGCCGCGGTGCTCCATCAACTCGTCGAGCTTCTCTTCGCCGGCGTGACCAAAGGGCGGGTGGCCGAGATCGTGGCTGAGCGCAATCGCTTCGACGAGATCTTCGTTGAGCGACAACGCTCGTGCGACGGTACGGGAGATCTGTGCGACCTCCAGCGTATGCGTCAAACGAGTACGGTAGTGATCACCCTCGTGGTTGACGAAGACCTGCGTCTTGTACTCGAGTCGTCGAAACGCAGTAGAGTGAATGATGCGATCTCGGTCGCGCTGAAACGCGGTGCGAAACTCTTCTTCGGTCTCCGGATGGTCGCGCCCGGCGCTCGCGCTCGATCGCATAGCGAACGGTGCGAGCAAGCGCTCTTCACGGTCATGCGGATCGAGATATATCGCATTGCCCGCACTGCCCGAGTCTTTAGCACCGCCCGAACTCACGGAGCCCACCGCTCGACCGCTCGAATCCGGGGCTTCCCGCTAGGAACGACAAGACGCGCTCCGATCGCCAGGTCGCGCGGATTGACGCGCCCGTTGAGCCGAACGATCTCGGCCACCGGCACGGAGTAACTGCGAGCAATAGAGTAAAGAGTGTCGCCCGACCTTACTCGGTAAACCGAGGAAGCCGCGTCGTGCACGGGTGTGTCGAAGATCGTCGGCTTGCGGAAGGGTTCTCGGACGCGGGGCGTCGAAACGTGGGGACTGACACACGCAGTCGCGCCAAGCACGAGGAGGCAGAGAGAGAAGAGACGAACTCGCCCCCCTACTCTTGTTGCGTGTTTCAAGCGATCGACCAACGCGTGCTCCTTTCGCGGCATCCTATAGGAGACCAAGAAGCCGCGAGTGACCGCAAGGGGAACTGCCGAAGAGCGGCAAGATCCGCCGCTCTACGAGAAGGTGATCAGACACAAAAGAGCCCCCGGGAACGGTGCGTGACCGTATCCGGGGGCTCTAGAAGTATGGAACGTGGCGTTACGAACGCCCCGCTTGAGGAGTGAAGCCTCTAGCCCGAACTCTAGGGTGTTTCTTCGGGGTAGATGTCGTTCGACCAGTCGAACGGACCAACCGCGAAGATGGTCCACTTCGAGTAGTACGAGTGACCCCAAAGGTCGCCACTCTTCGCAACGTAGTTGCCGTCGGAGGTCTGCTTGACCCAGACGCGGAACTTCGCCCAACCCTCTTGCTTGTCGCGGTAGAAGAGGTAGAGCGCGGGGATCATAGTATTGAGGCTCGAGTTCGGCACGGGAAGCGGCAGTTCCGGGAGACCGAAACCGAAGCCACTGTCCTTGATACCGGAGGTCGCGGTGCGGACCTCAGCGACGAGATCAGCGCTAGCCTCGTCAGCAGCCATCGAAGCGCCAGCTTCGGTGACCATGTCACGCATGGCGCTCTCGGCGTACTTGCCGCGTTCGCCTTCCATGAATGCAGACGAAACGAAGACGCTCTTGCCGTTGAAGACTCCACGGGCGCTACCGCTGAACTGATCAACTGCGCGCTGTACTGCCGTCGTGATGAGCAAGTCTTCGGTGGCGGTCTTCGCGGACGTCGACTCGCGAATGTTGCCCAGGCAACCGCTCAGCATTAGGAGTGCTCCTCCGCAGAGCACCAGGTTCATCATTTTCATCGTCCCAGCTCCTTTCTCTCGAGCTCCCGGAAACCGTGGTCAACTGCAGCGCGCGGCGAGGTGCCGCTTGCAAGAATCAGATGTACTCGGGGAACCGGGAAGTATGGGGCGGGAAAACTAGTCCGTTGGTGAGCCAGAGTCAACTAGGGGTATACCCCGAGATCCGCCTGGAACAGCCCGGAGGGTGTCCAGGATATGGAAACGCAAAAAACGGCCACGCGCCAAGAGTGGGTCGTTCTTCTCAGAAACAAACGTTTCGTGTCGGCGATTCCGCCACAACTCTCAAGCCGGCTCACGACGTTGTTGACGAGCGACAAGGACGTCCTCAAACCCAAATGATCGACGCTGCTCTCGGTCAAGTCGTCGACACCCTTGGTGCGTCGTCCCGGTTCTTTCCGGAACCATCTCGCGATAGACTCTGGGCCGCACTCGACCCGGGAGCCGTCATGAACATATCGAAATCGCACCGAACGCTCTTGGTCATCGCGATGCTGTTCGTTGCATTGTCGACGACCAGCGGTTGTCGCACGATCGAGCCGCACGAACGACAGTGGCTCGAAGACCCGGTCATGTCGTTGCAAGTCGACGCGACCGAAGCGCACTTCATGCAGAAGTGGATGTACTCACAGGAGGGCAGCTTTGGCGGCAGGAGGCCTGCCGTGAGTCAGCTCAGTCTCGTTCTCATCATCGTCGCTTCGATCTGCGCGCCGCCGTCCCTGCCCATGAGGAAGGACGAGCAGTCCGACCTGCGCGAAGCGTTGTCGACCGCCATGAAAGCGCGGGATTGGACCAAAGCGAGTAGCACTGCCCGCAAGCTCAAGAGCCTTGTCGACAAGGCAGGGCGCACCGAGGTCGAGTTGATCCTCGACCAAATCAAAGGGCACAAAGAACTCGACAAGATCGTCTCGAAAGCGTTCAAAGCGAAAGACCTTCGTAAGGTGATGGCTGACATCGCCAAGGTGGGCCGCAAGTACGCGAAGCATCCGACCTTCCTCGCGGAACTCGACCGTACTCGCGAAATGCTCGACGAGGCGTACTATCTTCGACTCGAAGACTTCGACGGACGGATACCCGATCCGCTGCGGCGAGTCAGCGGAGAAGGCATGACAAAACACGGGAAGAACGCGGCGAGCTGGAGTTCGGCCGACCTCTACCAAGACGCAACGTTCATTCAGTTCAACCGGCTCAAATTCAACGTCGCAGACTTCTCGCACCTCGTCTTCTGGACGAAGAGCGACCTACAGTTCCGCTTCGGAGTCGAACCCATGGCGGACTCCCGAGTCGGAGGCGTCTACCACGCCGGCTTCGCCAACCTACCGCCCAAGAAGTGGACCGAGATCCGACTACGAATAGGCGCCAAGGGAGACTTCACACCGGTCCGAGGCGCCAACTGGGATCGCTTCACATGCGTGCGACTAAGAAAGAACACCGGGACCAACTGCAATCTCCTGCTCGACGACTTCCGGCTGCAACGCAAACCAGCCAAAGCGAAAGCCGTCTACGAGAAGCTCGTCGAAAGAGCGGCGCAGTGACCCCCGGCGCGTCGGATGCGAAGCCGCAGCCTCTTCGTGACAAGCGACTCGGTAGACCAGAACCGAGGCACGACGTGTCGCCGACAAGGCGTACCCAATCACTCCCTGCGACTCGGGGGCCGAGTCTTGTGGTTCATGGGGACTGTGGTGGCGGTGATTAGTCGGCGCCACGCCGCGGTCGGCCCCCGGAACAGGATTCTCCCGGGGATCCGTGCAGCAGGCACGCGTGGCGGGATCGAAGTCGCTACGGACAACTCATGAACAGTCCGCAGTCTAAAGTGTCCGAGGTGGGGTCTGTGCCACACGTGGTCGGAGCGGGAATCGCGGGGCCGGCGGAGAACAAGTTCGACAGAAGGTAGACGGCATCCGAGATGTCGAAGCCGCCGTCGTCGTTGGCGTCGCACGCGCTAAAGCAAGTCGTGGATCCTCCCGAGAAGAGTGCAGCTAGCGCTACGACAGGATCGGCGACGTCGAGCCCCCCGTCATCGTTGCAGTCCCCACGAGAGAACGTGGGTCCCGTGTCAACCACGACGACGCTTCCGACCATCCCGGAGAACTGATGAGGTTCACAGATGTATTCGTACACTCCGCCGGGCACGGGATTGGCCGCGACGAACGCTGCGTCGAAGCAGAACTCGAAAACGAAACCTTCGTCTTCGGGAGATCCGGAGGAGAAGAGTGCTGTTGCTGCGCCGGGAACACCAGACACCACGTTGTGTCCGTCATCCGCCCACGTCCATCGCACGCAATCGCCAACATCTATCGTGATCTGCGACGGCGAGAACTCGTCGTCGCCTCCCGGTGCGACGGTGACGTCGTGAATGGTCTGGGCCGAGACTTGAGAAGCGAATAAGAAACAGAGTGCCAGTCGAGTCAATTTGAGCATTTGGTGCCTCCTCTGTACCAGATGCCGAAAACCGACGTCTTTACCGCCAGCGCGTCATCTGTTTCGCGCCACCGAAGTCGACACGTGAGTCAGATACCAATGGGCTTCGACAGCCGAGCTCGTGTTACGGAAGCTCGCGTCCTCGTGCGAGGCCGATGCGATTGGGGCTCACCGCGTTCTCTCCGTCGCCGGTGTACCAGAGGAGGAAAAAGCCTTCGTCGGCCGGGGTAAGGCTCGGGTCGATCACGGCGCTCGGGTGTTCCAGGTCTCCGGAATCGAACAGAGTTGGGACCACTAGATCCGAGCTTGGACGAAGCATGGGTAACAACGGGTTCGACCAGGTGAGGCCGTCGTGGCTGACGGCCCGCCCGATCGTGCTCTCGGAATCGGTCGCGGAGTTCGACGCTTCGTAGAACATGACAAAACGTCCGGGGTCTCCGATCGCAATCGTCGGATCTATCACGACACTCGGCGCGTGCACTCCGAACGCATCGAAGGACCCGGCAGGGCCAGGCAAGAAGACGGGATCCGCCCCCGCGCCTGTGTTTAGAGCAGCGTCCCGCACCGTCCACGTGATCCCATTCGTCGAGTCGGCGAAGCCGATCACGGCGGGGACTCCGGCCGTCTCGATCCCTTCGAACCACATCAAGAACGTCGGTCCGTCTCGAAGCACAGTTGGATCCGCGACACGCAACGCACCGAACGCCGGCGTGAGGCCAATGCAAATCGTGAAGCCCGACCAACCGACTCCGTCTCCCGACGATGCCGTGATAATCTGACTGATCTCACCGCCGGCACCACTACGACCTTCGAACCACATGCGGTAGCGCCCGTCCACTCCGAACGCGACGCTGTCGTTGACCAACACGACTGGATCGGTAGCGCCCACGTCAAACCCGCTACCCGCCCCGCCGAGGGCAACTGTCTGCGTTCGAGCGATCGTTAGTGTTTCGAAATCTTCTTCATCGGACGAGACGAAACCAATCGTCGATACTCCGGACGCATCGGTCGCTTCGTAATAGAGGAGGTATTTGTCGGGGTTCGGTCGTCCGGAATCGATGACGACGTTGGGGCTGTCGACTTCTGCGGCATCGAAGGTCGAACCCGACTCCGACAACACGGGAGTGATCACGCCGGTCGTCGGATCACGGTGCTTCGTGAATGCAACCGCAGTGTCGAGTTCAACCGCGGGTGGTGTCGCGACCGCGCCTCCTCCTCCGCCGCCGCCGCCGCATCCGCCAACGACCACGATCAACGCCAGTAGACAACATCGATTTAGCATGTGCTCCCGCCCTTCAGGCGAAGCGGGCAGCGCAAACGTCGCGCCGCGATCGCGCCAGTTGCCGCAGCCGACTGCCAACCTCGACTAGATCTGCTAGCTCCCTTGTGCGAGCCAGGATAGGCGCCGTCGGAGGATTTTGACGTTGTTGGCTAGTTCGCGGAGTGGACGCGCCCACTGGCCACGATCAGCCACTATGGCTAACGACGGGTTCGAGTCGAACATGCGCCGGACTCGAATCGACTTGCGCCCTGCACCGCGGGCAAATCCGCAGGGGGTGCGGCGCTGAAGCGCCGCGATTCCATCTCCTGCTCGACGACTTCCGGCTGCAACGCAAACCAGCCAAAAGTAGGGACTGTGGCGCAGCGCCGAGGGCCGGGGGTTAGAAGGGGTGTGGAGTCTGAGCACGGTCCAACGTTACGGCGCACCTACCGCCCTGAGTCGGACCTCCCCCGCCGGGTTGATCAAGTGACTTGGCAGGCCCGGCGAACCCTGCATTTGAAGAACCGTAACATTCATAGTGACGTCGGTGAGTGTTCCCGCCTTCTCCCACTGGCTCCCTGACGGTCCAACGAACTCCCACAGTTCCGCTGATCCGGGGGCCCAACTCCAACGCGCTTCGTGAATCCGAAACTCGGTCGTGTCTTCTGGGATTCCATCGACGTGTCCCGCGAGTGCGTGGGCGGGGCTCGCGTGCTTGCACGCGTGGGGTGGCACCGTGAAGTCGCCAGCGATGCTCCGACTGGCGTTCGGCCAACACTGCAACCCCCAATACTCCGCCCGCTCAACCGTGCGTTCGGTGTATGCGATCGTCGTGTAGTTCAACGACACGTAAGCGACGAGCGCAAGAAGCGCGAGCGCTAAGAGCCCAATCACCGATCGCGCAACGGTCCGCTTCTTCGCTTGCTCGTCCGCCACGGGAAGCATCCAAACTACTCGAGGACTCACCGTGGACTCAACCCCGCCGTGCGGGCCCCCACGTCCGGATATCTTCCACGGATTCGACGCTGCGGTCACCCCCCGACTCGGAAGATCAGTTCGGACCGTGCGCTCGGACGCTACGCAGCAGTTCGGCTGAAACCTTAAACGGCACGCCCCGTAGGGACCATGGCTCAAGCGGGTGGTGGGATCGGTCGTGCTCCGGTGAGGAATCGGTGGGTGGGGAGTCCGCTCAGACGGTTCGACGTGACTGTGAGAATCGGATCGTCGCTAACCTTCGAACCCCATCATTGGTTTCGACAGTTATCGCCCCGCGGTCTTGAACGTCACTTCATACGAACGAAGCGCCGATCCATCCCGACTCTTGAATCCCTGCTGCGCCCCCTGATTCAGGTGAAAATAGTAGCGTTTGTTCGGCTCGAGCTTCACGGAGACGGTGAACGTCGTCTGCGATTCGTCATAGCGAGGCGCAGAGAACTCCGGCATCTCTTTCGGTTCGCCGACGATCGACCACGACCCAGGACGCATCGGCCGATCGAACTCAACGACCATCTCCCGACGATTCGGGTCAACGTTGCGCGCTCCGTTCGTCGGCGATACCGAAATCACACGAGGAATGCCCGCGTCAGCTGGCTTGGGAAGTGCCGCCGCGTAGCCAGCGAACCACGCGGCAATCACCGGCATGAACGACGACAGATCGGGATACGTCGTTCGATCAGCCTCGTACGTCGCCAGGAGCCGAGACAATTCGGGAACCCACGAAAAACCTCGTTGCTCCTGAGCGCTGCTCTCCCTCTCTGCTGCCGACTCGCCGTCCACTTGCCGCAGGTATCGAATCACCGACGCACGCACAATCGTCTCGTACATTATGATGCGCGCCGTGGTGTACGCCATTCGTGACATCTTCTCGCGACAGGTCGCGAAGATTCGCTGAGCCGACGGATCCAATCCAGAGCCGTGTTCATCGACTCGGGGATTCACATAGGGATGGCAAAACTCGTGGACCACGATCGGAAGCGTGGTGTCGTCGAACATCGGAATCCCCATTACGTCGACCCTCCACGTACCAATGACCGGGCAGATGTCCCTCCGCCCGTCGGGGAACGTCACGCTCGTTCCGTAGTTGTTACTGCCATTCAAGAGTCCGACAAACAGCTGAAACTCAGGGCGCGACTTACTTCCAAAGAACCCCTGGCACCACCCGGGAATATCGCGCTCGTTGATTCGCTGAGACAGTCTGCGAACCACCTCTTTATGTAACACCTCTCGCGCGGCGAAGAACGCGGCGAAGTCCGAGACGCGACTAAAGTCCCGCACTGCCGCAACAAAGGTCTTGGCCTCGTCCGGACGCCAACGCCGATCCAGTCGCGCGGGACGAGGATCAAGCGCAAAACGCGGAGTCAACGCCGGCCACTCCAGATGAACCGCCAAACTCGGCACCGCGTCAAACCCGATACCACGCTCCGATTGAAGACGACGCGCCAACCGAACCGCCTCGTGTTCACGAAACGGCGCAAAGTACTTCGCGCTCTCTTCCGCGTGGCGGTACCCGCTGATCTTCTGCGTATAAGAGGAATTGCCGGCAAGCCTGAAAACCGTGGCGAACAACTCGACTCGAGGATCAACCGAAACAGCGATCGCTTCCGATGCCGGACTCGCCGTCCAACCACCCACCACGAGTAACAGCCCGAGTCCCAACTGGTTAACAAACATGTTCGCTCCTTCACGTGGCTGGATGGCAGAGTGCGCAACCAGGGCGTTCTCTTAGAGCCGGGCCGACTTCCTAGGGACACATCTCGCCACCAACCGAACGCCGCGCC
Organism: Planctomycetota bacterium; assembly: GCA_021776775.1. Taxonomy (GTDB): domain Bacteria; phylum Planctomycetota; class UBA8108; order UBA1146; family JAJFFE01; genus JAJFFE01. The sequence continues at coordinate 19,880 of JAJFFE010000154.1, read as the reverse complement.
CACCGCGATCCTGGATCAACACTCGTGCGCCCGTCGAAGTGGGGCACGCCGTCGTCAAACGCTCCCTTCTCACACAAGTAGATCACCGGCCGTCCGGCTATTTCCACCCGACGAGCGGCAATGATTTCGTGATGGCTACAGGTCACCTCGGAAGCCTATCTCACGCCAGTTCCCTCGAATGACCGACGCGCGTATAGCACTTTTCTATAGCACTTCGCGGAATTGCTCCTGAGTCGGGGACGAGGGATCGTCGTAAAGGTCGGAAGAGAAGAAGGTTGCTCTGGAGCGGGTGATGAGGATCGAACTCACGACATTCAGCTTGGGAAGCTGACGCTCTACCGCTGAGCTACACCCGCTCCGTGATAGGTGGGTTGATTGTCGACGGTGGCGCGCGGGTGTCAACTGCCGGGTGCGGAGTGGACGCGGTGTCCGGCGATGAACGTTGCCTGGCACTCTCCGCGCTCAATGACCTCGGCTAGCGTTTTGGCGTTGTTCCAGACGGCGAGGTCGGCGGGTTGGTTGGGTTCTAGTTTGCCGGTTCCGAAGGTTTGGCCGAGGGCTTTGTGCGGGAGTGCCGTGGTCATTCGGAAGAGGGTGTCGGGGCGGAGGTCGGAGTGGGCGCGTTTGGCGGCGCGCATTTCTTCTAGCATGGAGAGGTGGCCGCCGGTGCCGGTTGAGACGGTGCCGTCGGTGCCGAGGCACACTGGGACGCCGTGGGCGATGAGATCGGGCAGTGGGTGTGGTGTGTGGGCGAAGAAGTGGTGGCTGCGTGGGCAGTAGACGATTGTGGCGCCGGTGGTGGTGAGGCTCGCGAGTTCGTCGCGGTCTAGGTAGTTCGCGTGCACGAGTAGTCCTGGGGTGAGCTTGGGGTCGGCGAGGGCTCCGACGTCGGCGAGGTATTCGACTGTGCTCATGCCGGGGACGCCGAAGCGCTTGGGGTCGACGCCGATGGAGCCCAGCCAGTCGGCACCGGGACCGCGTCCGGCTAGCATGAGTTCGAGTTCCCACGGCTGTTCGCAGATGTGCATGGACCACGGTCGGTGGGTGTCTCGCAGTAGGTCGAGGCAACCGGTGAGCACTTCGCGTTGCACGGTGTACGGCGCATGCGGTGCCAAGCCGCGCAGTTCCAGAGAGGTTGGACTCGCGGCGAGGAACTCTTCGAGCACGGCGCGACAACGATCGAACTCGGGCGCGAACTGGATGACTTCTCTTAGCACCACGCGACGAATGGGTGACTCCGCCAGCGGTTTCAGCGACGCCCCGGTCGCATCGTAATCGACCAGCGTCGTCGTGCCGGACTCGATCGACTGCTCGATCCCCCGCTGCGCAGCGCGCTCCATGCCGTCGCGACCTTCCCGTTCGCGGAGGTCGCGCATGGTGAGGAGCCACTCGGTGAACGGCCGGTCGAGACGTTCGCTCTCGGCGGGGTAGGTAAGATCGAGATGGACGTGCGCGTTGACGAGGCCGGGTGTGATGACACAACCCCGGAACGCGTGATCGGCGTCGGCGTCGAACTGGGGCTCGATCGCGGTGATCACTCCATCGTCGATGACGATCGTCCCCGGATTGAGAGTGCCGGGATTGAGCGTGCCCGCTTCCAGAATGTCCGCGCCGTCGGCGGCGGGCGTCCCGGGCGGTTGAGCTCCCGAGCCGGTCCAGATGGCTTCGGCTGCGACGCGCATTGGCAGTTCTCCCTCGCTGAAGTACAACACCCTCGGTTGTTCGCCCGTGCTGGCGAATAGTAGCCCCCCTCTCGATCTTCACCATGGGAATCCGCTCGCATGTCCACCGCCCCTTCGACTGCCGCTCGCTACATCGACACCCACGCGCACCTCTACTTCGATCGCTTCGACGAAGACCGAGGTGCCATGATCCAGCGGGCGCAGGACGCTGGGTTCGCGCGAATCATCAACGTCTCGATCGATGTCGAGAGTTGCCGCGCGGCGATCGACTTGGGCCGGCAGTACCCTGGCCTCTGTTACGCGAGCGTTGGGCTGCACCCGACCGAGACCGAAATCTCCGACGCGGAACTCGAAGAGGTTGTGGCGACGCTCAAGGGTATGGCCGACGACGCGCCCGAGATCGTGGTTGCGGTGGGCGAGATCGGCTTCGACTACTACTGGGACAAGGCGACGCCCGCTCGGCAAGAGGTCGCGTTCCGGCGGCAATTGGCGCTGGCCGAGGAGCTCGGTCTGCCGGTCATCATTCACTGTCGAGATGCGTGGGCCGACACGCTGGCCGTGATCGCCGACGTTTCGGATCGGGTGCCGGGTGTTTTCCACTGCTTCGGCGGCACGGTCGAGGAGGCGAAGCGTGCGCTGGAGCTCGGTTGGTACGTTTCGTTTGCCGGTAACGTCAGCTTCCCCAAAGCGCAGAACCTACGCGATGCCGCGGAGATCGTCCCGCTCGATCGCCTGCTGCTGGAAACCGACGCGCCGTTCTTGGCGCCGCAACCGGTGCGCGGTAAACGCAACGAATCGGCCTTCGCGCTGCACACGGCGGCGACTTTGGCCGAGATCCACGGCACCACGGTCGAGGCGCTGGGGGCGGCGACCACCGCAAATGCCGAGCGACTGTTCCCCTTCCCGGAGGCCGCACAGTAAAGAGCACCGGAGAGACAGTCCTGTAAATACAGCACCGCAAGGTTCCGGTAAGGCGCGAGCGCGGCCGGCCCGAAACACCTACACTCGACGTGCGGGTAAACCGATGATGAACGGTCGAAGGAGTCTCCATGAAACGAGTGGTCGTCACCGGCGGAGCCGGATTCATCGGAAGTCATTTGGTCGAGGCGCTCATCGCACGTGGCGTCGAAACGGTGGTGTTCGATGACTTGTCGAGCGGCGATCCCAAGAACGTCGAGCACCTCGACTGCACGCTGATCATCGGAGACCTGCGAGATCGCGCCGCCGTGGCCACCGCGCTCGAGGGCGCCGACGGTGTGCTTCACCACGCGGCGATCCCCTCGGTACCCGGGTCAGTCGCCGATCCGGTCGGAACTGCATCGGTCAACATTGTCGGCACCGCGATGCTGCTGGACGAATGCAGACGCGCCGGTGTCGCACGGCTAGTCTTCGCGTCGTCGTCGGCGATCTACGGCGAACCCGCCCGGGTCCCGCTCAGTGAAGACGATCCGGCTCGGCCGCTGTCACCGTACGGCGTGCACAAATTGACCGGAGAAGCGCTGTGTCGAGTCGCATCCGAAACCGGTGGCCCCGACACGGTCTCGTTTCGATACTTCAACGTCTTCGGTCCACGACAGAAGGTCGACTCCGACTACGCTGCCGCAATCCCCATCTTCCAACAGCGTTGTGCCGCTGGTGAGCTACCGACGATCTACGGCGATGGAAGCCAGACGCGCGACTTCGTTCATGTGAGTGACGTGGCGACCGCAAACCTCATGGCGCTCGAACGCGCAGAGCCGTTCGGCGGCGACGTGTTCAACCTGGCCCGCGGAGAGGACATTCGGATCGACGCCTTGGCACGGCTGATCCTCTCGCAACACGACCGCTCGGAGGAGCCCGTGTTCGCCGACCCGCGCGCGGGAGATATCGTACACTCGGTGGCGAACATCGAAAAACTGAAGCGCGCGTTCGGCGGTTGGGGACCGTCGATCACACTCGAAGATGGTCTAGCCAGCGTTCGGGCGTGAGATTGGGTGCTTGATCTTGGGTGCGTGAGGTGAGATGCAAAGAAGCGCAGCCGGTTCGGCTACGCTTCTCGAACGCACTGACGTCTAGCCTAACAAGGCCGGCTACAGATCGATCTTCGGCGGAGTGACAAAGTACTCCGCGTAGCTCTCGATGGTCAGCCCTTCGCGATAGCAGAGAATGCGCGAACGGAGCTCTTCTACCATCTCCGCCATCTCGTCGTCTTTGGCGCGCAGTCCCACGCGACTCAACACGTCGCGCAGCACTCCTTCGACACGCGTCTTCGCGAACGTCCCAGCCATCGCCGTGCGCAACTTGCCCAACTCGTCGGCAGAGATCGCTTTGACGCTCTTCGACCAACCGTCGATGCGATGGCCGAGTTCATCGATCCACTGCTGAACGGGCGCAAGTTCTTGGTCACGGGGCGGGAGCGTACTCTCGAAGCTAGTCATGGCGCGTGGCCTTTCGTAGTTACTCTCTGGCTGATCGCGTCGCAATCATGTGGCAAGCAATGAGCCGGACAGGAACAGCACGTTTCCTACCTATCGGCTTTCGCAGCGGGTCAGCGTGAGCGCCGCACACTTTATCGCGCGTTCTAGGCCGAGGCCACATGCGTACACCAAAAAAGATTGCGAGGAGGCGGCCAGGGTGCGCGTAGGACCAACCGACGAATCACTCCGATGTACCCCCAGCGGCGAGACTTCGGCAAATGCGCCCGGAATAATCGGCTGAGTTGGCGGAGGAGAGCTTCGCCTCTTCCGGGCGCTCTGCCGGACGCTCTTCTGGACGGACGTGAGGCTGGCCCGCGTCGACGGTGAGTGTTCATCGTCGTGCGCTCGCTGACGGGCGCCCCCCGTTCTCAGACGGATCGACGATCGGGTTCTTGGGTTCTTGTCCCGTGACCCCCCAGGGTTGAACCAAGCGCCATGATGGTGCGTCATGCGGCAAGGCGCCGCGAAGGCGCTTTTGCCGGGCGCATCGTGGCCGGGCGCATCGTGGCCGGGTGACGCACAATCATGGTGTGTCGTTCAACCCTGCGGTCACGGGGCAAGAACCTGAACGCCATGGCTACGCCTAGACTCCAGCCTATGAGCGAGGCTCTGGCTACGGAGTAGTGACCGGCTCCCCGATCCACCCGATGTTTTCGTTCGCGCGTTACGCGCGTAGCTCGCCATCCGGTCTACGCAAAGCCTTTAGGGAGTAGTGACCGGCTCCCCAATCCACCCGATGTTTTCGTTCGCGCGTTCACCTCCCCAGATGTCCAGCGGCACGTTGGGGGCCGTTAGGTCATCCCATGTCCACGGGCCGGCGAGGGTCGGTGCGGTGAGTGACGCGGCGACTTCGCAGTTGCCGAAGGAGCCAAAGGCGAGAATGAACGGTTGGAAGGCGGTCACGAACAGGCGATACGTGCCGTCGTCGTGGCGACGAATGGCGTGGGGCGTGATCGATCCGGAGCCGAGTTGAGCGACGGTGCGGTTCGAGGCGGTTCCGCCGATACCACCGATCTGGTGGTAGAGCTCCAGGGTGTTGCCGTTGATCTTACGAATCCTCGAGATGCCCCAGTTCTCGACGGTGGACTGATTGCGGATGAAGACGATGGCGTCTTCTCGCATGGCCGAGGCGTCGCTGATGGTGATGAACTTGCCGTTCACCGACGTCCAGCTGCGCACGCCGGTCGAACTCCCAGTGACGACCAATGTGGACGGTGCCCAATGGATCAAGTCGTCCGAGGTCGAGAAGCCCACGGTCCAACCGTCGCCGGCACGAAGGCCGGAGTGGAACATGTTCCACTGGCTTGTGTCGTGGTTGAAGAAGACGACCGGGTCGGCCATGCCGTCGTTTCGCCACCCGCCGTCGAGTCGCTCCCACATGATGGCGCCGTCGGGACCGGGCCCCACTTCCTGCTGCCACGGCCCCACCGCGCTCGGCGACGACGCCAAGAACAGGCGGTGCGTCGACGTGCCTTCGATCTCTCCGACGAAGAAGAGTCGCCACCGCTTGTTCGGGTCTAGCTCGCGATCATCCTTGACGACGAGTGGCGCCGTGATCACGTCGTACGACGCGGAGCCGGCGGGCAGAATGCTCGGCGTGATGATCGGGTTCAGTGGATACGGCGTCCACGGCCCTTCCGGAGACGGAGATGTCGCCAGCCCGATCGAACTCTCTCCCCCGGAGTCGAAGCCCTCGTAGTAGAGGTAGTGCGTGCCATCGTTATCACGAAGCACATGCTTCTTGCGATAACCGCCCGCGTCCCACGGTGACGGCGTCGGGAACAACGCGTCGCCGCGACCGTCGGGAAGGAACAGGGTGTTGCGGCTTGTAACGTGGCGTAGCGAGTACGGAGAAGCGGCATCGGTGCGAGCGTTGGTAAAAGCGTGAAGCGTTTGACCATCCTCGAGGCGCACCCACTCGAATTCAAAGTGTGCACTCGCCGCATCCGTGTGGCGGTCGCCCATCGTGAGCCACACGTTGTCCATGGGACTTCCGCCCGCTAGCGAGGTGAACAACACCCAGTCGGTGAGGGCGACCATTCGCACGCCCTGCGCGGTCCCGGCCAGACTCGTCTCTACTTGGTGCAGTGAGAAGAACCGCAGCCGCTCCCGCTGCGCATCGATATCGAGACCGAGCGTGTACCAGTCGGCGTCTGCCCCGGTGCGCACGTTGGCGACCGCGTCGGCCAGCACGTCGGGCGACGTCCACTGGTTCGTCGGCTCACCGGCCCAGTACCGTCCGGTGCCGTCACTGGTCGGATCGAATCGGAACCGAACTGTAGGGTTGGAGCCGTCGTCGACCATCGAGATCGCGCCGAGACGCTGCGAATCGTTGGCGGCGAGCGTGTCGGCGGTCGGCATGACTCCGGGCTGCAGGTTCCAGAGACCGATCAAGTCTTCGAGATTACCGCCCCCGAGGTTGCGGGCACAGAACAGCCACGTCTGAGTCTGCGTGAGATCGATAGGTTCGTTCGTGGCGAGGAACGCGGCGTCACCGCTACTCGGAGTCATGATTTCGACCGAACTGTCGCCGGTCAACGTCACGCTTCCAGAGCCCGACACCACCGAAGCCCACCGCGGTTCGATCGCGGCGCCTGAGAAGTGATCGAAGAAGGCTCGCGCCGGCGCCTCGCCGAGATCGAGCGGCTGAACCCAGAAGTCGTCGAAGAACTTGCTGCCGGGGTTAAACGTCCATACGCCGACTGTGCCGCGCGTCAAGCGAGTCGCGCTGTCGTCGAAGCAGTCGATCTGCCAGTCCGCCGGTTCGGCGGTCCCGTCCTCCCACACGCGAGCGCGAACTTCGGTCTGAGTGCCGGTGTCCTCCACCCGGATTCGGTACCGATAGTCGACGTTCGGTAACGGAACGACCCCGCTGTCGGTCGTCCCGCCGGTCATCAACGTGCCCAAGGGATCGATAAAGAAGCTACCGGTGCCGAATCGCCGCATGCGGTAGTACCGTGCGGTGTTCGGGAAGTCGCTGAAGAACGTGATGCCGATGCCAGACTCGGGGTGCGTCATGTACAGCAGCCCCGTCACTTCGTAGTTCTTGAACAACTCGCTGCCAGGCACCACGTAGTGCGAGTGAATGTTGGTCGCGGTCGAGTTCGTTCCGAACAGCTGGTTACCGCCCGCCACCAAGTCGTACACCGCGAAGTGATTCGCGGGGGTCAGTGAGTTGAGCGGACCGGTGTCCAGCCAGCCGGCCGGATCAGCGAGCACCGGAGTGAACTCGAAGTTGTCTTGGAAGAGCAACTCGACGGCGGCGAAGTGAGCCGAAACAGTTCGGTCGCTGGTCATGAGCACGTCTACTGAAGCGCTCGTCCCCAACCCGTCACTCCAAAAATCGAAGAGCGCACCGGGAGTCGGGATCGCGGTGAGCGTCACGATGTCACCGATGGCGTAGCTCGGGAGATCAGGATCCACGGTCACGGTACCGTCCCCGACCACGTTGATCGTCAGCGTCACCGGCACCGCCTGAACCAGCGACACCACGCGCAGATCGTCGAACGACTTGCTTCCCACTCCGTTCGACCAGCAACCGATGGTGCCGGCGGTCATTCGGTCCGCGGTGTCGTCGAAGCAGTCGACCTGCCACGACGCGGGTGCAGCCGTGCCGTCGGTCCAAACCTTGGCCCGAATCGCGGTCGTGGTGCCGGTGTCCTCCACCTCGACCTCGAACCGGTACCACATCCCAGTAACCGGAGTGACGCCGGTGTCGGTCACTCCTCCGGAGATTTGCGTGCCGAGAGGTTGAATGTGGAACGACGTGCCGTCGAAGCGGCGTAGCCGGTAATACTTCGCTTCGGCGTCGAACTGACTGAAGAACGTCACGCCCACCCCACTCGTCGCGTCGCCGGCCATCATGCGACCGGTGAACCGATAGTTGGTCAGTTGCGACGCACCGTCGGCGACGAAGTGGCTGTGGATGTTGTTAGCGGTCGACGTGGTATGCAGAGCTGGATCGCCCGCGAAGAGTTCGACCGAGAAGAGGCTGTCGTCTTCGAACAGACTGCCGGCCGGCTGGGTGTCGACCCAATCGATCGGCTGACCACCGGCCGGGTAGCCGACGAAACTCTGATCGACAATAGCGGTGACGAACTCGGCGGTGATGTCGATGTCGCCCGTCACCATCACGGTGACCGGATTGGCGGTGCCGTTGATGTCACCGCTGAAACCGTCGAAGGACGCCCCGAAGTCCGGGACCGCGGTGATGGTCACGACATCGCCGTAGGTGTAGGTCAGTAGGTCCGGGTCGCGTACGACCGTGCCATTGCCCACGACCGTGCTGCTGATCGTGTAGGGAACCGCGGCGAAGTTTGCGGTGAGGGAGTGATCACTGTCGACGAGAAACTCCAACGGGTTCTGGTCGCTGACGAGCGTGCCGGAGAAGCCCGTGAACATGTAGCCAATGTCTGCTGTCGCGTCGATTCGAACGAAATCGCCAGTGCTGTAGCTCGCAGTGTCGGGATCGATCGCGACACTTCCCCCGACACCAGCGACCGCGTCGACGGTGTGCGTGGCGACGGCCGAGAAGTTGGCGACGACCGTCTGGTCCGAGGTGACGACGGTCGATCGCGGGTTGTCGAAACCGGTTACATCGCCTTGCCAACCGACAAAGACGGAACCGGCGTTTGCCGTTGCTTGTAGATCGACCACGTCTCCGAAGTTGTACTGGGGTAGATCCGGAGTCGCGGTCGCGACACCGTCTCCGGTCGTGGTCAGACCCAGCGTGAACGGGCCGGACGTGGTGGGAAGCTCCACCGTCAAGCCATCGACGAACTTCGATCCCGCTCCGAACACCCACGTGCCGATGGTGCCTTGCGTCAGTCGGGTCGGGTTGTCGTCGAAGCAGTCCGCTTGCCACGTCGCCGGCTCCGGACTTCCGTCGGCCCACACCTTGGCCCTAATTTCGGTGCGGGTACCGGTATCGACCACTGCGATCGCAAAGCGGTACCAAACATCGGCCTGCGGTGTGACTCCGGTGTCACTGTTGCCGCCGGAAAGCAGCGTGCCAAGCGGTGAGATGTGAAACGACGTGCCCGCGAACCGGCGCAGTCGGTAGTAGCTCGCCTCGGCGGGGTAACCACTCAGGAACGTCACCCCGACACCACCGTTGAGCGAACTCAACCGCATGCGTCCGGTGAACGCGTAGTTCTCCAAAGTTGCGCTACCGGCCCCGGTGTAGTGCGAGTGCGCGTTGGCGACCGGGAGCGTGGTGCCGAGCGCGTTGTCGCCGTCGACGTCGAACACTTCGAAGTAGGTATCGTTCTCGACCAAGCTGTTGAACTGCTCAGTGTCGACCCAGTCGGCAGGGTTGTCGGTCGGAACGTAGAGATCGAACCCTTCGTCGACCGCCGACGGTGTGAACACCGCGGCCACGACGTGATCTTGATCCATCGTGAGCGTCAGCGGATTCGTCGTGCTGTTCACTGTTCCGGCCCACTCGCGGAAGGTCCAACCCGCTTGCGGCGACGCGGTCGCAGTGACCACCGAGTCGGCGACGTAGAGCTCTGCTTCGGGTGATACGGCGACATCGCCACCACCGTGCGACACCACGTCGAGATCGAACGTGGCGGGAGCGTCCAATGGCTGGACTTCGAAATCGTCGAAGTACTTCGCACCGACGCCATGCGTCCACACGCCGAACGTGCCTTGCGTGAGGCGGGTCGCCGACGAGTCTTCACACTGGATCTGCCACTGAGTGGGCTCGGTCGCGCCGTCGCCCCAGACGCGAGCACGTATCTTGGTGACCCCGGCGCCGTCTTCGATCTGCGCCTTGAATCGGTACCACTGATTAGAGACCGGCACGACTCCGGTCTCGATATCCCCGGCGGTGATCGGAGTTCCGAACGGGTGCAAGACAAAGCCGGTCCCGGCGTAGCGACGCAGTCGGTAGTAGCGCCCATCGTTCGGGTACTGGCTGAACAGCGTGACGCCCAACCCCGAGTCGGCGTCGCTCATGCGCATCCGTCCGGTGAGTTCGTAGTTGCTCCACTGCTCACTCGGTGGCACGACGTAGTGCGAGTGCACGTTCGGCAAGTTGCCGACCGTTCCGAAGCTCGAATCGCTGCCGACCGCCAGCACCTTGAAGATGGAGTCATTCTCGAGCAGGCTTCGGTTGATATCGGTATCGAACCAGCCGGGAGGATCGGAACCGACCGGCACCAGGTCGAACGTTTGCGTCACGAGTGACTGTCCGAAGATGGCAACGACGTCCAAGTCACCGGAAACGACGACGTCGATCGTCGGCAGCACGGAAGTCACGTCGCCAGAGTATCCGACGAAACTCCAGTCGGGATCGGCTGTAGCACTCAACGTCACGACCGTGCCGGTCAGGTAGGCCGCTTGATCCGGGCTCTTGGTCACCACGCCGGAACCGACCGTTGTCACGTTCAACGTGTGCTGTACCACGGGTGCGAAGTTCGCCGTGACGGCCTCGTCCTGAAACAGGGTCAACGTCAGAGGGTTGTCCAACGACGTGACCGAGCCGGACCAACCCGTGAACACGGATCCCGTGTCCGGGATGGCGGTCAACTCGACGGCCGACCCCACCGGATACACCGGAAGGTCGGGAACCGCGACCACGGATCCAAGGCCGGAACTCGAAACGGTCAGCGCCACTGGCGCCGGCGCGGTACCGAGCGGCGACACTTCGAAGTTATCCCAATACTTTGAGCCACTTCCGTGGCACCACGCCCCGATCGTTCCTTGCGTCAACCGGGTTGCACTGTCATCGAAACAATCGATCTGCCAAGCCGATGGCTCAGCGCCACCATCGGCCCACACCTTGGCACGGATCTCGGTTCGAGCGCCGGTGTCCTCGACCTCCAACGCAAACCGGTACCAAACGTTGGCCAGAGGCGTCACGCCGCTGTCGATTTCGCCCGACACGGTCGACCCACGCGCGGTGATGTGGAACTGGGTCCCGGAGTAACGTCGTAGCCGATAGTACGACGCGACGTTCGGGTACTGACTGAGGAACGTCACTCCGACACCGCCGGCAGTCGTCGACAATCGCATCCGGCCGGTGAATCGGTAGTCTGCTAATGCAGCGCCCCCCGCTCCGACGTAGTGCGAGTGGATGTTGGTCAGCGGCAGAGGGGTGTGAAAGACCGATTCACCGGACAAATCGGCGATCGAGAAGTAGCTGTCGTTTTCGACCAAGCTGTTGTTGGTCTCGGTGTCGAACCAGTCGAGCGGGTCGCTGCCGACGGCGCCATCGAAGGTCTCGAGCACCAGGAATGGCTCGAACAGGGCGTCGATGGACAGATCACCGGTAATCGTGACGGTTAGCGGGTTCGCACTCGACGTGACGTCTCCGTCGAAGCCGGCGAAGCTCCAACCGGCGTCCGGGACCGCGGACAACTCGACCGTGGAACCGAGCGTGTAAGTCGGCAGGTCGGGATTGAGGAACACCTCGCCGTCGCCGGTGGCAGAGACGGTCAAGGTGTGGGTGGTCATCGGCACGAACGCCGCATCGATCGCGAGGTCGCGCGTGACCGTGACGTCGACCGGATTGCTCGCCCCGCTCAGATCGCCGCTCCAACCAGCGAACGCGGAGCCCGGGTCACCGGTAGCCGTTAGGGTGACGACGTCTCCGTAGGCGTAAGTCGCGAGGTCCGGGGAACGGGTCACTGTTCCAAGCCCGGTCGGTGTCACCGAGACGTCGAACAGTGCTGTGGTCGGTAGCGCGCGCACCTGAAGATCGTCCCACCCCTTGGTGCCGAGGTAGAAGCTCCATGCGCCGACCGTGCCGTTGGTCAGCCGCGTGGCGCTCGAGTCGAACGCATCGATCTGCCAACCGGCGGGCTCCGGGTCACTCGCCAGCCAGACGTTGGCACGAATCTCGGTTTGCGTTGCAGTGTCTTCGATCTGAACGCGAAAGCGGTACCACGTGTTGGCGGTGGGCACGACGCCCGACTCGATCGACCCGCCGGTGATCGCGGTGCCGCTCGCGGTGATGTGAAAGGAGTTCGAAAGATAACGACGCAGTCGGTAGTACGACGTGTCGTCCGGATAACCGCTGAAGAAGGTCACGCCAATCCCGGCCTGCGAGTTCGAGATCCGCATGCGTCCGGTGTATTCGTAGCCGTTCATCTCGCCGACGTTTGCCGGCAGATAGTGGCTGTGAATGTTGGTCAAGGTCGACGTCGTGGTCAGCGCCTGACTACCACCGAATGATCGAACCGAGAACAGGGCGTCGTTCTCTAGCAAACTAGGGAACGGATCGGTGTCGATCCAGCCGGAGGGGTTTGCGCCGGTGGCGAAGGATTCGAAATTTTCGTCGAGCGCGAGATCCGAGAAGGTCGCGTCGATCACAAGATCTGACGTGATGGTCACGCTGCTCGAGCCGCTCACGCTTGCCAAGCCACCGGAGAAGCCGACGAAGCGCCAGTTGTCGGACGGCGTGGCGGTCAAGGTGACAACCTGGCCGTCGCTGTAGGACGGTTGATCGGGGTCGATCACGACCGTGCCGTTACCCAGGGTGTTCACCGTCAGCTCGTGGGCCGGACCCGACCCACCGAGCGGAGCAACCTGACCGCCGAGCGAAGGGGTGAACGCAAACGCGATCGCAAGAAACGGCATCAATGCCAACGGCACAAAACTACGAATACGAAACATCGTGACCCTTCGCTGCGCGGGTGAGACCCACACAGTCGGCAGCGTAGATTCAATTTATGTGTATTTACCCAACAGCACACTGTGGCGCACCGCTCGGCATTTTACATCACGCCAACCGGTCGGGCGCGCGATTCCTCGATCATTTTCAAAGTGAAATGCCGGGCTCTCGCCCGGAGCAAACTCAGCACCCGGGCATGACGTCGAAACGATTCGAGAAAGCGGCTTGCGGACGCAATCCCTCGACGCGGCGGTTGAGCAACACGGGGTATCGAAGAACGTAGGAAAAAACGACGCAACACCGATCAACCGGTCGCTACCACCACGCCCCGATGGGACCCGGTCCGCGACACCCGGTCGTGGTCGGGAACGAACCCGCCCGCCGGTGCAGAAGTTCGTGGCCGAGAACAGCGAACGCCGCCGCCTCGCGCAGACTCTCGCTGACGCCGTGGTCCTCTTCGCATAACACTTCAACCCGCTCGAACCGCCGACCGATCGCGTTCATGACACCGAGGTTGAACGCGCCCCCCCCACCGACGAGAACTTCGGTATCGGCAGCGCCGCCGAACCGGTGAATCTGGACCGACACACACTCGGCGATCCAGTCCGCGACCGTGGCCAAGCGATCGGCCAATGAAAGAGCGGACAGTTCATCGTGATGCTCGAGAACCCACTCTTCACCAAACTCTTCGCGTCCGGTGCTGCGCCGAGCGGAGCCGAAGAATGGGTGCGCCATCCAGCCGCGGATCAACTCCTCGTGCACGACGCCGGCCGCGGTGCGAGCGCCGTCGTGATCGAAGGATTCGTCGCCCCCCGTGGCGAGGTGAACGATGCGGTTGAGAATCAGGTTGCTGGGCCCGCAGTCGGCCGCCGCCGGCCAACCGCGTCGATCGGGCAGCCACGTCACGTTGCTGATGCCGCCTAGGTTGACCACCGCAACCGGGCCGTCGTCACGAGCAAACAGGATTCGATCGCCAGCCGGCACCAAGGGAGCACCTTCTCCGCCGCGGGCGACGTCGGCGGCACGCATGCCGGCGACCACTGGACAGCCAGTCGCCACCGCGACCAACGCGGGGTTGCCGAGTTGCAGCGTGGCGCGCTGATCCGGTTGGTGCGCAAAGGTGTGCCCCGAGACGACGATGGCGTCGACCGGACCGTCGCGATCGATCGACCGGCGCGCGGTGTCCGCGAACTTCTCGCCGAGCCACGCGTCCCACACTGCGGCGGACGAAACGGTGGGATCGCGGCGCAACGCTTCGATGAGGCGACGCGAGTCCGACGCCCGAAACGGGTATTCGCCGCCGTGGACAAACGTGGCGCGAGGTAACTCTCCGGAACGCTCTTGGAGATCGAGCACGGCGACGTCGATTCCGTCACACGACGTGCCTGACATCAAACCCATCCAGCGAACGGTGCGCTGTCGTCGGAGTCGAGTCGCGAGGTCGTTCATGTCAGAACCCTGGAATCTCGGTGAGACGGCGGTGCACGGCGTCGAGTCGAGTCCGCGCTTGGGCGGCGGTAACGTCGAGTCGGTGTGACACGATGGCAACCTTCATGTCGTCGTCACTGGTGCGCAGCAACTCGCCGGCGACCTTCGGGTCCAACTCGCAGAGTTCGGCCACGATTCGTTCCGCTCGCGCGCGTAACTTGACGTTCGTGGGACGCATTTCGACCATGCGGCCGGCGTATACCCAACCGCAGCGCACCGCGCATACGTTCGAGGCGCGCTGAAGAACTTGGTGCGTTACGGTGGCCGCCTTCAACCGGGTCGATCCGGCGAGCACCTCGGCTCCGGTCTCGAGTCGGACCGCGATCAGCTCGGCATCCTCGGATTCGGTCGAAGGGTTCGAGGTGATGAACGCTCGACCGGCGCCGAGCCGGCGCGCGATGGCTATCGCTTCGGAAACGTACGGTGCGGTGCCTGAGGCGGAGATTCCGATTAACAGATCGGCGCGTGAAACGTGCACCCCTTCGAGATCCGATCGCGCAGCGACGCGATCGTCTTCGGCTCCCTCGACGGACTCTCGCAACGCACGGTCGCCGCCCGCCATCAGCGCCAGAATCTGAGACGGCGACACTCCGAACGTCGGGGGCCACTCCGCGGCGTCGAGCGCGCCGATGCGCCCACTGGTGCCAGCCCCGACGTAAACGATACGGCCCCCGCCCGTGAGGCAGTCCGCCATAGCATCGCCAAGTCGCGCGACGTCGTCTCGGACGCGCAGCAGTGCGGCGGTGATGGTGGATTGCTCGTGATCGAAGAGGGCGACGACGTCAGTGCTCGACAAAGAGTGCAGCGCTACGCTACCCGGTGAGAGCTGCTCGCTGGGTAGTCGCTCGTTGGGCGGCTGCGGCCTGTCCGAGGGGTTCGAATCCGATGGTTGCGAGTCCGATGGTTGCGAGGCAGAGGAAGTATCCGGGACGGTCATTAGCCGAATCCGCGGAGCTTCGCCCACAGCTTGGTGATCTTCTTCCGAAGCTCGTCGCGAACGTCTGGGATGGGAAAGTCGGACATAGTCTTCTCGAGAATATCGATCGCAGCGTAGTAGTCCTTCTTCTTCTCTTTCTCGTCGGCCTTCTTCTTACGATCCGCGATCTTCTTGTCGATCTCCTTGCGGAGCTCCGCCAACTCTTTGACCGGCTTGGAGTCGGCCGGCAACTCGAGCTTCTCGGTGCTCAGGTAGAGTTGCACCGCTTCCTTGTGTCGATCGGTCTTCAGCGCGTAACGCGCCTTGTCGATGGATTTTTTTGCTTGGGCGAAACGACCGGCGAGTTCGGAGTTGTACTCCCACGTCCGTTTGACGAACTTGCGAAACGCGCTACGGCTGGGCAGGTCGCCATCCCACCGCTTCAGCACCACGCCGCGGAAGTCGCACAACGCAATCATGGGACGAGAGAGGCCGCCGAACATCTCGATGGTCGCTTTGTCCGACGTGCGCTTCACTTCGACCGACGTAAACTTCGCGAGTTGCTTCTTGGTGCCGGAGACCAACTGAGACTCGACGCGCTTCCACGCGGAGTCGTCGCCCTCTTCTTTGGACGGCGGCCCCGTGTAGACGACAAAGAGCGGACGGTACGACTCGCTGGACAGCTTGGTCCCCGCCACGAGCGAGTGGAAGGAGAGGCCAGCGCGCTCGACTGGCTTGTCGGGAGCCTTCGGCTTGGCCGGGTCACCGGGCTGACCGGTGTCCTGCCGGGCGAACGCCGGGGTCTGGACGAGCGGGCCCGACAAACACATCAGCACCAACGTCAGCCACAGGGCGCTCGAAGCGCCGCAATTGCTACGGGTACGCGGGGCCGGAGATCGGGTCATCGCAGGGCACCTTCTCGGGTCGGCGCCGGTGGAGGTGCACTCGGCGCGCGGGTTTCGCGACCGGAAGGTCGCTCCGCGATTGTATTTGTCACGGGCGCCAGGTTCCATGGAGTTTCCGATCGGGAAAGGCAGCAGAACCTCAATCAACTCTATAAGATACCGCGCCCTTGACCCATACGTGGAGACCCGACGCCCCGATGACGACCGAGACCCCGAACGAAGTAGCTCTGGATGACGCGGCGGCGCACCCGTTCCTGGGCAAGGAGCATCGGAACATCCGAAAGCTGTTCGACGGGATCGCGCCGCGATACGACCTGCTGAATCACCTCCTGTCGTTCAATCTCGATCGTTGGTGGCGACGGTTCACGGTGCGGGAACTCCCAATTGCGACGGGGACTCATTTCCTCGATGCGTGCTCCGGGACCGGCGATCTGTCGTTTGCAATCGTCCGCGCGCTGCGCCAAGAATCGCGCTCGGCGACGGTTGTCTCCTCGGACTTCTCTATTCCGATGCTCGAAATCGGCTCCCAGAAACGCGGTCGCCGTAGCTCGATCGAGCACGAATTCGTGGCGGCCGACACGCTGCACCTTCCGTTTGCGAGTGAAACGTTCGACGGCGCCAGCGTCGGGTTCGGCATTCGCAACGTCGAAGATCTCACGGGCGGGCTTCGCGAACTTCGTCGGGTGCTGAAGCGCGGCGGACGGCTGGTGCTGCTCGAGTTCACGCCGGTGCAGATTCCCGTGGTCAAGACGGCGTTCGACATCTACTGCCACGGACTGTTGCCGTTCATCGGCAACTTGATATCGCGCAGTCCAGATCGCGCGTACAGCTACCTCCAGCAGTCCATCGATCGCTGGCCACCCGGCGATGAGTTAGCCGAGACCATGCGTGAAGCGGGATTCAAGGCGGTGCGGTGGCGACGACTCGCTCCCGGCAACGTTGCGCTTCACGTCGGCGTTGCGTAACGGAGCACGACTGTGGAAGACAAGTTCCATCTAGTGCTCCCCCCCGGAGCGACGATCGACACGCGCGAGACGGCGAAAGTCCTCGGCGAGCTGCTCGAGTCGAGCGCGGTCGACCTCGCCA
Source organism: Planctomycetota bacterium (assembly GCA_021776775.1). Taxonomy (GTDB): domain Bacteria; phylum Planctomycetota; class UBA8108; order UBA1146; family JAJFFE01; genus JAJFFE01. The sequence goes on along the minus strand of JAJFFE010000154.1, from coordinate 2,727 downwards.
CCGGCATTCGCTACGGCGCCGGTTGGGTGGTCCGCCGCGTCACCGCCGAGCAAGCGGAGTGGGTCGAACAGCGCATGCGCCGAGAGTTCGGAATCGAACTGATTCGAATCCCGGACGACGTACCGCTCGAACCACCCCTGGTGCGACGTGTTCGCAGCGTCGTCTTCGATGATGAGCGAATGTACTTGGAGTTTCTCGGCGATCATGAGTCCATCGCGTACGACGAGCTAGCGGCGTTGGCCATTGTCGTACAGGGCAGAGATCACGATCTCACTGACGAGGAAGAGGTCCGCGACATCGGCACACTCACGACCAATCGCGAGCTTCGGCTGCAACGGGAAGCGCTGGCCGACCCCGGATTCAAGATTGACGAAGCTGCGATAGAGCTGGTGCTCGCCGAGCCGATCGAGTTCTTGCGCTGCGAGATCGGTATTCCGTTTCCGGAGCTAGCCCTCGACGGTCAGCTCAACACGATCGACAATTGGCTGCGGTTCGCGGGACACGTCGCGGGGCGATCGCCGGGTTCGGTGCTGCCACGAACGCGCGCGTTCTTGGACTCGGGAGACCGGGCCAGCGTGCAGTTCGAGAAGCGCGAAGAAGTGGAGAACTACCGCATGTGGATCGCCGAACTCATCGCTCGCGGACACTGGAGCGGGACATCCTCGGCTAGCTGTGACGTTGACGACAGCAACGGCGCTGACCGACCGGAGGGGCTCGCATGAGCGATCGTCGACGCATCGGGGTCGGTATCACCGGCGCCAGTGGAGCCCCCATTGCGGTCCGGTTGATCGAGGTGTTGCTCGAGAGTGACTGCGAAGTTCACCTCACCTGTTCCAAAGCGGGCCGGCTCGTCATTCAAGAAGAGCTGGGACCGCGCCAGACGGCTGGCACCCCGGGGGGCATGATCCCGGGCTTGCAGCACGATCAACTGCTGGAGTTTTCCGAACGTGATTTCTACGCACCCATGGCCAGTGGTTCGTCACGGCTGGACGCTATGGTCATCGTCCCGTGCACGATGGGGACGATCGGCGCTATCGCAGCCGGAACGTCGGACAACCTGCTGCGTCGCGCCGCTGACGTCATGATCAAGGAACGACGTCCACTGATCGTCGTGCCGCGCGAAGCGCCGCTGTCGGAGATCCACTTGGAGAACCTCCTGCGACTGGCGCGCGCCGGCGTCACCGTGATCCCGCCGGTGCTGACGTTCTATCAGTCGCCGGGCGACGGCGTCGCCGAGCAAATCGACTTCGTGGTCTCACGAATTCTCGACCACGTCGGCATCGACAACGATCTCTACGCGCGCTGGGGCAAACGATGACGATCGCCAAGACGCGAACGTTTCTCGAGATGATCAAGATCTCACACACCATCTTCGCGCTGCCGTTCGCCATCGGCGCTTCGTTCTTGGCCGCAGGCTCGGTGCCGGAGTTCGCGATCATCGGGAAGATCGTGCTCGCGGTGTTCTGCGCACGCACCGCGGCGATGTCTTTCAACCGGCTAGTCGACCGCAAGATCGACGCTAAGAATCCACGGACCGCGGACCGCGCGCTGCCAAAAGGCGAGTTGAGCTCCGCGTTCGTCGCGATCGCGGTGGTGGTTTCGGTGGCGGGTTTCGTCGCGTGCGCGGCGTGGATCAATCCACTGGCGTTCAAGCTCTCACCGATCGTGGTGGTGATCGCGCTCGGCTACTCGTTGTCGAAACGGGTCACCGCTATGTGCCATGTGATCCTCGGCGCCGCGCTGGGATTGGCGCCGCTCGGGGCGTGGGTCGCGGTGCGAGGAACGCTGTCGTGGGAGCCGTGGCTCCTCGGGCTCGCCGTCATGCTGTGGACGGCCGGCTTCGACATTCTGTATGCGTGCATGGATACCGACTTCGACCGCGAGTCGGGCCTCTACTCAATTCCCGCAAGATTCGGTGTTCCTAAGGCGCTGCGCATCGCGATGGTGCTGCACGCGACCATGGGAATCACCCTGATAACCCTCGGCGTCCTCGCCAACCTCGGCGTCGTCTTCCTGACCGCGGTCGGGGTCGTCATTGCGCTACTCGCCTACGAACACCGCCTGGTCCGTCCCGACGATCTCTCCCGCGTGAACCGTGCCTTCTTCACCATGAACGGGATCATCAGCGTCGTGTTGATGGTGGCCATGATTGTGACAGCGATCCGTTGACCTCAGATCACACCTCAAGAGCCACCGACCCGTCCGGAATCCTCGACGAAATCAAGCAGCTCGAACGGCGTTCGCAGGCGTTCAGCCAGCTTCGCTTGTGGGCGTTCCTGGTCGCCATCGGTTGCGCCGTCGCCGGCTTGTTTGCGCCGATCCTGCTGTGGGTCGTCGTCGCGCCCATCGTCGTCGTCGTGTTTCCGGTCGCCGTGGTGCTGCACCACCGAGTCGATCAAACGCTGCGGCGACGGCAAGATCGCGCGGCGCTGGCGCGAGAGGAAGAAGACCGACGATCCGGCCGCACGGCATTCGCTCACGCACCGCCCGCCCCTTCCGACGAAAGCTCACCGCTCGCGCGTGGCGTCCTCAACGACGCCGAGTTCAAGGGGCACGACGCACTGGAAGCGCTGGCGTGTGAGGACTTGAGCCTGGTCGACGGACCGCGTTCGCTGTTCGGGTTGATCGATACGTCGTCGACGTTCTTCGGCGCCATGCGGCTGCGTTGGATCTTGACGCACCCGCTGACGTCGGCGGGTCCGATACGCGCCCGGCAAGACGCGGTGC
>JAJFFE010000153.1 GCA_021776775.1 Planctomycetota bacterium | reverse complement strand
GAGTTCCGAGGGCAGCTCGTGCACCCGTTCTGCCACCGCTTCGGACTCGAGGTCTGCGTAAGCCGGGTCGTCCTGCCACGTGACTCGTTCGCGCCGCGCCACGTTTTCATGGTGCTCCCGTCGACGCTTGGCTGTTTCTCGGTTCCGCACGATGTTCACCACGATCCGGTAGAGGTACCCCTTGAACGATCCCTGCGATCGGTAGCGCTTACTAGCAACCATGAGCCGAGCCATGGCCTCTTGCGCACACTCTTCAGCTCGTTCGGGGTCTCTCAACACATGCAGGGCGACTCGATACGCATCGGCGTAGCGTCGATCTACCAACTGCTCGAACGCCGCGCGGTTTCCCGTGCGGCCGTACTCGAGAAGCAGCTGCTCGTCGGTTTTCGATTTCACGTCTCGGCCTCACTCTCGCTCGCAGGCTGCCGCGGAGACCGCAAACGATCTCCGCCCGCCTTCCGAACAAACAACCGCGCTCGGTCGAGCCCTCATCACGGAATCTTCGATTCAATCGTAACTCGTGTTGGCGTCGTCGCGCAGAAACGCAGCCCGCCGCGCAGCCCATCGCGGCGCGGCACCGCCGCGCCCCGTCACCGGCAGCGTATCATGACCTCCGCACGCGAACCAAGATCCGCCGCCCGGTCTTAGGCTCGGCGAGTCCCTCGGAAGAGAATTGCTAGTCCACTCGACGGCTGCACCCCGAGCCCAATTTTTTTTTCGACCGGACACTTAGTGTGGAACACACTCCAGCAACGTCATCCTCGGCAGCGCCGCGCGTCGCCCGCCGCACCACAACCGAGCGTCCCAGGAGGTTTCATGCTTCGATTCGTCATCGTGTTCTCAGCCTTGTCCACGTTCTTCTCCCTCCATTGCGAGGCGAGTGACACTGCCGAGTACCATTACTATCGCGAGTCGAAGGTCCTCCAACTCAAGTCCAACGAGATCGCCATTTGGGGGGAAGCGGTGGACAGCGGCCGGGAGCTACCGATCGAAGGGTGGCGAATCTGCGATATGTCGATCACCACCAACGCCGAAGCTGAGCGAGAAATAGCCAACGCTCTCGAGCGCGGCGCGTCGTTCGCAAGCCCCGTCTTTCAAGGGCAACTCGGTGGATACGTCATTGTCACTCCGACAATCCTCGTGCGGTTCATCGGTACAGTCGAAGCGGCGCAGGACGTGATCGAACGCTTCCCAGAGCTATCGATCTCGAGCACGAACTTTGGTGGCAGCGCACTCGGATTCAAACTGCACTGCTCTGAACCGAGCGGCTATTCGGTCCTAGATCTCGCCAACCGACTCGCCCTGACTCCGGGCGTGTTGTACGCGGAGCCGAATTTCATCATCTCCGGTCAAGGAGCATCGCTTCCGACCGACTTCGGGTTTCCCTCACTCTGGGGCTTGCACAACACCGGGGCGGCGGGCGGGCTGGAAGACTTCGACATGGACGCCCCCGAAGCTTGGGATCTCACGCTCGGCGACCCCGGGGTGAGAGTGGCCCTGCTCGACACTGGCGTGCAGCTCGACCATCCCGACTTCGCTGGTCTGCCGGGCGTGGACTTCACGAGCGACGGGCCCGGCGATGGAAGTCCCGTCAATCTCTGTGACAATCACGGAACACCGATGGCCGGCTGTATCTCCGCCACCATCAACAATGAAGTCGGGATCGTCGGAATCGCCCCCCTGTGCACGACGGTCTCACTGAGAACGTTCATCTCTCTGAGTTCGTGCGACACGAGCTGGGACTCGGAGTCGAGTTGGACCGTAGACGCGCTGACGTGGGCCCACGATCAAGGGATCGAGATCTCCAACAACAGCAACACCTACGGCCCGATCGCATCGGCTGCGATCGACGAAGCGTACTTGGAAACACACCTCGGCGGCATGACTCACTTTGCCGCGGCGGGTAACCAGGGTATGGAGGTCGTGTCGTATCCGGCGTCGCTTCCCAGCGTCCACGCAGTCACTGCAACGAGGCGATATGGTACGTTCTGGGGCGGCAGTAACACGGGCCCGGAAATATCCCTTTCGGCACCAGGCGAGCAGATCTACTCGCTCGACCGGACCGGCGGCGCTGGTTTCGCCCCGGGAGGCTACGTCGATCTTTTCGGAACGTCGTTGTCGTCGGCGTACTGCGCCGGAGTCGCGGCCCTCGTACTCTCCGCCGATCCCACGCTTTCGCCGGCCAACCTCGGCGCCATTCTGGAAAGTTCCGCGACCGATCTCGGAGCGATCGGGTGGGACGAATCGTTCGGCTTCGGCATGGTCAACGCCCACGCTGCGCTGACTCACCCACGGTTCATTCGCGGAGACGCGGATGCAAACGGAGCGGTCGACGCCCTGACCGACGCCGTGTGCATCTTGAGCTACCTGTTCATCCCCGGAGCGCCGAGCCCGCAGTGCCGAGCGGGAGCCGACGTTGACGCCGATGGCGTGATCGGGCTGGGTGACCCGGTCTACCTTCTGAGTTTTCAGTTCGTCAACGGGCTGAAGCCAACAGAGCCGTACCCGAACTGCGGATCGGTCCCCCCGCATGCGCTGGGATGTGATTCGTCGGGCGCGCTCTGCCCCTGAATCCCTGAATCCCTGAGTCCCTGAGTCCCTGAGCCGCGCCTTGCCCTTGGCCCATGCGAGTAGTGCGGCCGCCGAACGTCGCAGCGCACTGCCTTGACCCTGCGCCGTCTACGCCGCGGACAGCTCGGACGTACAGTGCGGACAGCGGGTAGCGGAGATGTCGATCTTGCTGACGCAGAAGTCACACTTCTTCTGGGTCGCAGCCGCTTTCGGCTCCTCCTTCTTCATCGAGTTCATCGCCCGGACAACCATGAAGATTACGAACGCGACAATCACGAAGTCGACCACGGTGTTGATGAAAGCGCCGTACCGAATGGCGACCTCGGGCGCTGCTTCGGTCACGATCTTGTTGTTCTCTCCCAATACCGCGGGCACCGCATACTTGACCGGAATGACGAGTTTCTCGAAATCGACGCCGCCGAGCAGTACGCCGATCGGGGGCATAATGACGTCCTTGACCGCCGACGATACGATCTTGCTGAAAGCGGCGCCGATGATGATGCCGACCGCCATGTCCATGACGTTGCCGCGCATTGCAAACTTCTTGAATTCCTGAAGCAAGGCTCCCCCTAACTTGTCTGGTTTGACGCCATCCCACGCTCGGCGTTCACGCGGATACATTACTCGATCGCGGCGCCGGAAGTCGACGCGGCGGTTCGGGCGTTGTAGAGACAAAGTTGGGTAACGGGATGAACCCCTGGGCGACGCAAGACGTTGAATCTCGCTGCCGACGTTACATGTACAAGTTCGTGGCGTGGCGCATCGTGGCACGCCCCGGTCGTGTCGAACGACGCCGACCGGGACGGACGGCCGAGTCTTGACCCAATCACGGGCACGCCGTGAACTCCTCGCAGTCGAGGCTGTCGGCGGTGGGATCGGTTCCGCACCCGGGGTGCGGCGCGCTTGGCGGAGCACCTGAGGAGAACAGGTTTGCGAGGCCGAAGATCGGGTCGGAGATGTCGAACGATCCGTCGTCGTTCATGTCGCAGGCGTCGACACAATTCGGTACCACGGTTCCGGCATCGAAGAGAGCGGCGAGAATCGTGACGGCGTCGGCGATGTTGTAGGCGCCGTCTTGGTTGCAGTCGCCGCGCACCCAGTCGGGCTCGAGGCCGAGCACTGTGAACGAGATCGTGTTCGATTCGCCGCCGACCGTCGTCACTTGGATCGGATAGACGCCGGGGCTCACGTCCGGGACGGTCACCGTCATTTGGAATGCGTCGATGAACTGAGTCGAAGGACTCGACGCGCTGCCGAAGGTGACGGACAGAAGACACACTCCGAACTGGAAGCCAAAGCCTTCGAGGGTGATCTCTCCTTGCGGAAGCGACTCGGGCGGTACCGCTTGGTCGAGTTCAGGTACGAGCATCAAGCACGGTTGCGCGACCGCGGCGCTGGACAGAAGAAGAGTTCCGAAGAGAACCGTGAGTGCGAGAGCGAGGCTCAAGGGGAAGGGACGACGGATGGTAGACCGACGAGTCATGCTGTTTCCTCTTCGTCGAGTGGGTGCGGACAAGCGAGCAGTCGGCCAGTTCCGAATGCCGCTCGATCCGGGCCGGCCGGAACGACTCATGAACCCGGTTCAGCAAACCGAGCCGTGAACAGTCCGAGCGAGTCCAGACACTCAGGTCATCCGCACACTCCGCTAGTTCTCCCTCAAAGTTCCTGGCGATCGGACCCCACGGTCCCTGGCTGAGTCACCTCCCTTCCAACGTGAGTCTTCTCCTCCGGTTACGGTCCGAGTGACTTGTTTCAGGGTTCATGAGGCATTCCGCGCGGTGGTTTCGGATGTACGAGAGGTGGAGTGCCTAGGGCTGCGCTCTGCAGCATCTCATTGCCAACGAAACGGGAATCATGATTCGATCGCTATTCCTCACCGCCTCGATCCTTGCATGCCTCGTTGCGCCGATTGCCGCGCAACCGGTCCTCACCGGCCCCGAAACCATTCCTTGCTCGGACGATCCCGCTGAAGTGATCGTGACCGACGTCGACAACGACGGGATTGCCGATCTCGCGGTTCTGATCTCGAACGCCGACACCGAACTTCAAGTCTTCTCCGGTCTCGGCGGCGGAGCGTTCAGCGCGGTCCCCAGTGCGACAGTGTTGCCCATGACCGCGACGTGGACCATGCGCAGCGCCGACTTCGACGCGGACGGCAACGTTGACTTTGTCTTTTCCGACGCCTTGGCGTCGAGCCTAGTGATCGCCCTCGGTGACGGTGCTCTCAATTTCGACTTGGTGGTGCGGTCGACGTTTGCGTTCGCCTTCGGTCTGGGGGTTGGAGACATCGATGGCGACGGCCTCCCCGACGTCGTGACCGGTAGCGTGGGATCCGATTCGTTCTCGGTCGTGTACAGCGAAGGAGCGGGTGACTTCGCCTTCATCATCCCGAGCTTTCCGACGTCCGACGGGATCGGATCTCTCGATGTGGAAGACATGGACGGCGACGGGGACAACGACGTCATCGTCGGACACCCCGACTCCGTCGAGGTTCTGTTCAACGACGGCGCCGGCTCGTTTCCGACGTCGGTACTGTTGACCGGACCGTCGGGAGCAGCGGTGTACGGCCTCGAAGTCGCGGACATCACCGGCGATGGAGTTCTCGACATCCTCGCCACCTCGAGCAGCGACTTCGGAGTGTCGGTGTTCGTCGGTCTCGGCAGTGGGGACTACGCAGCCGCGATCGAGATACCTACCGGAGCGAATCCCCACTCGGTGGACACTGCAGATTTCGACGCGGACGGCATCGTCGACTTGGCGTGTGTCAATCAAGACGACTCGACGGTGTGGGTCTATCAGGGCGACGGAGCTGGGAACTTCACGCAGCAGTTGACGCTTTCGATCCTGCCCGGCGCCTGGACCGTGACCGCCGCCGACTACGACGAAGACTCTCGGGTCGATCTCATCGTCAACAGCCTCAACGCCGAGACGATCTCGATGTTTCACAACGAGGGTCCCCTCGTGCTCGGCTTTCGGCGCGGCGACGCCAACGCCGATACCTCGTTCGACATCTCCGACGCCATCTTCACGCTTTCGAACCTCTTCGCTTCGGGCCCCGGTCCGAGCTGCGACGACTCCGCCGACGTCAACGACGACGGCGCGCTCGATATCTCGGATGCGATTTTCACCCTGGCCGCCTTGTTCTCGGCCGGCTCTACGCCGCCGCCGCCGCCCGGCGCTCTGGACTGCGGTCCCGATCCGACCGCTGACACTCTCGAGTGCGCGTCCTACGGGCCGTGCGGATAGGTCGGGCGTATCGTGAATCGGTCTCCAGTCGTACACTCCAACGGTAGCGGTGCCACATCGGGTGAGCGCCGCCGAGGAGGAACGGACCACGTGGACGGCGCGCCCGAACAAAGAGACCGGCTTGCGACGGAGTCGCTGACGCGAATCCTGACGCGCGTGAGAGAGGGCGACCTGGCTGCGTCTCATGTGATGTGGGAGCTCGTCTACGAAGAGCTCCATCGCATGGCGTCTCAGTCGTTGAATCGCTCTCCGGGCGCGCGGGCTGGTCTACGCCCCACCGAACTGGTCCACGAAGCGTATGTCAAACTCGAGCGACGCGGAGTCGTGCAGTGGGACAACCGCGCCCACTTCTTCAGCGCGGCTGCGCGAGCCATGCGCAATGTTCTCGTCGACCAAGCGCGGAGCCGGATCGCGAAGAAGAACGGCGGCGGTAGTCTGCGGGTCACCTTGAGCGGACTGACGACCGACGCCAACGGTCGATCTAGCGACGCCGAAGTGACGCTCGGACCCGAAGCGTTGCTCGACCTAGAAGAGGCGATGCTCAACCTAGAGCAAGTGGATACGCGCTTGGCCGACACCGTCGACCTTCGCTACTTCGGCGGTTTGACGATTCGTGAAACGGCGGACGCGCTCGGCGTCTCGACGGCAACCGTCGAGCGCGACTGGCAGTTCGCCAAAGCGTGGCTGCACCGAGAACTGTGGGCCGAATCGGACGACGCGGAGGCCCCATCGTGAAACGACTAGCCGCCACACGTGTCCGCCGCCTCTTCGACCAAGCGATCAAGCGCCGCCCCGCAGACCGCGACGCGTTCCTCCATGAACAGTGCGGTGGCGACGTCGCGTTGCGCCGTGAGATCGACTCGCTGTTGGCGAGCCATCGTCAAGCCGATGAGTTTCTCGAGACGTCGCTGCTTCCCGAGGAGTCTCGGTTATCCCTCGACGCGCTAGAGAAGTCGATCGGCGAGAGCAAGCTTCGCGAAGGGCAATGCCTTGGACCCTACCGCATACGACGGACCCTCGGCGAAGGCGGCATGGGCACGGTCTACCTGGCGGATCAATCAGAGCCGGTCGCTCGCCGTGTCGCGGTCAAGATCATCAAGCCGGGTATGGACACCCGTGAGGTGTTGTCCCGCTTTCAGAGCGAGATCCGTGCGCTCGCGCTCATGAATCACCCCGGAATCGCGCGAGTCTACGACGCAGGAGCGACGCCGCTCGGTCGGCCGTACTTTGCCATGGAATACGTGCCGGGAAGTGCGATCCACCACTTCTGCGACGAACGCCGTCTCACCGTCAGGCAGCGGCTCGAGCTCTTCCTCGAGGTGTGCGACGCCGTTCAGCATGCGCACCAACGCGGTATCCTGCACCGGGACCTCAAGCCGTCGAACATACTCGTGACCACGCACAACGATCGCCCGATCCCGGTGATCATCGACTTCGGGGTGTCGAAGGCGTTTCGCCAAGTCGACGACGGTGAGGGTTCGACCCGCACGCGCAGCGGCGCGTTGATCGGAACCGTCGAGTACATGAGCCCGGAGCAGGCCAACGCGTCCGAGGTCGACATCGACACCCGTGCCGATATCTACTCGCTGGGGGTCGTCCTCTATGAGTTGCTCACCGGGAGCACGCCGGTTGCGGGCGAGAGCTTGGATGGATTGTCCGCCGAAGCTCTGGAGCGAGCGCTCGAAAATTCGACGGTCACTCGGCCGAGCCAACGCGTGATCGGCGTCGCCTCTCCTGGCACAGCGCCTGAAACACCGACCAGCCCTGAGGCAACAGCTGCCCCCGCCCCCGCGGATACGCGGAGCACCGACACTCGCTCTCTTTCCCGCGAGCTGTGCGGCGATCTCGACTGGATCGTCATGAAGGCGATCGAACGCGATCGTTCACGGCGTTATCCCACCGCGTCCGAACTATCGGCGGATCTACGGCGCTACCTCGATCACGAACCGGTGCTAGCGGGCCCCCCGAGCGCTTGGTACCGCGTGCGGAAGTTCACCCGGCGCCATCGACTGGCGGCCGGATTCGCCGGTGCCGCGACCCTTCTCGTTCTCGCCTGCGCGGTGGTCGTCGTGTACTCCTACGCCCAGGCACGAACCACTCGAGACATGCTGCTCGAGCGCAACCGAGATCTCGAGCTCACCGCTCTCGACGGAGTCATCGACGAACGTTGCGAAGCGGTCTCTCAACTGTGGCCAGCGTTGCCGCGGACGATTCCGGCCATGAACGAATGGATCGACGGTGCCCGACGAATCCTCGCGCTCGAGTCGGATGTCGCGGAGCGGATTGCCGAGTCGAGCGCCGAAAAGGCATCGACGGACGAAGGCACGTCGAGTGAACTACCGACCGGCCTCGAAGGCGAAATTCGTGCGAAGCTCGGCCGCAAGTACCGCCAGATCGCAGACAAGTTCGGGCGGCTTCACACAGCGCTGGCCGATGTCGAGTCGCGGCGCGAGCTCGCGAAGGACATCGCCCGGGTCACCCTCGAACAGTCGGCCGACGCGTGGCGGGGCGCGATCGAAGAGATCGCCAATCCACGCCTCTCCCCCCACTACCACGGGCTACGACTCGAGCCGCAGATCGGCTTGATCCCGATCGGCAGGGACCCCGAGTCGGGACTCTACGAATTTGCGCACCACGCCACCGGAACCGTTCCGACTCGCGATGAAACAACCGGTCGTCTCACCATGACCGAGCAATGCGCGCTCATCTTCGTGCTCGTCCCTGGCGGTGACTACCCGATCGGCCTGGATCTCGCGCACGAAAAGAGCGTCGTGCGCGACGCCAGTAACGATATCGTGATCTGGAATCTCTACGGACCCCGCGTCTTTCGTTCGCTCGACGCGTTCTTCATCTCCAAGTACGAGATGACCCAAGGACAGTGGGTGCGGTCCGGGGAACCGAACCCGAGCCTGGAGTTCGATGGCGAAGACGCGGATTCGATCCACGATCTCCGTCGCCCGGTGCAAAGCATCGACTGGAACGACTGTCGTCGCGTGATGGATCGGCTAGGACTCGAGATCCCCACCGAGGCGCAGTGGGAAGCGTCGGCCCGCGCCGGTACCACGACCTACTGGTTCACGGGAGACCGCAAGGAAGCGCTGGCGACCTACGCGAACATCTCCGACCGATCGCGCCGCAATCAACAAGCGGCAAAGCTATCCATGGAGCCGTGGGATGACGGATTCCCGTGGACCGCGCCGGTGGGTTCCTTCGAACCCAACGCTTACGGGATCCACGACAGCCTCGGCAACCTGTACGAATGGTGCCGCGACGCCACCGGCACGTACCACCATCCGTACTTGCCGGGGGACGGCCAGATCATCGGGGATGGACTCAGCCGTCGAATGGTCCGCGGCGGCGCCTTCTCGAGCCTCGCTCGCAACTCGCACATTGCCTTCCGCGTGCGCCAACCGGTCGAGTACCGAAACGTGACCATCGGGCTGCGCCCGTCGCGCCCCGTCGACTCGCACTAGCGTCCGCGACGGTCGTCGAGTGTGCGACGGAGCCCGCGCTTCATGGAACAGCCGTCCGACCGTGGCACCGCTGCTACGACGGAGCCGGCTCGCTTCCGGAGTTCTCGCTCTTCGCCGGCGCATAGGAACGGCTGAGAAACTCGCGCACGATCGACTGCTCCAGTCGTCCACGCTCGCGCACCGGAGTGGGGATGCGGACGAAGAAGTTCAGCCGTTTCGGTTCGACGACCTGCACGGTCACCCGGGGCTCGACCGACGGAGGGATCAGCCCTTCTCGCTTGGCCGCCGCGGTCATGTGCTCCCGGGCGTCTTCCAGGAAGTCCTGGCAAACTCGCTTGGCGATGGCCAACAGCTCTCGCTCGGCCGAAACCCAATCGTGCTCGCGGTCAAACGGAATGGAAAAGGCGTGCAGCACGAACTGGTCGGAGTAGGTCTCGTTGATCACGACCGAATTCAGGAAGACGCTGTTCGGGAGCACCAGTACCCGTCCCGTGTACTGATGTGTCGTTTGACCGGGCCCGATTTCGAACATGGTGGTCGAGAGGAGGCTCTGATCGATGACGTCCCCGCGGTGGCCGTTGACCTCAATGCGATCTCCGATCGAAAAGCTCCGTGCCCCGGCGCGAAGGATCGACCCGCTGACGCACATGATCAACTCTTTGACCGCGATGACGATCGCGGCGGCGATGGCGAACACGGACAGCGCCGCGCTGTGAATCTGAGGAGCCCACACGACTCCCAGCCCGATAAGAAGCGAGACAAACGTGAGGTTCCGCGCCTGCGCCAGCCACTGACGACGCAACTTGCTGTCCGTGTTGGTCGAACCGAGAATCCACCGGCGCACGAACAATCGCACCACGACAACCACGACCGCGAACAAGACCGAAGCCAAGACTCGATAGATCGGAAAGTTCGGGGGCATCCAGTCGGGCATTCACTTCTCCCACGGCGGCGCGTGACTGCGCCCCGCCTCGTGTGGAAGCAATTCAGTAGATGCTGGCGTCGCCGTCAAGGCGGAATCTCTCCCGCAGTAGCCGATCGCCTCCGCGGTCAAAGAACGGATCTCTTCCCCACCTCGAAACACGGGACAACGGTCCAGGTCGATCAGTCGTCGACGACCCGGCGAAGGGAATTGCCCGACCCCAACGAAGGCTTACTCTTCGAGAGTGATACTCGTGACCTCGGCCGAGGAGAGCGTGACGACCAGGAGCGACCCCGACGGCGTGGCAACGGCGACCCCGTGCTCGGCGAACCGTGCGGGCGCGTCGCCCAGAAAGAAGCCGTAGTTGCCGTCAGAAAGTGCGTTTGCGCCAATCCGCCCTCTCGCGTCCGTGCAACCGAAAAACACAGCGACCGGACTACGCACCCCGTTGACGATGGGCACGATGAACAGGCCGCGATCGGAAACAGGGATACCCAACGGTGAGTTCACCTCGATGAAGCGCGGCCGTTGTGGCTCGAGAGTGACCGACGTGCCCGGTTCGATTTCACTCCAAAGCAACCATTCAACGGCGTGATGACGAGAACGTACTGCGACCAGGCTCCGCCCGAGTTGGTGATAGTTGTTCGGCCAGCTCAGGTTTCCGTCCTTTTTGGCGCGCATCCGCACCGGGACGGAGGGCGAAGCGTCGGCGGGATAGACGGTCCACTCAAACCGGCCCCGTAACGGTTGTCCTTGCCGATCGAAGAATTCGAGATGAGGAAGTGGCGCGGCGGCGCCGCAGATCTGAATGGGGAGCTCTGTGGCGGAATCGGAAAGTGAGAAGCAATTGATCGACTCGCGCGTCCTCACCTTGGAAGAGCTAGCGTCATCCTTTTCGACCAACTGAAACGCCGGTGAGACCAGACCAATCAGCTCGCCGCTCGAGCGTGACGGTCGCCGGACCCATTGCCCGGGCGGTTCGGGAAACGGAGAAACCAGCCGACAGCGCGCGTGACCGTCGCGGTTGGTCACCGTTTCGAAACCCCACAGCGGCCCGCCGGGATCTCGTGCAAGCTTGATGGGTACCCCCGCCGCCGGGCTGCCGTCGAGGTTGGAGGCCTCGACGGTGATCATTCGCGTATCGAGCGTAATCGATTGCAAGTCGATCAAACCGTCGCCCGCGAGCGTAAGCGGCACGCACGCACTGCCGAGTTCCGCGTGCTTCAGCAATAGCCAAAAATCGCCGTCGGGCAGCAAACCGATTTCGATCTCACCGGTTGGGCTCCACGACCAGCGAAACTCGCTCGAAGACAATTCCCGAAGACGACTGATCACTCGAACCTCGCCCTTGGCTGCGGGCTCGGTCGCCATTGCCGGAAGTGCGGCAGCGACGGTACCGACGACTCGAGTTCCACGCGATAGCACGACTTCTCCACCTTCGTCGGCGGAAATCTGGCCACGAGTGGTCGAAAATTCGTGGTGACGTACCCACGCCATGACTCGGTCATCGGGGGAGGCGGAGATCGAATCGAAGAACCCTTCCGGGTCGGAGACGGTCATTTCACCGGGTCGGGTCCAACCCCGACGCCAACTCTCAATGGTGGCGCCGGACACGCCCCGGCCCAACTCATCCACGACGCGTCCGCGGCGCCGCTCGCCGGCGACGGCACGGATAACCGTAGTCCGATCAGAGGCACTCAGGAGGCGGCGCACCGAGGCCCAGCCAGGATGACTCAACTCGTAAACGACGGGCCCTTGCCGCGCGACCGCGTGCGCGTAGCCATCCACGTCGCTCTCGGTCAGAGTCCCTTGGATCCGAACAGCGACCCCCGCGACCGGTTGGTCCTTTTCGTCGACAATACGAACCGAGAAGTCGGGAGCGCGAATCAGCTCGAGCCGAACCGGGATGTCCCCGTCCAAGTCCGACATTGAAACGCGAGTCGAACGTGGCCAGTACCCATTGGCCGAGGCCACAAGCTCGACATGCGACGTGGTGCCCAACCTGATACGCACGGCGCCTTGCTCGTCGGCCTTCGCCACACCGAGTGCCTTCGTAGCTTCGGCACGATCCGAAACGGTGACCGTGCGGTACGCGAATCCTCGATCGACGGCGTTGACGGTAACCGTGGCGTCGACAATGAACTCGCCGGTCGCGCGGTCGCGCAACTCGACCACGAACGCCGTGGTGTCCTTCGGGGGAAGCTCAACGCGACCTATCGCGGGGACGGAGCCTGGCGAATTGCGCGGTGCACGAGTGCCTTGAGCCTGCCCCAACACCGTGCGACGCCCGACGTCGGCAATGCCGCTGTTCGAGACTGGGGGCGGGGCTACCGACGCAACTCGTCGCTCGGGCGACCCTGCGCCCAACACCAAAGGAATCGCAATGATCGCGAACAATCCGATCGCCGCGATCGAGCCGACGACCACTCCCGTCGAGAACCGCGCCTGCCGAACGACCGCTCCAGGGAGACCCAGACTCATGACGCCGGCGCCTTCGCCCGCGGTCACTTCTACGACTCGCGATGCGGGCACGGCGAGTGCCACGAGCGGCAGCGCTGCAAACGGTAGATCGTCGTCGCGTCGGCGAAGACGTGGCGCCAACTGTTCGAGAGCGCGGCGGATTCTCATGTGGACCGTATTGACGGGCACAACTTGTAGCTTGGCGATCTCTTTGGGGCTGAGTCCTTCGTAGTACCGAAGCAGGATGACGGATTGATACGGCTCGCGAAGCGCCTGCACTTCCGCAAAGACGGTACGCCGCAGTTCCTCAACCTCACACGCACGCGTGTCGTCCAAGACGCACTCCTCATGCGATGCAGAAACTTCGCGGTGGAGCCGTCGACGGTCGTCGCGGTGCGATCGAAGCGAAAGCTTGCGAACCACGCTCGCCAACCACGCGAGTGGATGCCGAATCTCAGTTTCTTGGTTTTGCAAAAGGGCGGCGTAGCTGTCTTGAACGATGTCCTCAACGCGATGGTCGTCGGACACGAGTGCACGAGCAATTGCGACGAGTCGATCGCGGCGATCGACCAGATCATCGAGCTGCGAATTGATCAAGGTTGAGATCCTTCTACCCCCGAGCGCGATTCTTATCGTAGGGGTCCCACGGCAGGAAGTCGAACGCGCGGGACGTGAAAGTTGGCGACGGGGTTGTCGTTACTTCGAGTTCGTATCAGTTCCCGGTCGACCCGAATTGCGGACAACGAACTTAGCAAAAAGATGAAATTTCTAGACGTGTCGACTTGCACATTTCCTCGTCCAGTTTTGTCCGACGGCGGGAACCAAACTCTTTGGATGCGACAAGAGCGTTGCGAATCGCGTCCAGTTGGCCGAGTTGCCCCGCCGGGGCCGGCGCGTCACTAGCTAGCTAATCTAGGGTCGCTCACGTTCGGACGACATCCGGGGGGGAACGACGAAGCGAAAGGACTCGATCTTGAGCCGCCTCACCATTCTCGTTGCCTGTTCGGTGTTTCAGATTCTGTTGGGTCTCGTTGCGGCCCCGGTCCAAGGGCAGCCGTGTCACCTCGCGACACTGGCGCCAATCGAAACCGGGCCCACCATGCTTCAGTTGGGACGGTCACTCACCGTCCAAGGTGACCTTGCGGTGGTCTCCACTCCCTTCAGCCAAACGAACTGCTCGCCGGGGCAGGTCCTGATCTATCGTTGGATCGTCGACGCGTGGGTCGAAGAGCAGACCCTCGTTCCGCCCGACGGGTATCGTTACGACTGGTTCGGTTACTCGGTGTCCATCTCGAACGATCGGATCGTCATCGGATCGCCGCGAGCTGGACTGTCCGGCATCGACGAGACAGGGGCGGCGTACGTCTTCCGATTCGAACCGACGACCGGTCAATGGGAGTTCGAGCAGAAGCTACTCGGCAGCGACGACATCGACGGAGCGTACTTCGGCATCTCCGTTTCGATCTCAGGTGACGTGGTCGCGGTGGGTGCGAGCGGCCAGACGATCACGACACAGGGAGCGACGTACGTTTTCCGGCGCGACCCTCTCAGTAGTGTCTGGTCAGAAGAAGAGAAGCTCTTCGCCGTGAGCACTCCGTACGACTTCTTTGGCTACAGCGTATGCTGCCAGGGTGATCAGTTGCTGGTCGGTGCCCCCACTTATGACGGGCTTGCCACCGATGCCGGAGCGGCATTTGTCTATGGCTACGACGGTGTGTCGTGGCAGCCCGAGCAAACGCTGCTCGCCCCCGGAGGCGCGGCCTACGACAGGTTCGGTTGGTCCGTAGCCCTCTCGGGCGACGTCGCCCTGATCGGATCACCGGGCGACGGCGGCGTCGGGATATCGAGCGGCTCGGCCTACTTCTTTCGGTACGGACCGGGGACCGACTGGGCGTTCGAGCAGAAGGCGCTGTCGATACCCGCGGTCGTGGCCGAGACGTACGGTTCGACGGTCGCGCTGAACGGGAACGTCGCCGTGGTGGCGTCGTCGACCCTCAATGGGCCGACTGCAATCGGCGTGGCCGATGTGTACCGGTGGGACTCGTTGTCGGCGAGTTGGCTGCTCGAACAGCGGCTGGCACCTTCGGTCCCGTTCGCCGGAACCAACTTCGGGACCAGCGCTGCGATCGGAGACGGCCAAATTCTCGTCGGAGCGTCGACGGGAGACGGGCTCGTCCTCGAAACCGGTTCGGTACACCCATTCGAATTCGAAGCGGGATCTGGCAGCTGGGTCGAGCAGCCATTCCCCTTGCTTGCCGATGGTGCCGAGGGTGATTGGTTCGGGGCAGCGGTGGCGGCGGACGGCGACCGAGTGTTGATCGGGGCGCCGCACGATCGGGTGCGGGGACAATTTTCCGGAAGCGCTGTCATCTACGAGCGAGATGCGCTTGGCGGGTGGCAACTGCAACAGAGCTTCGCGCCGGTCGACGGCGATGGGTTGTTCGGGGAAGACGTCGATCTCGAGGGAGATGTCGCCGTCGTCGGAGCTCCTCTCGGCCGCGAAGGAGCGGCCATGGTCTATCGATACAACTCGGTAACAGAAGAGTGGGAGTTCGAGCAGCGCTTGACCAACCCGATCATCCCCACCACGGGACCCATCAGCGATTACGGAGAAGAGTTGGTCCTTCAGGGCGAGTGGATCATGGTCGGTGACCCCGGCGCCATCACGTTTACCGGGACCTTCGGTTCGGTGACGATCTTCCGTTACGATGCGACCGCAGGAACTTGGGCGCTGACGCAGACCTTGGCTCCCCCGGGCTTCATGGATGCTTTCGGAGTGGCACTCGCAATCTCTGGCGACATCGCAGTGGTTGGATCGAGGTACGATTCGGTCATCGAAGGCGGCGCGGCGTATGTGTATCGATTCAATCCCGCGTGCGACGAGTGGCAATTGGAACAGACGCTCCAGTCTCCCGACGTGGATACCCTGGACAGGTTCGGGTCCAGCTTGGCCATTCACGACGGTGAGTTGATCATCGGCTCTTATCTGTCGGATCGTGTCGCCACCGACGCTGGCGCCGTCTACACGTTCCGGGAGGACGGATCCTCTTGGCAGTTGAGCCAGGTTCTGACACCGACAGAGATCGAGGCCGGCGACGGCTTTGGATACTCACTCTCTGCCTACCAAGGGCGCCTCGCGATCGGTTGCACGGGCGACGATGATACCTTCGCCGGTAGCGGCTCGGTGTATCTGTACGGCAACGACGCTTCGGGCGGACCATGGTTCGAGCAGGCCAAGATCGTCGAGCCAGTTCCGGGCGCTGACGTCTACTTCGGAACCGCGCTCTCCCAAGCCGACGACTACTTGGTCGTGGGCGTGTTCAGTGACAACGAGGCGTGTCCTGATTGTCCCTATTCCAATTCGGGAACCGTGCAGCTGTTCGAGTTCGAGGCGTGCTTTCCAGCTCGGAGTTTCGTCCGCGGAGACGCCAACGGCGATACCGTGATCGACATTGGCGACGCAGTCTTCACCCTGTCGCACTTGTTCGCCGGAGGTCCCGGGCTGTGCCTGGACGCGGGGGACAGCAACGACGACGGTGCAGTTGACGTCGGCGATCCCATCTTCGTGCTGGCGTTTTTGTTTAGCCTCGGACCGCCACCCCCAACACCGTTCCCGACATGCGGCCTCGATCTGACACCGGACACGTTGACGTGCTACGGTCCGCCTTGCCCGTGACAGCAACAGTGAGTTTTCTGACGCGCGACGACTCTGGCCCGTGGGCCGGAGTCGGGAGTCCGAGATCACGGAGTCACCGCTTGGAGTCGGCAGATCAACGAGATCGACGATTGGAGGGTTGTTGAATGCGCTACCGGGCGATCACGCGACGGCGTGTTTCGGTGTAGGTCATCGACCCGCCGAACGTGGAGATTCCGGAGATGGGGGAAGCATCGCCCACCACGCTCGAGTCCAGTTCGAAGGTAAAGTTTGCCTGCGCAACTTTGAAGAGTCCGTTGAGAAAAATTCCCCCGCGCCCCGTCACGCCGATCGACTGAGTTACGTGGAACGACCCCAAGGTGACGAATAGTCCTGCCAAACTCGAAGACCCCGCCTGGGTGATAGACGTGTCGCCGGTGACGAACGCTTGCAGGGGGTCCGCGACGGTTCCGAGGACTACCGGATTTCCGAACCCCTTGACCATTAGGTTCCCGCGTACGAGCACGGTCCCGATCAAGGTGACGGGTCCCTCGATGCTGAGAGTCCCACTGTGAACGGTGACTCCAAAGTCGTGAATGCCGCCGGGGCCGATCCAACGGTTTCCGCTCGTGGTTGCTGTCGCTCGGTCTTCGATGGACGATTCATCGATCGATACGGTGCCCACCGACTCTTCGACCGTCGGCCCGACCATACTCCCGGCCGGCCCGATAACGACGCTGCCGGCCAGTACGGTCTCTGGAGAGACGTCCAAGAAGCCGTTCGAGATCTCGATGTTGCCCGAACTAGCCAGCGGGTAATCGAGACTACTGCCGCCCTCGCCCTCGACCACTACGGTCTGAAACTCCACCAAGAACTCGCGCGTCAAAGTTCCGATGCTAGCCGTCGCCCTCATCTCCACGTTCGCGCCGACGTCGGCGATCGAGATGTCGCAGGACTCGCCATTCGTGGCGGTGATCGTGAAGGTCCCCCGGTAGTCCGGATCGTCGGCAAGTTTCTGGTACCCGGCGTCGACTCCGCCTTCGGCCAACGCCAGCGCTTCGACGTGACACAAGCGGCCTTCGTCGTAGATAGCGTGGGTCAACGTGACTTCGATAGCGCCGACCGCGATCACGACGACCGCGACCATCGATAGCAACGCGAGCAGAAGGACCGCTCCGCTCTGTCGGCTTTGGTCAGCTTGAATGTTCATGGTTGACGTCGTTTGACACCGGCTCGGGGGCATTGGCTCGAGGGTCAGCAACTCGACTGTGCTTGCGCAAGCTTACGACGAAAACTTCGGTCACGAAACACAGCATGATCTATGGGTTCGCTTCTCAACGTTGGAGAAAGTCAGTCTGAAAAAAGCTGCTTCTCTTCTATCGGCACCCAACCACGTGCGGCTTAGGGGTGAAGACCCTTGGCCGGTTACCGCTCACGCGAGACACGGCCGCTCCTATCGGCGAGCCGTGAGTTGAAGTCGCCTGCTGCCTAAGAGTTGCGTGGCGGGTGAGGAAGGTTCGTTTTCACCGGAGACTCGACGATCGTTTGCACGATGTTCCGGTTCTGTTTTCAGAAAATGTCGCGGATTCTCGGTGAGGGCCGGAAGTCCTGCAGGCTCGTTCGCCGGGCGCGACGCACTGGACAACACTTTGGGTTTCTGGCACGACGTGGGCGCGAGGACGCTACTTCCAAAGCCCTTTGCCGTAGCTCCAGCCGTCGCGCACGGGCTCGCGAACGAAGGCGTTGAGCTCCGGCTTGTTCGTGATCTTCCCCGCCTTCGCATCCCACTCGATGCGTGTGCCAAACCGCTGCGCCAACACGCCGAGCAAGATGATCTCGGTGAGCTTCGAGGAGTAGGCGAAGTTCGATCCCGGCTCCGGCCCCTCCCCCTTACACGCGCGGATCCACTCGCGGAACGAGCCGCCTTTCGCGCGGGCAATGGACGACTTGGGAGGGCTCGCCTTCGTCGACTCGCGGAGTTCCATTGGAAAGATCGCCGGCATGCCGGCGTGAGTGCCGCACGCCAACAGACCCTTGTCCCCGACCATCCAACACGCGCGACCCTGATGGGTAATGGCTCCGACGCCGAACTTGTCGATACGGCCGAATGTCTTGTAGTCCTGAGGGCCGTCGTACCAGTGGAGCTTGACCTTGCCGCGGTCCCCCTTCGCAGGAAAGTGGAACGTGAGCCGGCTGCTCGCCGGGATCAATCCATCGAGAGACGGAACTCGCGCGTCACAATCCACCGCGGTC
>JAJFFE010000152.1 GCA_021776775.1 Planctomycetota bacterium | reverse complement strand
CTCTAGCTAGAACCGGGGTGCGAAGCGACTGTAGTAGTCGACTTCCGGACCGTCCCCTTCTTGTTGGTAGATTCGAACCAACTGCAGAGCACTGATCAGTGTCAGCGGATCGGCAGACCCTCGTGCGCGGATGCGTCCGACAAACCCTCGGACCGCAACTTCTTCCGCTTCCTCGACGTGCCCGACCATCGCTAGCGACGCGGCGAGCGATCGCTCGACATCGAAGAAACCGTCGGTCCAACTGATGCGATCGTCGCGATCCAAGGTGAGCGTTTCCCAATCGAGCGGAGTTCGCGCGTAGTAGCGGTCCCCGCTGTCGACGAGATAGGGCGCGAGTCGGTAGGTGAAGGAGATCGTCGAATCGGGTAGTGCGGAGTTGGCCTGGTTGGAATCCGAGATCACTTGGCTCACCAGACGTGAGTTCACCCGGCGAGGCCAGCCCGGGGAGCGATAATCCAATTCCATTTGGCGGTGACCGCGGATCGATTCGCGAAGCAACCCGACCGTTCCCCGTTTGAACTGAGCCGGCCAGCGAGACGGCTCGTCGACGGGCAACAGACCCTCCGCCGGGTCGGCGGGGCGAAACAGAACGTCCGCCGGGCGTTGGCGCGGGAGCGCTTCGACGCCGTCGGCTTCCGCTTGGATAGCGGCGGATAACTCCATGACGCGCAACAGGCGATCGTCGCTGGCGACCGGGTCCGGACCGCTTCCTCGACTCGGGGGCGAGCTAGAACTCGTTTCGCCCGATTCAACGGCAACAAGGTCGTCGGAGACCACGGGGACTCCCCCTGTCGTGCCCGCGGGCTCCTTCGTACCGGAGCGGGTCGGTGTATCGGCCGGCGTCTCTTGTGCCCATGCCTGAGGGAGAGCGACGAAGAGCGCGCCCAAAACAACCGTCAGCAGAGCGGCGGCTGGCAGCGCAGCGTTCGTCAGCACACCGGTCTTCAGAGGCACAGCGGTCTTCAGAGGCACAGCGGCGTTGGCGCGAAATCGCATTTCGAGACTCCTTTGGCGTGCGCCCAAACCGGGAGGGGTGGCCTGGGCGTGCGGGGAGTGAATTCCCATGCGTCAGATCATATCCGGAGGCGGTGCCGTGCGCGACCACCGACCAGCCTCAACGTCGAGCGCGCTTCTTCGACGCCTTCTTGGTCGCAGCCTTCTTCTTCGAGGCCTTCTTGGTCGCCTTCTTTGACGCCTTCTTCTTAGTGGCCTTCTTTTTCGTCGACTTCTTGCCCCCGGTGACGGTGCGACGCTTGGCGCGACGACGGATCTCAGAAATGACGGCGTTGGCGAACTCGTCGGTGGAGGCGTCACCACCAAGGTCGGGCGTGACGCATTTCCCTTTGCCGATGACGGACGCGATCGACTGCCGCACGAGGAAAGCGGGATCGTCGAGTTTCAAGTGACGGAGCATCATCGCCGCCGACAGAGTCAGAGCCGTAGGGTTCGCAATGCCTTGGCCCGCGATGTCCGGCGCCGAGCCGTGAACGGACTCGAAGATCGCCATGTTCTTTCCGATGTTTCCACCGGGGCACACGCCGAGTCCACCCACCAGTCCGGCACAAAGGTCCGAAATGATGTCGCCGTACAAGTTCGGTAGGACGATCACGTCGAACCGCGACGGATGGAGCACGATCTGCATGCAGCAGTTGTCCACGATCAAGTCCTCGAACTCGATGTCGGGGAATTTCTTCGACACGGTGCGCACACTCTCGAGGAAGAGCCCGTCGGACAACTTCATGATGTTCGCCTTGTGGACCGCGGTCACCTTCTTGCGACCGCGCAGTCGGGCGTACTCGAATGCCATCCTGGCGATTCGCTTCGACGCTTTCGAGGTGATGATCTTGAGTGTCTCGACGACGCCAGGAACAATCTCGTGTTCCTTGCCGGCGTAGAGGTCTTCGGTGTTCTCACGGAAGATGACCATGTTCATCGCTTCGCCCTGGTAGCGACTCTTGATCCCAGGGATCAACGTAATCGGGCGAATGTTGGCGAAGAGGTTGTACATCTGCCGCAGTTGAACGTTGACACTCTTGTGCCCGCCCCCGACCGGAGTGGTCAGTGGACCCTTGAGCGCGAGGCGGTTGCGGCGGAGGCTAGCTTGCGTCTTGCGGGGGAGTAGTTCACCCGTACGTTCGAACGCAGCCGCACCGGCATCTGCGATTTCCCACTCGATACCACAATCGACCGAGTCGATGATCCTTCGTGTCGCCTCGGAAATTTCCGGTCCGATCCCGTCGCCGGGGATCATCGTCACCATGTGAGTCATGTCTTGGGGGTCCTTCGAAAGAAAGCGGCTCGTTGAGCAAAAGGCGGGGAGGGTAGCAGAAAGGGCCGGGGCTGTCGCCGCTTCGCACCGCCATCCGCGCGGGACTAGTCGGTGCGAACAGTGGCCGGGGTTTTACTTCTTGTCGGTGTTGGGTGTCACAGGGTCTGACCCGACGTCACCGGTCTGACCCGAGTCTGACTCCTCGGACGATGAATCGGGTTCGTCGGTCGATGACACCGTCGCGGGATCCATGAAACCGGATTCGATGCGTGCCCGAAGTTCGTCGGGAAAGAGCCGGGTGGCGACGCGGACAGAATCGGCGATCTGGCTACCGATCGCGGATTGACGAATGGGTGCGTGAAACTGGGACTCTTCGAAGTGGTACACGCCGAGGGCAAAGCAGCCAAACAGCAAGCAACCCACTGCGAGCCCGAGTGCGCCTCCCAAGATCGAGTCGACGAACTTCAGGGTGGCGCCGAAGAAGTTCCGGAAGATCAGCAGGGAGGCGAGGCCGACTAGCAAGCTCGAGAGAACAATCGCCCCGTACGCGACCCCTTCGGCGCCGGACTGTCCCAGCTCGGCCCGGACAGTCTCGAACATGTCGGACGCCGCGAGGGATTGAGACAAACGGCTGGCGAGCAGGAAACCGACCACCAGAGAACCGGCCACGGCGAGCTGTCGGTAGAAGCCCATGCCGAAGCCCACCAGCAGGCACCCCAACAAGGCGAGCAGCAGACAGAAGTCGATCCAGTTCAACTGTTCGAGCAGGGTGGCGGGCTCGAGAGAATTCAACACGGATCTGTCCTTCGGTTGGGGGTGCTAGTTCCGCGGGGACGACTCGCTCGTCCTGCAGGCAGCCAATCTGATGGAGATGGCTGATCGCCGTCCCGGAATCGATTATAGGAGTCCAAATGAACTTGGCGAATCAAACTATCGCGATCACCGGAGCAAGCGCCGGTATTGGAGCTGCAATCGCGCGCGAGCTGGCGCCTAGAGTCGGCCGTCTGATCTTGATTGCCCGCCGCGAAGATCGCCTGCGGGACCTCGCGGATTCTGTCGAGTGCCCCTGCCAAGTCGAAAGTTGCGATCTGACCGAACGCACGAACGTAGCGGGACTGATCGAACGGCTCAATGCGACTCGGATCGACGGCCTGATCAACAACGCTGGCTTCGGCATGAGTGGTCGATTCTGGACGCAGGAGCTCGATCGCGCCACGGCCATGATCGAACTGAACGTCGTCGCCTTGGTCCAGCTCACTCACGGCGTGTTGCCCGCAATGGTCGAGCGGGGTCGCGGTTTCGTGTTCAATGTCGGGTCGATCGCCGGATTCCAGGGGCGACCGTTCATGGCGACCTACGGGGCGACGAAGAGCTTTGTGAACGACTTCTCGGAGGCGCTCGCAGGCGAGTTACAAGGAACCGGCGTGCAGTGCGGAGTCATCTGCCCGGGGTCGACCCACACGGAGTTCTTCGACGCAGCCAAGATTCCGACCGAGCGCGCGTACAAAGTGTTCGAATCGGCCGAGGCGGTCGCGAAGCTGACGGTTCGCGCCATCGAACAACAGAGGATCCTCACCATCAGTGGCTGGAGGAACTGGGTCATGATGCAACTGGAACGATTCACGCCCGGTTCACTGCGCCGACGAGTAGTCCGGCACCTGTTCGCAGGGCTGTCAGACGAGCACGAAGAACGGTCGGAATAGGCCGCGTGTTGCGACTCATTCCGACCGCTGACTTCGCTGCAAGCCCGCCCGCTGCAGGCGGGGCTATCCTCGTGCGCCGGCTAGGACGTCGAGCTCGGCTGCTGAAGATCTTCCGCTTCCGCTTCGGCTTCCGTCGTCACGGGCAATCCGCGGGTCTGCCACCCAGGGAAGAGCACGTTACCGAACGGATCGGTCTCGCCGACCAAGCCGCCGCGCATGTCGTACAGATTGGTGAATCCTGCGGTCGAGAGCAGGTCCGCCGCCTTCTGCGAACGACCGCCTTTGCGGCAGCCGAGAATGATCTTGTCCGACTTTCGGAACCGAGATTCCATCACATCGACGAAGTCGGCATTGATGTGGATGCCGATCCCGTCGAGGCCTCGAACCATAACGGGAATGTTCTTGGCTTCCGGGACGTGCCCCTCGCCAAATTCGGCTGTAGTGCGAACGTCGACGTAAGTGTATGTACTACCAGAATCGAGCAGTTCTCGAGCGCGTTCTGGATCGATACGCTTGACTCCCATGGAACCCCTTCGGTCGTTCGACCCGCCGCTCTGCTAGCGGCCGGTGCAGATCCTCTATTGGGCGGCGCATTCTGCAGACGTAACCCACGATGTCAACCTCTGACCCAGATAGCGCCTGACCGGATCGCCGACACAATGGACGCCGATCGGAGCTTTCGGTGACCGAAAGCCTCAAATCCGGGACGGAGTCCGTCCGTGGGCCTGCGTTCGGCTACATGGTCGCGAGCGCATTTTTCTTCAGCCTCATGAGCGTTCAGGTCAAAGTTCTCGGTCGGCTTCCGATCGCCGAGATCATCCTCGCCCGATCCGTGGTGTCTCTCATCTTGACGGTCGGCGGCTTGCGGCGGCTCGGAATCTCGCCGTGGGGCAAGGCACGAGGGCGCTTGCTGCTGCGCGGGCTCTTCGGGTTTCTGGGGCTGTGCTGTTTCTTCGGCGCGATTCATCGGCTCGACCTGAGTGACGCGACGGTGCTCCACTATCTAAATCCCATCCTGACGGCGGTGTTCGCGGCCGTCGCCCTAGGAGAGCGGATTCGCCGACTTCACCTACTCGCCCTGCTATGCAGCTTCTCCGGGGTGGTCCTGGTCGCCCGACCGGCGTTCCTCTTCGGCACCGCGTCGCTGTCCACGGTCGGACTGGGGCTGGGGATCGGGGGGGCGGTATTTTCGGCGTTGGCCTACACGATGATCCGTTCGCTGCGCACGGAGTCCCCGTTGGTCGTGGTCTTCTACTTTCCGTTGGTCACGCTGCCGCTCGCCATCCCATGGGCTGCGTATGACTTCGTCATGCCGTCCGGTTGGGAATGGCTGCTCTTGCTTGGAATTGGCGTGACGACTCAGCTCGCTCAGATCGCACTGACACGGGGCCTCTCGGTGTGTCCGGCGGGACCGGCTATGAACGTCGCCTACTCCCAAGTTCTGTTCGCCGTCGTCCTGCAAGCGCTCGTCTTCGGAGTCGTCCCGCACGCGCTCGGCTTGGCCGGAGGGGCCATGATCTTCGCCGGAGTAGCGCTGATATCCTTGACGCGTCGCTAACACGACACGGAGCCCGACGGGGCCCAGATCATTCATGAGCGCGACACGGGCGCGAACTCGACGCCATGAATGCGTCGTGCTCTTCGCCGGATCAACTCGAGGTGAATTGCGTTGATCACGAAATGCGCCGTCGTCGGCGCGATAACGCACCCGTTACGCTCATAGAGCCAACCCAAGAGTAGACCCGTGGAAGCGGCGAAGGGCGGCCAGAGCCACAGATCTCGATCGATCGGAACGTGCAGCGCGCCGAACACGAGGGCGGTCAGCCACACCCCGATTTCGGGTTGCAGCGCCGCGCGAAAGAGCAGTTCCTCTCCGACGGAACTCGTCACGGCCAACATGAGCGCGGTGCCGGCGCCGATCGGACCGATCGCGCGGGCGAAAGACGCTTCCAGCCGGCCCACTGATCGAAGGGTCAATCTGGCGAGGTGGCAGAGCAGCACGACCCCCAACCCACACAGGGCCCCTATACCGATCTCGGCCAGAGGATGGACGGGCCAGAGACGCGCACCGAGTTCGCTCCAACCCGACCGCCACCAGATCCAGCCGATGGACAAGAGACCCATCGGGACGTAGCACGCTGTCGCCACGATCAGGATCAGGCTGCGGGGCAACGCGCCGTCGCGGCGCTCTTCGGACTCGTCGGGACCGAGTTTGGCGGGCAGGGCGGGAATCACGGGTTGGGCGATTCGTGCTCGAGCACTGCTTTGGCGTTGCGGCGCATTCCGCTGTCCTTCGTTCGATTGACGGGTGTCCCGGCGAAAGCGACCAAGAACTCCTCCCGCGACATACGCGCGAGGGTCACAAGATCCAACGGAAGGTTTCGAGGTTCGAGCGCCGGATCCAACGGTACAGCGTGGCGCTGAGCTCTCGTGTTGAACGGACACACGTCTTGGCAGATGTCACATCCGAAGACCCAACCGTGGAGACTCTTGGCTTGCTCGTCGTCGAACTCTTCCCGGTGTTCGATGGTCAAGTACGAAATGCAGCGGTTCGAATCGATGGTCCGGGGTGACACGATGGCGCCGGTAGGGCAGGCATCGATACACCGCGTACACGTGCCACAATGATCGAGAGCTGCCGCGTCCGCGGCGTACCGGCGATCGGTCAGCACGAGGGCGAGAAAAAAACGGGACCCGGTCGCTGGATCAATCACGAGACCGTTCTTCCCGATCCATCCGACGCCGGCTGCTTCAGCCCAATCTCGCTCCAGGATTGGCCCGTTGTCCACGTTGTACCAAGTACGGAACCGATCACCGTCACGAATGTACTCAGCGAGGTCGCGCAGTCGCGGAACGATCACTTTGTGATAGTCGCGGCTCCACGCGTAGCGGGCGATCTTGCCGTCCCCTTTGGACTCGGGTTGTGGAACCTCGTCGGCATACGGAACAGTGAGGGCCACCACCGTCGCGGCACCGGACAAGGTGTTGCGGGGATCGACGCGGCGTTCCACATTCTGAGACAAATATTCCATGGTCGCAAATCGACCGGCGGCCATGCTCGCGAGGTAACGATCCGCGTGCGGCGAACGGCCAGCGCGTGCGACTCCAACGCGCTGGAATCCGAGTTCGCGGGCCCGCTGCTTGAGTGGATCGGTTGGTTCCGAGTTCATGACGGCATTCTCGCCAACCAGCCAAGAAAGGGAACTCGATCATGCATTCTTTGAATCGACCTTTCTTCGCGGCGGGGCTTTCGCGATGGTGGCCGGCCGGAGGTTGCGGATGAATGTGATTCTGTTGGGCGGAACACGGGGCATCGGACGCGCTGTCGGACGGCGGCTCGCTTTGCGGGGCGATCGGCTCTTCCTGCTTGGCCGAGGCGGCCTTGAACGCGCGGACGCGTTGCCTCGCAGCGCACATGATTTGGAGGCACAGTCACCCGGGGGCCAAACCGTCGGAGTTGCGCACTGTGATCTCGCCGATCGATCATCGTTCGCTCCCGCCCTCGAGGCGGCGTGGGGCTCACTCGGTCAGGTCGACGCCGTTGTCGTCACCGCGGGGCTCTACGAAGCGCAAGATCGGATGGAGTCGGATCCCGAACGGTTTGCCGCAATCGCCGATGTGAACTTCACCGGCACGATCGTATTTTGCGAAGCGGTTCGCAGCCGTCTACTCGCCGAGGGAGGCGGTCGCCTCTGCGTCATTGGATCGGTGGCGGGGGATCGTGCTCGAAAGCCGGTATCGCTCTACGGCGCCACCAAGGCGGGCTTGGCGCACTACCTCGAGGGCCTCGATCTCCGATACGCGCAGCAAGGACTTCGTGTCATCACGGTGAAGCCAGGATTCGTCCGCACGGGTATGACGGCAGGGCTTCCCGAGCCTCCGTTTGCCGCGGAAGTCGACGACGCTGCGCGCGCCGTGGTGCGAGCCATAGATCGCGGCAGTCGCGTCGCGTACGCACCGCCAGTTTGGCGATGGATCATGGCTGTCATTCGTTGGCTGCCGCGGTTCGTTCTCCGGCGCACCAGCTTTTGATTGCGAGCCTCTCGAGCAGCCGACGTCGGCAGAAACAGCCGAGACCGCGCCGTTAGCTCACGCTGAATGACGATCCCGGCCTCTAGAAATGCTTCCAGCGGAGTTCGAAGTCGGCACCGTCGACTTCTAGAAAACCCATCGCGATCGGCAACGAAAACCTCGTCGGACCGGCAGACCCGGGGTTGAAGTACGTCACGCCGCCGACTTCCGACATCGCCGGTTCGTGCGTGTGTCCGTTGAAGACGATGGAGATGCCAGCGACGGCGGGATCGAGATCGAGTTGCTCTCGAATGTGCCGTGCGTGAACGACCACCTCGTCGAATCGAATTGTGTCGCTGAGTGGGAGACCGTCGGTCCACGGCCCCGCGTCACAGTTGCCGAGCACGCAGTGCAGCGGGGCGATCTTACGAAGATCATCGAGAATCGACCCGTTGCAGACGTCGCCGACGTGCACGATTTCATCGACTCCCTCCAGCGCGGCCACCGCCTCCGGGCGAAGAAGGTCGTGCGTGTCCGAAATCACTCCAATGAGCACATCCACTCCTGTTCGTGTCGGTTGCGTTTTCTCATGATTCGCTGGCCGCACCCGCCGCTTCTCGACGGGCGCTGCCCCCTCTTGCCAAGGTCGGTCGTTGAGAAATCCCGACCCCGGCGATCACACCGACTTTACGCGAAGCACCGGACTCGAATCGACGACAATCGCTGTACTCGAGGTGGAATAGCACCTTATGATTCCGGAGCCCAACCACTGCTGCCGACCGTTCGGTCCTGGCGGCACGTACACAAAGTCGGAAGTTTGAGAGTCTGGGTGGCAGCGGAGCAGCGCTGGCACGTCGTATCGGATTCTTGACTCCAGGCTCGAGCAATCCAACGAAGAGGACCCGGTACAAACCGGGGTTGTGTTGAAGATGCGCGAAGCGCTCGTCGATCCTTATCTCGTCTCGATCTGGCCCGGAATGGGCAAGGTCGCCCTAGCCGCCGGATCTCACCTCGTCGAGACTCTCGGCGCCGAACGAATCCTCGATCTTCCCGTCGAAGATTTCTTCGAAGTCGAGAAAGTCGAGATACAGCGGGGCGTCGCTCGCCGAGGGTGGATACCAAAGTGCACGCTCTACGGTTGGAAGAATCCCGGGTCGGGCAAAGATCTGCTGATCAGTATCGCTGAGGCGCAGCCCAACCGGCGCGGCTTCGAACTCTGCCGACACGTGCTCTCGTTGTGCCGGCAGTACGGCGTGCGGCGTTCGATCACCTTTGCGGCCATGGCGACGCAGATTCACCCCTCGAGTGATCCACGAGTACTCGGTGTGACCAACGAATACACGTTGTTCGACGAACTGACGGTCGAAGGGGTTGAGATCCTCCGCGATGGACAGATCAGCGGCCTCAATGGCGTCATGCTGGCTGCCGCCGCGGACCTTGGCATCGAAGCGATCTGCTTGCTCGGCGAGATTCCGTTCTACTCAGTCAGCGTGCCCAACCCGAAGGCGTCCATCGCGGTGTTGGAAGTCTTCTCGCGCATGGTGGGCGTTTCGGTGGAACTCGATAGCCTCGCAGTCCAAGCCCGGTCGCTCGAGAAACGGCTGGTCGATCTCCTCGACCGCATGAACGTCGGCGGCTTGTCCAGCGGAAACGATCCCGATCCTATCCTCGATGAAACCGCGGTCGAAGAACTCGCGCTGTCAGATTTTCTCTTCGAAGGCGACGGCGATCTCGACGACATGACGCCGGAAGACTCTCTGCGCATCGAATCGATGTTTCGCGAGGCGCGGAAAGATCGCGCCAAGGCGGCCGACCTCAAAGATGAACTCGATCGACTCGGCGCGTTTCGGGACTACGAAGATCGATTCCTCGACCTGTTCAAGGGGCGCTGAGTCGCTTCACGAACCGTTCGGCCCCGCACTTTTCTGCGGACTCGAAGTACGCGCAGTACGTCCCCAATACGGAGACAGCCCGTACGCCAAGATCGCGATCGATAGCCCACCGCAGACGATTCCCCAGAACCAGTACGGCAAGAATAGTTGCTGGGCTATTTGTTCCACGTCTGACGCCGAATTGGGACGTCCGTTGACCGACCGCGTGAACAGATAGTCCGCGCGAGTGAACACACTGACCGCCAGCTGGATCGCCAGAAAGATCACGGCAAACTGACAGAACGTCTCATTGCCGCGAAGGACGAGACCGACGAGGAAGACGGCCAACAGCGACATGAATGCAGGGGCGAACCAGCGGTCGATAGTGCTCACCGCGTGGGGATTCGACGCGCCCACGAACAACACAACCCACACGAGGACCAGCGCAAAGAAACATGCGATGGCCTTTGCACCAAACGGGGTCCGCGCAAACCGAAAACAGAGCGCCGCCGTAACCGACGGTCCAATCAACCCACCTGCCGCAACGATCGCAACCCTCCAGCCCGGAACGATCGAGTAGTTCGTCACACCGCCTGCCGTACGGTAGACCACGATTTGCTCGAGCGTTCCTCCCAAAAAGAGCGCGGTTATCCCGTGCCCAAGTTCGTGGGCGACCGTTGAAATCAGGACCAGCGGATAGCCGATCGTGTCTCCAAACGGGATCAGCGAAAGGCCGAGCGACACCGCCGCTCCAGTCCACAACGCTACCCGCGCAGATTTTGAAGAGGCGATTCCGTGGGGGGCGGCGGAGGCGGAACGTTCGGTTTCATTCACGATTCTTGATCCCCGGGGCGGGCTTGGGCAGCGATTCGAGACGGTGATCGGCGCGCCAGGCCGAACAAGAAGATGCTCACCATCGCGATCGAGACCCAGGTGAGTCGAGTCACGATCCAGGTGGCGTCGGCACCGGTTGTAGCGGCGACGTCCGGCGGACGCGAGAACAGAGCGATCAAAACGACGATACCCACGCCAACGATCCAGCCGGCTTGGCGGCGATCGCGGGCGAAGGAGTCGTTGATAAAGATCGAGACGACGCCGAGGAGAACCATGGGCAGCAGGTACACCCGTAGAAGTGGAGCGGCCGCTACGTATCGATCGTCTCCCGCGTAGAGTTCGAGCAAATGCGGAGCGAAGAACCCGACGGGGACGACCACCGCGATCGACAAGACGCAGTGGATCGCCAGGCTCTTGTAGAGGTATGGCCGGGTGTCCCGACCCTCTGCCGCGGCTCGACTCACGCCGGCAAAGGTCACCGCGGTGATCGCAGTCGGAATGTGGAGGGCGGCCCGTCCCAACGTACACGCCGCGTTGTAGACGCCGGCGTATGGTCGCTCGTCACCTCCGTAGTAATGCTGAACGAACCCGATATCGAGGTGGAGAAAGGCCGCGAATCCACCAAAGGTCAACGCGATGGGAATCCCTTCCCGGAGAAACGACCGGGGCGTCGGTACCGCGACGTCGGCGACACCGTCCGTGAGTGGGGCACCGTCCGTGGGTGGGGCACTGGCTCGCGTACGGAGGAGCGAGAGTGCGATGGCGGACGGAGCGACGATCAAGGTGACCGCGATCGTCTTTAGGCCTGCCCCGAGCGCGGCCGCGCCGCCTCCGAGTGTCAGCTTGCCGGCTGCCAACGCGGCGTGGCAGAGACCGAATCGACGGAAGCGTTGGCCCGCCTGCAGAACTCCCAGCGACAGAAAGAAGAACAGACTGACGACGGCGACCGCGACTGCGAGCAGTGGCTCGGTGGTCGACGAGAAGTGAAACGCATCACGCAAGAGCGGCGCCCCACACGTGGCGATGCCGGCAAAGACCACTGCAAACACGATGACGTACCGCAACAACGCTCGCTGGAGGATCGGCAGTTGGGAGACGCCGCCCCTCGAGAGCGCCTGCGAGCCCCGGCGTGCCGCGACCAATTGGATCGCTTGTCCGGGCATGGATAGATACGTGATCAGGGCGAGAAGGGCGCCGAGCGAGCCGTAGTCGCTGGGGCTGAGGTGGTGCGCGGCGATCCACTGAAACAGGAAGTTGAAGAGCGAGGCACAATTCGAAACCAGCACTAAGCCCAAGCTAGCAAGAACAAACCGCTCGGCGCGAGGAGACCCGGAAGCGGGATCCTCGCGGCGAGCGGTTGGCAGGTCCTGAGTCACGACGGTCGCTGCTCAGTCAATGGGACGAATTCGATTCCGCTGATCGGTCTGTCAAAAGCGCTTCAAATGGCGCCGTAGTACAGCGGATTCTCGCAGTCGATGGGATCCGGTGTCCAGTCCGCTCCCGGAGCCGGGAACGGCGGCCACGGATTCGGACCTTCGGAAAACAAGTGATCGAGCAAGTAGATCGCATCACTGACGTCCGAGTGTCCGTCGTCGTTGGCGTCTCCGGCGTCGAGGCAACCGGGTAACTCTCCACTACCGAACGTGTAGTTGAGGTGGAAGATCACATCGGCGAGGTCGATGAGCACATCCATGTTCACGTCACCACGGAGGAAGAACGGGGCGGTCGGTGGCGGAGGCGTGCGGACTTCGACGCGTCCATTCGTGCGATCGGTGACCAGCACCGATTCGAAATCGACCACAAAGATGTTGTCCTGGGGTGGGGTGCCGACTCCGTCCGTGAAAGAAAAGTCGATGTCTTGATCCGGCAAGCCTTCCGCGATGGAACCGGTGAGCTCCGCGATCAACAGGGGGAAACCAACCGGCGGCAAGGTATCGCCCTCGAACGGGGGCACGGCGTCGAACAGGACGGCGTAAATCGCTTCGCCTTGATCTAAGAACAAGTTGAAGATGATGAAGTCCGGATCGAGCTCGCCAACCAGGGTGTTGTCGACGCTGAGGTCGAAATTGTCGATCGGCGGGTTAGGTTCGAAGCTCAAGGCAATCGTGAATCCATCGACGTCATCGCCCCACGTTCCTTCGATGGGGAGCACGAACGACGTTCCCGGCAACACTTCGGTATCAATGATGGCCAACGAGTAGTCTTGTGCGTCGGCTCGACTCGTCACCAGGGCAATGAAACACGCGAGCAGTCCAACACTCAACCAACGAACGGTTCGAGTCGTCGGCAAAGTTGTAAGCGCGGAAGCCATACTTTTTCTCCTCCTCGTCACGGTGCGAAGCGCGCCCGTAACCATTGGCGATAGGTCCCGCTGGTACGGAACCGTGAGCCGTGAAGCCGAGATAGTGCACCGAAGCACCCTTCGGGAGTCGACAGGCCACGTGATCGAAGCTTGCCGCTATGACGACTGTAAAAGTCGCGTCGCAAACCGGGTGCTTTTGGGTGAACAGATTTCGGAATCCAGAGCCGCGACCATTATAGTTGCAACGGGCCAACTCGAAAGCCAAAAAACTGCGGTGGCGGACTTTACAACACCTTTGTTGTTCTGAGGTTGCATCGTATCGCCCGGTGTCGAGAATCCGACGAGGATTTCAGGCAAGCCGAAGTGGAGACTTCAATCATGCATCGTTCGATCCTGTCAACTGTTGCGGCCCTGCTCGCGACGACCACCGTGGCGTGTTCCATCGGGCCGAAGGTCTGGACTGAGTCTCAGCGCACCTTTCGGTTCCCGGCGGCGAGCGTAAAGTCGGTAGATGTCACGACACACAACGGCAAAGTTCACCTCTCCGCGGCGGATGGCGACGAAGCTGTCGTGGAAGCGACCATTCGCGCCGGGGGCATCGACGAAGCGGACGCCGCCGACTGCCTAGCGAATCTGGAACTGATCGTGGTCGAGAAGGACGGCGTTCTGGTCGCGAAGTACAACCTGCCGGGCAAGCGATCCGGGTGGGGAGTGCAAGTGAGCTTTACGGTGACCCAACCCGCTGGCGCCCCGACCAAAGTGCTCACCCATAACGGCAAGGTTGTCGCCCAACGGATCCGCGCGGATGTGGAGCTGACGACGCACAACGGTCAGATCAAGCTGGAGGAGTGCAGCGGCGCGTGGAACGCTCACACGCACAACGGATCGATTGAAGCCAGCGGTCGCTCCAGCGAGATCAACCTGCGCACCCACAATGGCAAGGTCACGGTACGCGTCGACGGAACCGGTGCGCTGTCAGGAAAGCTCGTCAGTCACAACGGGTCGATCACCGTCGACATGGTGTCGGATCGTGATACCGAAGTGAATTGCGAGACTCACAACGGCGGCATCGACGTCTCGGAGAACTTTCGAACCGTGCACTCCAAGAAGCGCAGTTACTCCGGGGTGCTCGGCGCCGGTGGTTCGAAACTCAGCGTCGAGACTCACAACGGCAACATCCGAGTCGACTGAACCGGCCGCACCTCTAGTGTCTACTTGGGTAGCAACGAGCGCAGCTCGAGCATGGCCGCCAAGTTCTCGCGTTCTTGGGTGTGATAGAAGATGTGCTCGAGGTTGCTGAGCATCCGTGCCAGCCACTGGCGGTGGCTGGCTGGCTTGAGAATACGCTCTCCCCGCGGAATCTTGACCTGTGTCATTTCTTCGATACGGGCGATCGCCTCGCTCTCGCCGAGTGGTCGTCCACCGAAGAAGGGGTCGACGATGGTGGGGCGCTCGTTCATCTCGACCGCCACCAGGAAATGGCCGGGCGCGTTGACTCCACACACCTCGAAACCCACCCGTTCGAGCACGTTCTTGTAAATCAAACAGAGTGTGATCGGCAATCCGCGGCGTGTCTCGAGGACCCTCGAAACGTAGCTATTGTGGGAGTTGTAGTACTGCTCTTCGTTGCCCTTCAGGTCTTCCTCGTCGAACAAGACGTCGTGGGCATGTGAGAGGAGTGCGCGGTCCGAGCAGCCACCGCCGCGCGAAAGAATGCGGTCGGCCAAACTCTGCAGCCGACCTTCGACGTACGACGGGTCGAGGTCGGTCAGTTCGTGCATCGAGATCGCCAGGCACGCGGTCAATAGCGCCTGCGAACTCTCCAGCCGCGGGACATGCGCAGCGAGTAGCTCAAACGCCTGCTGTCGACAGTTCGACGGTGTAGGAAGCGGTGTGAGCTCGGCCATGAGTGGAGCGCGCCTTTCAGTTAGCTCGGCGGTTAGCGCTCGACGGTTCGAGCGGTGAAGCCGCGTGCGCAAGAAACCTGTGCGCAAGAAGCACCGTGCACCAACAAGGGTACCGCTCGTGACCTGCCCTGCAATCGCGTCGCGCTAACGAATCGCCCCGCAAGTGGATATCGGATATCAGCTTGGCGAGCGCTGGTCGGATCGTGGACGGATCCGTTGACTTCGACTGCTCATCCTCGATTGCGTCGTCACGGATTCGGGGTGCAGTGAAAACGGGACGAGCGGGGATCTTGACAGTTCCAAGCGGATCGGGATAAAGGGACTTCTGAGCAGAGCCATAAATGCAGGTGGGCTGTTCAACAAAGGATGGGGGACTGGCATGGCGGAATGTCTTAACCGCTACGCCCGATGCCGAGAGATCGTTCCGGTCGAAAGCTGGACGAAGGACGGTGTCGAGGGGTGGTTGTTCCGCGATCGTGACAACTGTCTCATCTTCGTTTCGTCGGCGGAACTGGAGGAGTTCAAAGCTCCGATGGAAGCGCCAGCGTAACGAACGGGTGGCTTCCGGGGTGGGGATCTCGGAGGCCTAAAGGGTTGATTGGGCGGCGTGAGTCGCCACGTGGAAGAGTGCGAGCGAGTTGAATTTGCGGAGGACGCCGGCTGGCGAGGCCGACGGCTCCGAATCTGGGTCGCCCACCTGCAACTTTTTCGGGATGCTTTTTTCGCCT